>JAZDHG010000083.1:0-50249 GCA_043806135.1 Candidatus Omnitrophota bacterium
TTATCTTCTGTTTTTGTCTGTGTATTCAGTGGGGCTATTATTTTTGTTTCCATGTCCTTAGGTTATCGGGCATTGAACAGGCTGGAGATGTAAAATAGCGGATAGGGTTTAGCGATTTTAAGTAAAAAGTAAAAAGGTAAAAGATCTAAACAACTAGTCTCAGGTTATCGGTTGCGATGCCCGTATCGTCTAAAAAAGGCAACGTCTGCGGTAAATGCAAATTAGCTCCCGCCACAAAGCACGGCGGGCAGGCATAGCTCTTAGCAAAAGCAAAAAGTAGGAATATGCTTGTAGGAAAACAAATTAACCGCAGATGGACGCAGATAAACGCGGATGAAAACATATGCTTAACTTGACATTGTCAAGTTAGGCCTTCACAAACCAAGTTCAGAAGGAAAATACATTTTCCTTACTGAGTATTGGGTTGATGAAGGCATGCGGCTTTAGCGCAGCCGCAAATAAGCATATGATTTTCCGGAAACAGCATTAGGGTTCTGCGTTAATCAGCGTTTATCAAGCGAAGCGGGCGGTTAATTAAATCATCTGTGTTTAAAAGTGTCAACTATTTCAGTACAAGATACAGCAAGGTATTAGTTATGCTGTTTATGATGCCCACGTAGCTCAGTTGGTAGAGCAAGGCTTTCGTAAAGCTTAGGTCGGAGGTTCGACTCCTCTCGTGGGCTCCAAAGATTGACAAGTTGAGGAGTCGAAACAAGTTGAACGCCGACCAGGCGGGAGGAAGAACGAGCAGGACTGCGAGTGGCAGTGAAACGGGTGGGCCTGCGCAGCGAAAAACAGGAAGTTTTTTGCGTAGTAGGCGACTCCTCTCGTGGGCTCCAAAGATTGACAAGTTGAGGAGTCGAAACAAGTTGAACGCCGACCAGACGGGAGGAAGAACGAGCAGCCCTGAACCAGAGCGACCGCGGAACCAGAGCATAGCGCGGTTTACGGCAAGAGCTCGGTACAGGGCGTGGACTGCGAGCGGCAATGAAACGGTTGTTAAGCCAAACTTCATAAATAGGGGGAAATCTTTTGAATAAGTTCAGTTATGTTCTTAAAGAAAAGAATTTTTTCTGTTTTTGGCTTGGCCAAATCATCTCCCAGTTTGGGGATAGGCTAAATCAGATGGCCTTGATTGCCTTGATTTATAACCGGACCGGCGGTTCAGCTTTTGGTTTGGCTAAGATAATGTCGTTTACGATTATTCCCTCTTTTTTGGTCAGTCCCTTTGCCGGTGCTTATGTCGACCGCTGGAATTATAAGTACACGATGATTATAAGTGATATTATCCGTGCTGTTTTGGTTCTGCTTATCCCCTTGTGGTTTGTGAAAATGAACACGCTTGTGCCGCTTTATATCTGCGTTTTTCTTGTTTTTACAACAAGTTGTTTTTTTCTTCCATCAAAATTTTCCATAATTCCTGAGTTGGTAGTTAAAGAGAATCTGCTGATTGCTAATTCTCTGACAAATACAACGGTGATGATTGCGGCTGTCCTTGGGGTAGGATTAGGAGGAACATTAATAGAAAAAGTGGGGGCAAAGTCCGGGTTTTATATTGATTCATTTACTTATCTTATCTCCGGCCTGCTGCTTTGTTTTGTGAATGTAAAGAACAGAAATAAAATAAAGATCAATAGAACTGATGATGCCGCAGTGGAAAACGGGTCAATATTTTCTGATATAAAAGAGGGGATCAAATATGTCATAGCTAATCCTTATTTGCGTTTTGTTTTTTTTACTATTTTTATGCTTATGTCAGCTGCCGGAGCGCTTTATATTGTGGCGATAGTCTTTATCCAAAATGTTTTCAGTTCAGTAACCCGGGATCTGGGTGTATTATCAATATTTATAGGAGTTGGTTTCTTTCTGGGAGCATTGATATGCGGAAGGTTTTTTGATAAGATCTCCAAGGTTAGAATAATATTTTTCAGCCTGATCGCAAGCGGTATTTTTATCGGATGTTTTGCTGTTTTATTGAAAATGTTTTCGCAAATTTATATAGCAATGATACTTTCCGTATTAATAGGCATAAGTGTCGGGCCGATTTTTATTTCCGGCAACACATTAATACATGAAGTTATAAAGTCCAATATGAGAGGGAGAATATTCAGCATTTTAGGCATAATCATGAATTTGGGATTTCTTATCTTTATGTTTGTCTCTTCAAAACTTTCAGAATTCTCAAATCCTATGTGGGTGATTTTAGTAATATCCGCTTGTTTTATATTATACGGAATATTTGGATTGCTAAGGTTCAAGTCAAAACGTTAACATATTATCATAAAATGTGTTATGAACATTAAAACAATTGGATAGAATTGTGGATAATGCAAGGATAAGTAGTTTTGACAATAAGTTCAGTTTATGCTAATATAGGCTCTGTTGCAAGATAACAGAGCCGCACAGATAATCACAGATGTTTGACTGATGACCGCAGATATCGCTTGTCGATAATCTGTAGCCACTTTGTGTCTTTAATGATGCTATTCTGTGCAGGGCTGTGTTTGGTAAGAATCACATAGATAATACCTAACTTGGAAAAGCGTTAATTTCTGCTTAAAATAAGGGAGCGTAGAAATTTAGAAAGAAGATATAATGTTTGGAAAGCCGAAATATACAATAGTAAAAATTAAGAAAAAAGATATGCCCGGCGGCTTATGCACAAAATGTTCTGGTTGCGGGCAAATTATTTTCAATAAACAACTTAAAGAAAACATAAGCATATGTCCTAAATGCGATTACCATTTTATTCTAGGGGCTTGGGACAGGCTGTCTCTTTTGGTGGATGAGGGTACATTTAAGGAATTCGACGCTAAGATGGCGCCTGTGGATATTATTGGATTTAAGGGGCCAAAGACCTATGTTCAAAAAATAAAGCAGGACCAAAAGAATACCGGGCTTGTAGATGCTGTAATTACGGGCAAGGGTGAAATTAATAAAAAAAAAGTAGTTTTTGCAGTTACGGATTCTAACTTCATTATGGGCTCAATGGGCTCTGTTGTAGGGGAGAAGATAACTAGAGCTACGGAACTGGCAACCCAAGAGAATTTACCCCTGGTCATTGTCTCTGGATCTGGCGGCGGAGCGAGAATGTATGAAGGGATGTTTAGTCTGATGCAAATGGCAAAGACATCCGCAGCTTTGGCAAAACATAAAGAAAAAGGTCTGCTGTTTATTTCTGTTTTGACCAACCCTACTATGGCAGGGATTATGGCCAGCTTTGCCAGCTTGGGGGATGTGATTATTGCTGAACCCAAGGCTTTGATTGGTTTCACCGGTCCGAGAGTTATTGAACAGACAATCAGGCAGAAATTACCGCCTGGTTTTCAAAGCTCAGAATTTTTATTAGAGCACGGACTTATAGATTCTATTGTACATAGAAAACAGTTAAAAATTATGTTAGCTAATCTGATTAATTATTTAAGTTAACAGGCAATTGGACAAATCCTACCGGATAAAACATAACTAACTTTTAATCCCTTCTTTGGAATTCTCCGGGCTTAAGCCCGGAGATGAACTGGGATTGTTCGGAGCGGGAGGGAGCCTCGGCCTTTAGGCTGAGGCTCCACTCGACTATAATATTTTGGCTGTTAGTTCTGTAAATAGTAGTCCTATTAATAAAAAAAGCACAGGTAAATGTTAAAAATTGCAAAAATTCAGAGAAGTTCATGCCGTTAGGAATAATATATTAAGATGAGGAGAAATCATGAATCAGGATCGGCGTAAGGTTGCGAATTGTCGCTATACAATCGGAGTTGATTTCGGAGGTACTTTTGTAAAATTGGCTCTGGTGCGTTTTTGGGATAAAGGTTTTAAAATCGAGGGATTTTCTTCGTTTGAAACCAAGGATTATAATAAAGATGCTTTGATCGAGCAGCTGGTGATCAGGATAATAAAACTTAAAGCAGAAAGTACCTATAAAGGCAATCGTGTGCTCGGAGTAGGTATTGGTGTTCCCGGCAGGGTCCATTTTGATAAAGGAATGATTTTTGATCTGACAAATGTTCCCGGCTGGAAAAATGTGAATCTGAAAGAAGCTCTTCAACCTAAAGTCAAAATCCCTGTATTGGTTGATAATGATGCTAACCTGATGGCTTTAGCAGAAAGTAAATTCGGGGCTGCCAAAGGGCATAAGGATTGTATTTGCGTAACCATGGGTACGGGTATCGGCGGGGGTATTATTCTTAACCATAAGGTTTACCGGGGAATAAATTTTGCTGCCGGAGAAATAGGTCATATGACCATAAATGAAAACGGACCTCTTTGTATTTGCGGGGGCAAAGGCTGCGTTGAGCGCTATATTGGAAACCGCTATATTCTTGAAGAGGCAATAAAAAAATTACGTTTGGGTGCAAGGAGCAGTATAAAAGCTAAGCTTAATGGAAGGTATTCAAACCTCACTCTTGAGATGTTAACCAATGCCGCCAGGAAAAAGGATCCTTTTTCCTTGCTGATCTGGCAAGAGGTAGGTAAACATATGGGGGCAGTACTTGCTAATGTCGTAAACTTGCTTAATCCGGAGATTATTGTGGTTGGAGGAGGAGTGGCAAAGGCAGGAGCTTTTATCCTTGGACCGATGCGCAGAATTGTAAAAGAAAGAGCTTTTCAGGTTTCCTGCCGTAATTTGAAGATTGTTGCTTCAAAGTTCAGCAATAAGGCGGGAATTATAGGCGCAGCAGCTCTGGTCCTGGCAAACAAGGAGAAAAAATGAGGATCCTGATCACCGGAGGAGCGGGATTTATTGGCTCTTATCTGGCAGAGAGCCTGTTAAATGATGGGTACGAAGTAACAGTTATAGATAATCTTTCCACAGGGTCTAAGGATAATATATCGCATTTAGAGATTAATCAAAGATTTAAACTAGTTGTGGGAGACATCCTGGATTATAAGAGCATGCTTAAATATGTCAGCGAATGCGATTGTGTATATCACTTAGCTGCTGCAGTAGGAGTTAAATATGTTCTTGAAAATCAGTTGGATTCTTTAATAACTAATGTCCGCGGTACTGAGATTGTCCTTGATCTAGCACATGTTTTTAATAAGAAAATTTTTTTCTCTTCTTCATCCGAGGTTTACGGTAAAAACGGCGGTTCAAAGAGCTTTAAGGAAACCGATGACAGGACCCTGGGGGCAGTAAATATCTCGCGCTGGGGATATGCTTTTTCCAAAGGGTTTGATGAATTTTTAGCAGTGGCTTATCACCGGTCTAAAGGTCTGCCCGTGGTTGTCGGACGATTATTTAATATCTGCGGGCCGAAGCAAAGTCCGCATTACGGCATGGTCATACCGCGTTTTGTGCAGCAGGCGCTTAAAAATGAACCGATAACCGTTTATGGCGACGGCAATCAGGTGCGTTCATTCACTTATATAACGGACGCGGTAGCGGCAATCAAAGCGATTATGGCGGAAAAAGAGGCTGAAGGCGATGTTTTTAATATCGGAAGCTGTGAATCGATCAGCATTCTGGAACTGGCTGAAAAGATTAAGGCTTTTAGCCATAGCAGTTCCCAGATACGACTGGTTCCTTATGAACAGGCCTATGATCATAATTTTGAAGATATGTTTTATAGAGTGCCTGATATTTCTAAGATAGAAAAGCTTATCGGTCCATTTGCTAATCTGAAATTAGACGCAATGATTGAGAAAATCATTAATCATTATAGAGGTAATTAGTTGAACTTCTTTAAATTAAAGCTACATCCTTATTCTCTGAGTTCTCTCCTTGAATCCCTTCTTATTATCCTGATTAGTTTTTTCTTTTTGCATGATGCCGCATTTGGCCAGAGCATTGCCTCTACTCAAGACAAGTCAAAAACCCCTCTCAGCAGGCCTATTGTTGTTGATGCGGATAATGTAGAGTACTTTAACTCAGGATCCATGATTAAAGGTACCGGTAATGTGAAGATAGACTATGATCAAGTGATCTTAAAGGCAGATAATATTGAGGTTGATCTTAAAACAAATGAGGCCATGGCAACCGGCAGGGTAAGTGTTTTTTATAATGGGATCACAATTACAGGGGATAAACTTGAATATAATTTTCAATCCAGAAAAGGCAGAATGCTGCAGGCGCAGGATGAGGGGGGAAAACTGGTAGAGGTAACTCACAGCGATATAAGGATCACGGCAAAGCAGATAGATTTTGATTTAGAAGCAAGAGTTGCGGTTGCGCCCGGCGATATTAAGATTGAAAGAGGTAAATCAGTTTCTTGGGGAAAAGATCTGGCCTATGATTTTAATAAGGAAACCGGTAGTTTTAAAGATATCACATATGTTGATATGCCCTGGCATGCTAAAGCTGCTGAGGGAGAAAAAGCAGATAAGGAAAAGTATATTTTTAACCGTGCCTATGTGACGACTTGCGATAAGGATAAACCGGATTATCGGGTTCAGGCTAAGCGCTTTTATGTATATCCGGACGATAAAGTAGTGGCCAAAAATGTAGTTATTTTTATCGGCAATGTACCGGTGATGTATTTGCCTTACTGGAAGCAATCATTTGATAGCAACTATATTGTATCTTTGAGTGTGGGTAAAAAGAAAGACTGGGGATGGTTTGCTTTAAGTTCCATGAGATATTATTTAAATGAAAATTTAAAAACTACTGTTCATCTCGATCAACGTGACCTTAAAGGAACTGCCGGCGGAGCGGATTTTGATTATGATGCCAAAAAATTCGGTAAGGGAACGCTTAAGACCTATCATATGAATGAAAGAGACAAATACTACCGAAGCACAGATGACCCCCGCACAAGAAATATTCAGGAAACAGAAAGATACAGGGTCAAGCTAAACCATAGATGGGAAATTGATTCTTCGACTTTAGCGATGCTTGAGTATGAGAAATTCAGCGATATATTCTTCACAAAAGATTATCTTTATAAGGAATATGAGGATAATACTCAGCCGGCAACTGAAGCATACATTACTCACTATGAAGACAGCTATAGCCTTAGCCTGTATTCGCGCAAAAGGACAAACCGGTTCTATTCAGAAGTTGAACGTCTTCCTGAAGTTACCTTAAACACAGTAAGCCGGGAAATTTCTGATTTAAATCTTTATTTTCGTCAGGATATTGAAGCTGCCAACCTGAACAAAAAACAAGCTAATAGCGATATTGATACAGATGCTAACAGGTTTGATACTTATTCTGAACTTAAATACCCGACAAAACTGCCGGACGGGCTGGACTGGATAAATGTAGCTCCGTATGCAGGTATGCGCCAGACATATTATTCCAAGGATAATATGGGTGCAGAAGAGAACTTTTTCAGGGGAATAGGTTATTACGGTATGGAACTGAACACTAAGTTTTTCCGGGTTTTTGATTATAGCGGTAATGCTTTGGGAATAGAGTTAAACAAGCTGCGTCATGTGATTAGTCCCAAGATAAATTATGATTATATCCATACCCCGACCGTGCAGGCAGATAAACTGGGTACTTTTGATGATATAGATTCGATAACTAAGAAAAATTCGTTTACATTCGGGATTGAAAATCATCTGCAGACTAAATGGAAACAAAAAAACAGTGCTGAACTGGAAAATGTAGATATACTTTATTTTTACCCCTGGGTTGAGTACATACAAAATTCCGCTCCCGGAGTTAAGCATTTCGGATATATCAATGCGGAGCTTGATTTAAAGCCGAATCGATGGTTATGGGCTGAGTCGGACACTGTTTTTAACCAGTATCAAAAAAGGATACAAACTATCAATGCCGATCTTTATGCATCAGGAGATGATAAATGGCAGATCGCCCTCGGCAAGCGTTATGACCGGGATATAAGCGAACAATCTACAGCCAGTTTATATTATAAGTTAAATGAAAAATGGCAGGTAGGTACATACACAAGGTACTTGTCCTACACTGATGTTTTTCAGGAACAGCAGTATTCGATATACAGGGATCTCCATTGCTGGTTATTAGAAACGGCATATAATATCAAGCTTAATGATGATGGCTCAATTCAAGACAAAACGATCTTTTTCGTATTCAAGTTAAAGGCTTTTCCCGGACAGACGCCCATGAGATTTTCAGTAGGATATGAAACTGCAGACAGGTTGAGTCCGGAAAGTTATTAACCCGGTTTTTCCCGGGATTTTATCTTGCAAAAAGGAAAAAACAGAGGTACTATGATGTTAGAGATAAGAGTGCTTTTAACTGGATTGTTTTTAGAGGGTTACAAGGATGTAAACCATGAAAGTATAAAAAAACTGGACAAAATAAGTTAAAGCAATCTTCCTGAAGGGAGAGTGCTTTTTTTTCTTTAAAAAGGAGAATAATGGTTAACAGAATCGCGGTAATATTTGATTTTGACGAGACTTTGGCTCCGGATTCAACAAGCAGTTTTTTAGAAGGGCTGGGAATTGATGTTGAAGATTTTTGGACAAACAAGGTCACGCCTATGTACAAAGAAAAAGGATGGGATCCGATCCCGGCTTATCTTTATAAGATGATTGAATTATCCGCAAGCGGTGATGAAAGGACCAGAATTACCAAAGAAAAGCTGGCTGCTTTCGGCAAAGAGATAACTTTCTTTAACGGAGCGCATGCAATATTTAAAAAACTAAGGGCTGTGGCGCAGGAAGTTAATTCTAAAGTTGAAATTGAATTCTTTCTTTTGAGCAGCGGTATACGCGATATTTTAGTGAATAGCAGGATCGCAAAATATTTTAAGGATATCTGGGCTTGTGATTTCCATTATAATGAAAAAGGAGAGATCGCTTTTCCTAAGAACATTGTGAGTTTTACTGATAAAACGAGGTTTTTGTTTCAAATATCCAAAGGTATTTTCGGTCCGGATTCACGTTTTAAACCGTTTGAGGTGAACAAGAAAGTCGATTCATTGTATGTGCCTTTTAACCAGATGATAGTTATCGGAGACGGGCAGACCGATATCCCGCTTTTTTCACTGATCGATAAGCAAAAAGGCATTCCTATCGCGGTTTACGATCCGAATGATAAACGCAAATGGGGTAAAGCCTGGGAATTTGTGCAGGATGCCAGGGTCAAAAACGTTGTACCGGCTGATTACGGAAAGAAAAGCGCGCTGAACCATATGCTTGAGATGGCAGTTACCAAAATAGCCACAACGTTAAAAATAGCGGAAAGTGCCTATCATAGATAATTAAATCGGGGAAGAGACAGAAAATGTCTGAGCGTAAATTTAAAAGAAGGCATTTAATTTATTATTTGAGAGTATATGATAGTAATGTCGGGGAATTAATCGGTATCTGGCAGATATCACTACGGACGGGATCATGCTTGTTAGCGAGGACCCCATAAAAACAGAGGTGGATTTTAATTTTAAGATGACTCTTTCTGCGGAGCTTGAAGGAAGCAGGGAGATTACTTTTGATGCCAGCAGCGTCTGGTGCCACAAGGACGTGAATCCTGATTTTTACGCCACTGGTTTTAAGATCAGCAATATTGAGAATAAGGATATTGAGCTTATTAAAATCCTGATCGATTCTTTTGGGTTCCGGGATTAGTATCCTGAGGGGTGTTGTATGAATATAACGTTGATCGGGATGCCAGGAGCAGGTAAAAGCAGTATTGGACGGACACTAGCCTCAAAATTGGGGTTTGATTTTCTTGATACAGATAATATTATTGAAAAAAGAGCTAAATTTAAACTGCAGAAGATAATTGATAAATACGGCGAAGCAACGTTCCTGGATATGGAACAACAGGCTGTAATCGGTTTAGGAAAAATCGATAATTGTGTTATTTGTCCCGGAGGAAGCGTAGTTTATTCACACAAGGCGATGAGTTTTTTAAAGGAAAACTCTGTGATAGTTTTCCTTGAGGCTGACCTTGAATGCTTAAAAGAGCATATCTCTGACATCAGTACACGCGGTATTGTCGGCTTAAAAGGTAAAGACCTTGAGGATGTTTATCAGCAGAGGCGGTCTCTTTATGAAAAGTATGCGGATGTCACTCTGAAATTATCACAAGATTTGACTATCATGGAACACGTTGAGTGCATTATCAAATCTCTTCCCTGTCCTTAACCTAACACTGAAAAGTCCTTAAGGCTTCTGCGAATTGTTTCAGACAGCAGGATTTTAGTAGAGCGGAAATCTTGATCTCTAAATTAAAAAAAAGCATATAATTTCTTTGTTGCAAAACAACATAGCCGCACAGATAATCACAGATATTTTACTGATGATCGCAGAGTACTCGTCGATAATCTGCGATAATTTCGTGGCTTTAATTGGCGTTATTCTGTGCAGGACCGTGTTTGGTAACAGGCCCATATTGACCTGAAAATAAATAGGGTGCAAATGATTGAATTTAAATGTCCGTATTGTGATAATCCTATTTTTGATGAGGAAGCACTTAATTGTCTTTACTGCGGCCGGAGTCTGGAACGTGATACCGGTTTCTTAAACCGTCTGCGGTATCCAGGGCCAAGAGGCATTTTTTTGCTGCTCGTAATACTTGTAGTTATAAGCTTTATTATGTTCATACTAAAATGATAGCGCAAAAGGTGTTTTGAAGTGCGAGAATTATTTGGTATAATATCAGCAATACTCAAAAACCATAAAGAATAGATAAATATAATGAAAATAATCCAGATACTTAAAACCCATGACCAAGGGGCTTCTTTTGAATTCTTTCCGGCGCGCTCGGAAAAGGGTCGAAAATTATTGGTGAATATGATCGGAATATTAAAACAGTATAAACCCTTGTATGCATCCATGACTTATGGGGCAGGCGGGGGTGACCAAAACCGCACTAAAGAGGCGGTTTCATTGCTTTTAGAAACCAAAGAGCTTGAGGTAATGCCGCATTTAACTTGTTTGGGGGCCCGATGCAATGCGATAAAGGATATACTTGATGAATACAAGGCTAAAGGGATAGAAAACATTATGGCATTAAGAGGAGATCCCCCGGAGGGAGTTACTGGTTTTGATTTTACACAGAAGGATTTTTCTTATGCGGTTGATCTGGTTAAGACCATAAAAGACTACGGTCACTTCTGCATCGGTGTTGCTGTATATCCGGAAGGACATGTCGAAGCGGTATCTTTAGAACAAGACCTGGAGCATACGAAGCAGAAAATTGACGCCGGTGCTGATTTTGCGGTTACGCAGATGTTTTTTGATAATAAACATTATTACTCTTTGGTAGACCGTATGCATAAAAATGGAATAGATATTCCGGTTTTGCCGGGTATTTTACCGCTTACTGATGTAGAGAAAGTGAAGCAGTTCGCTTCGATTTGCCGGGCGACTATTCCAAAGCGTATTGAAAAAAAAATGCAGTGCTGCATAGGACAGCCCCAAGAAATGGAAAAGATCGGGATTGATTTTACAATAGAACAATGCCGCCAGCTTATAAAAAATGGAATCAAGCGGCTGCATTTTTTTACTTTAAATAAACCGCAGATTATTACCAGGATACTTGATGCAATAAAATGAATAGCCAGGACTTGATACCGCGTATTGATGAAACAGTGCTTGTGCTCTCCACGGAGATCATGGTGGTCATAAATGCAGTGCGCAGAGTTAGTAAGAGAAGCTGATTAGAAGCAGAAACCTTTGCTTATTCAGGTAGTCAAAAAAGTTGGTATGCAGACAATGCAAAGCTCATTAAGGCAATTATATGGCTGCGGCTTGATTGATTTGGAATATATGGCAGATAAAATGATTTAACAATTTGCCTTGATTTAGTTTGCGTTTCTTGACTAAAATTTTAAATAATGGTATAATTAATATAGACTTTATAAAAGATTTAAATTATGGCTGAGTTTCTGGGGGGGTAAATGCTTAAAAATAAAGGTTTTACACTTGTTGAGCTTCTTATTGTCGTAATTGTAATCGGAATTCTTGTAAGTCTGGCTGTGCCTAATTATATGGCCAGCATAGAAAAAACAAAGGCTGGTAAAGCCAAGCAGAGTTTACAGGCTATTCGATCTTCTGAGACCTGGTACAGGGCGCATATGGACCAATATACTGCAGATATACCGAGTTTAGAGGAGTGGGGTCTGCCTATAAATCCGATCCTGTCTGATACGGATTGGGAGTATACGGTTGATACGGCTGGAGCGATAGACCTGCTGTTAAGAGCTACCCGTGAGGATGGGCCATATGCAGGTGAGTCTATAACAATGGATGAGGAGGGGAGATTGGGTATTTCAGCAGCTGGAATTCCTTGGCTGGTAAAATAGAGTTTGTTTCTGCAAAATTTGAAACAGGGTTAAAAAGCAACTTTTATAAGTTGTTTTTTTATGGGCTGTGCAATAGCTTTTAAAATTGTCTTGAAAAATAGTTTTTGTTTATGCTAATCTGTGTGTATAATAAATCATTTTAAAGATAAGAGCTTTAATGAAAAGAACTTTTAATTCCATAATTCTGATAAGCTGTTTTTTGCTGTTGGACGCGTATTGTTTTAGCAGCAGCTCTTTTGCTGCAAATGCAAAAGACAGAGAAAATGATAAGTTACGCTATGATGCTGACAGTCAATATTTAAATTTAGGAGTAAAAGAAGTTCTTAGCGGAGATATGATCCGCTTGGAAAATGGTGAAATTTTGCGGCTTATTGGAGTGGATACTCCTGAGGTGACCGAGGGGAATAAACTTCAGTTTGATGCAAAAGTTTCCGGTATACCCATCGAAGTTTTAAAGGTCATGGGAAATGAAGCAAAGTGTTTTATTGAAAAGCTTATTGATGGGAAAAAGGTCAGGGTTGAATTTGACAAAAAAAGGAACAATAATTACGGAGAGCTGTTAGGATATATTTTTATTAGTCCAGATAAACATGATGAGGAAGAAGTATTTCTTAATGCTGAAGTTATAAAAAGCGGGTATACTTATAAGATCGATACTACTCCCAACGGCAGATATATGAGTTTATTTGAAAAGCTGCATGGATATGCAAAAGCGCAAAGCTCTCAGTTATGGCAGCAGTGGCGAAGGTAGGCGGATAGAAGGATGCTTGTAAATGAAATTCTGGTTGAAAAGAAATACTGAAAATGGTAAGCTTTTTTCAAGCTGATTGGGCAATTGATTAGATAAGACTTTTTAAAAGAAATCTTGGTTTGATGTTATTTAGGTATTTAAAAATTGCTTAATTTTTAAATTATAACATATTGTAAATAAATATGTTATATAATTTTTTTTGTTTTTACCCCTCCTTGACAGACATGTCTTATTATGATATACTTACATTGAATTAAATAAAATAAATATTGGATAGATCCCTAAAGAATCAACCTTTTTTTATTTAACTATTTTAATATCATATATTTATATTAATTTTTTGATCATATAAAAATTCATCAATAATTTAGGCAAAGGTGTATGTTTTAGGATGCTTTTGACTGCTTCTAACAGGTTTTTGTTTGTGAATAAACCTGTCTTTTTTTATTTTGGGGGACTGGGGCTGAGTAAAAAGAGAGCGCTGTTTTACTGATAAATAAGTTATGTGTATTAATAATATTTAAAATAACTTTTAACTAAGGGGAGAGAGAGTGAAACTAAAAAAACTTTATGAAATGGTAATCGAAAAAGGAATAGAACAGGATCCTCGCGGCAAAGCGTGTGTAAAAAAGGAACTGCTGAGAATTAAAAAGCAGTATGACGCACTAACAAAGGCGGAAAAAGAGGAGTTTGATACTGAGAGGCTGACAAATCCTTATAGCGATACGAGAATACTCCAAGGTACTGGCAACGAGGAGATCAAAAAGGTTCTCCTGGGAATTGATATTGATGTTGCTGAAGTGCTTTTAGCGGATAGGCTTAATGAAAAAGGCAGGAAAATTGATCTGATTATCTCTCATCATCCTGAGGGCAGAGCTCTTGCCGCACTTTATCAGGTTATGTATATGCAAACAGATATTGCGCATTTAAAGGGTGTGCCGATCACAATAGCTGAGAACCTGATGAATAAGCGCATTAACGAGATTGAACGCAGGCTGCTTACGGCCAATCATAATAAAACATCTGATGCGGCAAAACTATTGGGTATCCCGCTTATATGTATCCATACTCCGGCAGATAACTATGTGGCAACTTATTTGCAAACGCTTATAGATAAGAAAAACCCGGATACTGTCGGCGAAGTGTGGGAGATTCTAAAAGAAATTCCTGAGTATAAAATGGCAGTGAAAAACAATGCCGGACCGAAAATAATCAGCGGGAACAATAGCTCACGCTGCGGAAAAGTGTTTGTCGATATGACCGGAGGCACCGAAGGTTCAAAGGATATTTTTAAGAATTTAGCTCAGGCCGGGATAGGAACCGTTGTGTGCATGCATTTGAGCGAAGATCATCTTAAAAAGGCAAAGGGAGAACATATGAATGCGGTTATAGCAGGACACATATCCTCAGATGCTTTAGGGCTGAATTTATTATTGGATTCAATTGAAAAAAAACAAAAACTTGATGTGGTTGAATGTTCTGGGTTTACACGTATTAAAAGGAAATGAGCAAAATTTCCGATCGACAATTAGATGAGATACTGCAGCTCTGTGATATTACAGAGATAATTGCTGGCTATATTCCTCTGAAAAAGGCAGGCAGGAATTTTAAGGCATTATGCCCATTCCATCATGAAAAAAGTCCCTCTTTTGTAGTAAGCCCGGATAAACAGATATTTCATTGCTTTGGCTGCGGAGCAGGCGGTAATGTATTCAGCTTTGTAATGAAAAATGAGCGGATGGATTTTCCTGAGGCAGCAAAATTCTTAGCTGATAAAGTGGGCATACGCATTATTACGGAAACAGAGAAAGAGACAGGATCAAAATATTCTGTCTCAAGCATGCTTTACAAATTAAATGAATTGGCTGCATGGTATTTTCAGCAGAATCTACTTAAAGCTCCCGAGGCAAAAAAGGCCAGGGATTATCTGGATAAAAGAGCAATATCAAAAGAAAGTATAAGTGATTTTCGCCTTGGATTTGCCCCGGATTTATGGGATGGATTATTGACATTCTTAAAAAGTAAAAGGATCAACGATAATTTGCTGCTTAAATCCGGGCTGGTCATTAAAAATGCACAGGGCAGGATTTATGACCGATTTAGGAACAGAGTTATTTTTCCGATTTTTAATACTCAGGCTAAGATCGTGGGGTTTGGCGGCAGGACCATTGATGTTCCGGGCTATGAGACTGAACAGAACCAGCAGGATAAAGGCCCTAAATATATAAATTCACCCGAGACAGAGATATATATAAAAAGTAAAAACCTTTACGGGTTTAACTTTAGTAAAAAATTTGTACAGCAGGAGGAATATTGCATAGTTGTAGAGGGCTATCTGGATTTTATTGTCCCCTTTCAGGAAAAGGTGAAAAATCTTGTTGCTTCCCTGGGAACGGCTTTTACCATTGACCATGTCAGATTATTGAAGCGTTATGTAAATAACGTTGTTATTGTTTTTGATTCTGATGAGGCTGGTCAAGGGGCAGCGTTACGCAGTCTTGATCTGTTGATCGAAGAGGGTATGAATGTTAAAATTGCGGATCTTAATAAAGGGTTTGATCCTGATTCTTTTGTTCGAAAATACGGAGCGGATGAATTTTGCAATAGGGTTAAGGCAGCAAAGACATTGTTTGACTATAAACTGGACTTACTGCTACTAAAGTTTGACAAAGGATCTCCTGAGGGCAAGGCGCAGATAGCCGGCATAATGCTGGAAACTATAGTACGTTTTAAAAATGCGATTTTGCGTACTACATATATTAAAAAACTATCGGAAGCATTGTCGATCGCAGAGGAAATTTTAATTTTTGAGTTAAAGAAGTTTAATCCTGCGATAAAGTTTTCAAGTAAAATAGGTAATAGTGCTAATTATAAAAAAGTAAATGCGGCAGAGAAAATGCTTGTTTCATTGATGCTTGAGAATAAAGAGTTAGTTGAACAATTAAAAGAGAAAATGCATTACAGCGAGTTCACTGATCCAATTGTTAGAAAAATAGTAATGCATTTATACCAGAACAATGATGATGTGCAGCCGGCGGCTATTTTGAAAAAATTGGACGATGAAGAGGCAAGTTCATTTATATGTAATCTCCTTGTTAGTGATTCCGGTGTTAAAGACCGCAAGAAGAGTTTTGAGGATTGCATCAGAAAAGTAAAAACAGACGGGATGCAATTGAAACTTGATGAAATACATAAACAGATTAAGAATTCAAAATATTCGGCAGAGGGAATGGAGAAGTTATTAAGAGATTACCATTGTTTAAAAAAGGAGCAAAGATTTTATGAAAAAGGTAAAGAAAAAGCAGAACAAAAAAGTTGCTGACAATAAAACTGCCGCCAAGAAAAAAACCATAAAGAATAAGAAGCCCAAGTTGGCAAAAAAAGTCATTAAAAAGAACGCTGCCGCTAAGAAAGAAACTCTAAATAGCAAAGCGCGTAAAGCAGCCTCAAAAGTCATCAAGAAGAAGGTGGCTGCAAATAAGGAGAAGATGGTGGAAAAAGATACACCGGTTAAAGAAAAAGAGCAGACACCAAGCGGTAAATCTTTAGCTCAAACCGCGGAAATGCTGAAAAAAAAGATAAAAAATCTGGCCAAGTTAATCGCCAAAGGGAAGAAAAAGGGTTATTTGACGTTTGAGGAGTTAAATAATGCCCTGCCGCAGGATGTTGTCGGTTCAGAGGAAATAGATGATATCCTGACTGTTCTTGATGGAGAGAATATTGATGTGGTTGATTCTGAAGATGAGGTGATTAAGTCAAAAGATGAGGATGATGGATCAAAAATTAAAGAGGCTGTTCCGATAGCAGGCAATACTCCGGCTTATGTTGAAGACCCGGTACGTATGTATTTGCGGCAAATGGGTAAGATATCGCTGCTTTCACGCGAAGAGGAACTTACTTTGGCAAAAGAGATTGAACGGGAGGAACTTGAGCTTCGCAAAGCTGTTCTAACTTGTCCGGTAGCGCGCTATAGTGTCTTGCGAATAGCGAATCAAATAATAGATAAAGAAGTCAATCCTGAGGATATTATCCGCGATGAATTCAGACTCAATCACAGCAAATTGATGAAACGAGTTGCTAAGTTAACGGCTAGGCTCAGAACAGTACGCAGGCCGGAAAGCACTCTGAAAACATTGCTTGAGTTCAATTTTACTACCTCTGTTATTGAGTCTATTGCTGAGACTATCAGAGATAATGCTGAAAAAATTTCTTTTCTGGGCAGAGAGATATCACGCCAGAGGATAAAAAAAATTCGCGGCCAAATACAGAAAATACAGCTTAAAAAAGCAAAAATTTTAAGGGAATTCGGCTGCTCTGTTGAAGAAATAAGAAAGACTTTAAGAATTATAAAGCATCGTGAGAATGAATTCACCTTTGCAAAAACAGCGCTTGTAGAAGCTAATCTGCGTTTAGTGGTAAGTATAGCCAAAAAATACACTAATCGAGGTTTATCTTTTCTTGATCTTATACAGGAAGGCAATATAGGCCTTATGAAAGCTGTGGACAAGTTTGAATACAAACGCGGGTATAAATTTAGTACCTATGCAACTTGGTGGATCAGGCAGGCAATTACGCGTTCGATTGCGGATCAATCAAGAACGATAAGGATACCTGTACATATGACCGAGACCATAAACAAGCTAATTCGTGCTTCACGTTTTCTGGTCCAGGAGCACGGACGTGAGCCGACCCCTGAGGAGTTAAGTGATATGATGCAGATATCGGTTGATAAAATAAGGGGAATTCTTAAGATCGCTCAAGAACCGATCTCACTGCAAACTCCTATCGGAGAAGAAGGCGATACCCATTTTGGTGATTTTATCGAAGATAAAAGAGTAGTAAGTCCTGCAACAGCAACTGCGCATTCCATGCTAAAGGAGCAGATGGAACATGTGATGGAGACTCTATCAGACAGAGAAAAGCGGGTGCTGATTTTCCGTTTTGGCATAAAAGACGGTTATCCTAGAACTCTTGAAGAAGTAGGGAAGATATTTAATGTAACAAGAGAGAGGGTGCGGCAAATTGAAGCAAAGGCCTTAAGGAAATTACGTCATCCGACAAGAAGTAAAAGACTGCGTGATTTTCTTGAAGTGACCATGAGCGAACACAGGGATTTTCTCTAACAAATAATTGCTAGTAAGCGAGGTGCTTATAAAGATCGGCTGACCCGCTTACTAGAGTATCTTGCCTGGTTACCTTTACCCCAGACTATTTCTTGACTTGCCTCTGTAATTCTGATATATTTTATACTACTGTTTTTGGGCCCATAGCTCAGTTGGTTAGAGCAGGAGACTCATAATCTCTTGGTCCTAGGTTCGAGTCCTAGTGGGCCCACCATTCGACTCGTCGCTTGTGCTCCTTGCTCATGGCAAGCCATGTGGGATATAAGAGTCGAATGATCCCGAGCAAAGTCGAGGGACCATATGAAAAATTAGAGAATCCCAGGGAGATTGGGATTAGAATTGAATAATTTGACCCTAAACCCCATACCCTGAGTTTTTTCGGGCGATTAGCTCAGTTGGTTAGAGCGTTGCGTTCACATCGCAAATGTCGGAGGTTCGAGTCCTCTATCGCCCACCATTAAAGTTTTTTTTAAAACGGACTCGAAACAAGTTGAGCGCCGACCAGGCGGGAGGAAAAGCGAGCAGGACTGCGAGCGACAGCGAAACGGGTGGGCCTGCGCAGAAAAAATCAGGAAGATTTTTTCGTAGTAGGCGAGTCCTCTATCGCCCACCATGAACCACTCACTGATGTTCGGGCTTGGCCTTGTCCCAAAATGAGTGACAAGGTTCATGGCAGGCCATTTAAAAAGAATGGTGAATGCCCTGTACCGGATGAGCAAAGTGAAGACTGGTTCAGGGCAATAATACCCTCCTAAAAATGAAGGAGGACTTAAAACTTGTTGCCAGCCTTGCCGACACAGGTAGGCATAATCGAGATGGCCAGGCGGGAACGCTGACCAATTTAGCTAAAATGACAGGATTTAATAATGAAAGACATTGAGGCCTTAAAAGAATTGCAGAAAATAGACATAGAAATCTTTAAGATTAGAACTGATCTCGAAGAAAAGCCGCAAAAAATAAAAAAAATGGAAGATGATTTCAATGCTCTTTGTCTGTCGCTTAAAAAGTTGGAAGATGAACTTAAGAAAATTCAACTTGAACATAAAGAAAAAGACCTTGAACTGCAGTCTAAAGAAGAGATAGTAAGAAAACAAAAAGGACAGATATTCCAGGTTAAAAGCAATAAGGAATTGTATGCTCTGCAGCTGGAAATAGAGAAGGAAAATGCCGATAATTCTCTGCTTGAGGATGCGATAATCGTTATTCTGGAAAAGATTGATAAGATCAAGAAGTTAATAGCTCAGGAGAAGGAAAAATCAGCGCAAGAGCAGGCAAAACTAAACAAAAATAAAGCAGATATTGAGCTTGATATTAAACAGCTGAAGGAGAAGCTTGCGGCCTTAAATGCTTCAAGGAAAAGAGCAACAGAGGCAGATATTGATCCCCAGGTTCTCCAGTTATATGAGCGTATTCTGGAAAACAAGGGGGAAGTTGCAATTGTGCCCATTGACGGAGAAAATTGTTCCGGCTGTTTTAGATCCGTTCGGCCGCAGGTTGTTAATGAGCTTCGTTTAGGTAAAATGAAAACATGTGAGAACTGCGCAAGAATTATTTATGTCGAAAATGATAACTAAAACAATTGAACTTATCGCTAATGTTGACGGTGCTTCTTCTGGTAACCCCGGAGATGCTTCAATAGGTGTGGTAATACAGGATAAAAGACATATATACCAGGAAACAATTTCTCAATATATCGGCCAGGCAACTAATAATGTAGCTGAGTATAGAGCATTGTTAATGGCTTTAAAAAGGGCAAAAGATCTGGGAGGAGAAAAATTTTCCGTTAAAAGCGATAGTGAACTTCTGGTTAAACAGATAAAAGGAGTTTACAAGGTTAAGAATGATGCCTTGAAAGAATTAAATTCTCAGGCCCAGGCATTTATTAAAAACTTTAAATTTTTTAGTATTGAACATGTAAGAAGAGAATACAATAAAGAAGCCGATAAGTTAGCCAAACAGGCGATAACAGAATATCGGAGAGCAAGCCGGATGGTCGCTGCACAAGATCAAATTGTGTAGAGGAAAGTCCGAGCTCCTTAGGGCGACGTAATGGGTAATTCCCATCCCCCTACCGTGTTGTTTCGCAACACGAAACTGTAGGGGCGGATTAGAGCAACAGTGACGATACTTCGATTCGGCCTGAGTTAATCAGGCTTCACTCAATACAAGTATCCTTAGGGTTTACCCTGAGCGATTACGAAGTAAGAGTCGAGGGGTGAAACGAGGCAATCTCTGCGTGGAGCAAGACCAAATAGGAGGAGGGTGGCCCGCCTGTTATTCCTCGGGTTAGGTCGCAAAGATTCCCTGAAGTAATTTAGGGAACAAGATGAATGACCGTCACCTCATTTCGTATGAGGCACAGAACTCGGCTTATAGGTTTGCTCTCTTTTTTAATTTACATTATGCAGAAATTTCCTATCTTATCTAAACTATTAGTTTTAATATTAACATTTCTTGTTATTTTTATCCTTCTGGAGAATATATCTAAAACTATAGAACATAAATATTTTTTAAACACATCAGTTTATGTGCAGCAGGCAAAACCATTTTTGCATAAAATTTCCGATACACCGGGGCTTTCTTATGAATTGATTGCGAATGCTAAGGATGAAAATGGATTTTATTCAATTAATTCTAAAGGTGTTAGGGACCGGGAGTTTGAAATTCCTAAACCGGCTGATGTCTTTAGAATTATCGTATTGGGTGATTCTGTCACTTTTGGTACAGAATATCCCTTAGAGTTGACTTATCCTAAGATTCTTGAAAAATTGCTTAATAAAAATCCTGAGTCTAATCTAAGATTTGAGGTGCTGAATGCCGGAGTTTGCTCCTATAATGCTGTGCAGAAAGTTTTGTTGCTGCAGAATAAATTGCTTGATTATGATCCGGATATGGTTATTCTGCAGTTTTTGAATGATGATTACTATCGAAATGCAGTTGTCCTGCCCGGTGATAATAACTCCAAACAACAAGACGTATTTCTTTCCATAGGAGAGTATTTTAGTTTGAATTTCCCAAAACTGCTTATTTTGCCATATTCATTCGATAGATTATTGATGCGGCATCTGGCCTCGTACAGAGTTATAAATAAGAGGCTCTATGATCGCCTGAGCATGGATGATCCTGCCCGATTTCCTGTCCAAGCATACAGGTTTGCTGCTTATGCAGATATGGAGAAGTCAATGCGGGTGAATAAAGAGGTTTTTGAAAAACTTTATCAGCTCTCCATTAAACATAAATTTAAGGTTTTTCTTTTGCTGGTTCCGGAACTCAAAAATGAAAGCCGGATCGATGACTGGATAAAAAACGAATGTCCTGAAAAATACGGGTTTTCCAGTCTTGACCTCCAAGAGGCATTTAAGGCGAGCGGTGTTGACTTAGAAGATTTGCGTGTTGTGCCTGAGGGCACATGCCATCTTAATGAGAAAGGGCATAGAATCACTGCTGGAATCATTAAAGAGCGCTTAGACATAGACTTTAGGAATTGATTTGTCCTTAGGCGTTATTTTTATTGACTTAACCCATTAAAATACAATATAATAAGTTCAAGGTCAATTTAATTATAAGGATGAACTTATTAATCTTGGCAAAGGGAATTGCATAAGATGAAATATATCGCTTTTCGTAAAATCTGCCTTCAGTTATTAACAATATTCAGTTCTGTTTTTCTTTTCTTTTCAGTATGTTATGCGCAGCAACCTGCCAAATTAAGATCATTTTTACTTAAAAAGATAGATGATGGCTTGCAAATTCATATAGAACATTCCAATCCTCCTGTTGAGTTTACAATTGTTGAATCCAAAAATCCGCGTGGTCTCATAGTTAATATTATAGGGGCCCAGGTTACTTTTAAGCGTTATGAAAATATACCTATAGAAGTTCCGGTTGAAGAGGATGGAATAAAGAGAATAGTAGTAGAAGAAAAAACGGATTATAATAAAACTCCTTCAGAACGGGTGCAGATTACAATAGAACTGGACCGATCATTTGCATATGATTTTGATTCTCAATGGAATGCGCAATTTCTTGACCTATTCATTTTTCCCGGAGATCCGGAAAAAAGAACCCAATGGAGCGAGAAAGAAAAAGAATTGGGCCCCAGAGAAAGTATGGTTAGGATAAAAGAATTTAAGCAGGCTGAAGCTGAGAAGGCAAAACAGCATTTGGATAAATTTACCCGTATTAAAAGAGTCGAACTGATAAAAAAAGAAAGTCAAGAAAAGATCAGTAAAATTAGAAAAGATGCTGAAACGCGTATTGAGTCGGGTGTAGAAGTAGAAACGGCATACAAAAAACTTAAAGCAGAAACAGATATAAGCTCTCTGCCTGAAGCACGCCAACAGATTGTCGATAAGAACCTTTACAAAGATATATCAATTCCCTCAGAAATTAAACCCATGATCCGCAGGGCTACTCCGGGAAAGCAAATCACAAATATTGAAGATTGTATGAATCTTGCTTTGTCCGCACATTTACCTTTACAGGTAGCCAAAGAACAGAGGGACTTAGCTGACCTGCGTGTTCGAGAAGCAAGGCGGGGTTTTTATCCGGCCTTAATGGGGGAATGGAATGAAACAGACGGAAGAACAGTAACTGAGGATTATCGGGGCCGCTCTTATGGGCTGCAGGGTGAACAGCTGCTTTTTAGCGGAGGAAAATTAACAGCGACTTTACGTAAAGAACAACTCGGGCAACTTATTGCTAATGGCAATTATGAGCGGGTGAAAAATGAATTAATCTTAAAAGTAACGAAGGCTTATTATGAGCTTATTATGGCAAAGAATACGCTTGATATTATGCAGAGAGCAAAGCAAACTACCGAGAAAGTCCTTACGGAAGTGGAAAATGAATTTACTGTTTTTTGGGCAACGCCGGCGGATTTATTAGAGGCGCAGTCTTCATACAATCAGGCCTGCTTCCAGGTGGCTTATTCAGAGCGCGGTTATGCAATGGCAAAACTTAGTCTGGAAAAGGAAATGTTTATCGAAAATCTGGACATTGAAAAGCTGAATTTTCAGCTGGGTAGACAAAAGATCGTAACCACATTGAATGAATGTCTTGATCTGGCTTTTCAGCACAGGGTTGAAATTAAAATAATAGAGGACACTTTAAAGGCGGCTAAATTCAGTCAGGATATTATTAAAAGTGAAGAGATGCCGAATGTTTCGGTTGTAGGTTCATACGGCCGGGCAGGAGAGTCGTTTAGTCAGCGAAGCCTTAATTTGGCCACAGAATGGTCTTTGATGGGAAAAGTAAGGTGGTTCCTAGGAGGCAATACTGTGGAAAGTTCCTATAAGAAGGATAAGATAACACCATTTCGAGTTACAAGTACGAATACAAATGTTGATTCTCAGACCTTAAATACAAAATTTTCTTTCTGGGATAACCTGGCGCACTTTACAAAGGCTAAAGAAGCTCAGATTACCAGAAAACAGGTACTAAAAGATAAAGCGGAAATGCAAAATAAAATCCGTCAGGAAATAGAGGATGCTTATTATACTTATTTAAGATATAATTCACAGCTTTCTCTGGCTGTGAACCAGATTGGATTTCGTAGAAAGCAGCTTGAAATATTAAAAGTAAAAAGAAGCATGGGAGAGGCGCGGGGCGCAGATGTTATGAGCGCTGAGAGCCAGCTTGCCGAAGCTAACGGGAACATGCAGGAATCATTAGCAGGTATAAATATAGCTATAGTTAGCCTGAACCACGCGATTGGAGTCATAAATTATTTCAATTAGTAAAATATTAAAAAGTGACTTTTTGGGAGGAAAGTAAATGAGACGTTCCATATTCATCTTCATAGCGGTAGTAATGATAGTTATAGGCATTGGCTGGTGGGGGGTCGAAAAAGGCGGTTGGGCAGAGAAATGGAAATCCTTTTCCGGCAAAAAAGAAGCTGAACAGGAAATGCCTGCAGAGGAAGAGTCCCCAAAAGCAGGGTTTATTAAAAGAGGATTATCACTGAAAGTTTATAAGATATCACGCTCGACATTTGAAGATATTTTGCCGGCAATGGGATCTGTGAAGGGATTAATTACGAGAAAATTGAATTTTGAAGCTACCGGCTTGGTTGACCTGGTGAGTTTTAGAGAAGGAGATCTGGTAAAAGAAGGGCAGCTGATAGCACGGCTTAGACAGACAGAAGCGCATTTAAAAATAGATTATAATCGGGCAAAGCTAAAATCAGCAATGGTTGCTCTTGCCCAGGCTGAAAAAAAAGTTAAAATGTTCAGAGAGCTTTATAATATCGGGGCGGTAAATCAATTAAAACTTGCAGAAATTGAGGCGGAAGCCGGGAATGCTAAACATCAGGTTGAAGCGGCTCAGGTCGAAACATCTTCCGCAAGAGAAGAATTGAAGAAGACCGAAATGTATGCACCAGCGGACTGTGTTTTGAATGAGCGCAATATTGAAATAGGAGAATTGGTTTCACCGTATACGCCTAAGGCAGTAGAGGTAGTTGAAATCGATACTGTTTTTGCTGAGGTGGGAGTAGTTGAAAGGGACGTGACAAAAATAAAGATCGGACAGCTTTCACGCATTTATGTTGACGGGTATCCGGATCTGCCTTTTGACGGGATCATTGATAATATTTATCCTGCTCTTTCTGATAAAACAAGGACATTGCCGGTTGAGATCAAGATAGATAATTCACGCCGGATGCTCATGCCGGGTATGTTTGCTAGAGCGGATATCATTCTTTTTGAAAAACCAGGAGTTATCAGTATCCCTCGCGTAGCCTTGAAAAAATTAGAGGACGCATCTTTGGTTTTTGTTATTGATGAAGTTACAAATACGGCCCAGGAGCGTTTGGTAGAAACAGGGTATGAATCAACAGATTATATAGAAATTCTCAGAGGTTTGAAGGAAGGCGATCTGGTGGCAATTTCAAATATTGAGCAATTGACATCAGGCACACCTGTTCAGATCACAGAAATCCAGGTTCGCGAAATATAATTTAGAAGTTTTTCTAATCTAACCTGGAAAAGGTAAAACAATGAGTCTTCCGGAATTTTCGGTAAAAAAGCCTGTTACAATTTTAATGTTTACGACTGGAATAATCCTGTTAGGGATAATTTCATGGAGCAGACTTTCCCAGGAACTTTTTCCTCCCATAACCTATCCTCAGATAACGGTTATAACTTCTTATGAGAATGCTGCGCCGGAGGAAGTCGAGGCGCTGATAACACGCCCGATAGAGGAATCCGTAAGCGCGGCTTCAAATATCCGTAAAGTCAGTTCAACCTCCCGAGAAGGCACAAGCATAGTAATCTGTGAGTTCAACTGGAATACGAACATGGATTTTGCGGCCTTGAACGTGCGGGAAAAAGTAGATTTGATAAAAGAGCAGCTGCCTCGCGATACTGAAGAACCGATTGTTATGAAGTATAACCCGTTTGATACGCCCATTATGATCTTAAGTGTTACCAGCGAAGGGTCGTACTTTTCTCCTTATGAGCTCAGAGAAGTCTCCCGCAGGGTTATAAAGGATGAGCTGGAGAAAATTGACGGAGTGGCTCAGGTAATTATGACTGGCGGCAGGGAACGAGAGATAGTGGTTGAGCTTAATCAGCAGAGATTGCGGGCATTCAATGTTTCGATAATGGATATTATTGAGCTTTTTAAATCAGCAAATTTAAATTATCCAGCAGGTACAATTGAAACCAGTTTTTATGAATATCTGGTAAGAACCATAGGGGAATTTAATACTGTTGCTGAAATGTATGATGTGCCTTTGCTTATTGAGGACCGAACCGACGAAGAAGAAGGCCGCAGACAGGATTTAACCAAGGAAGAAAAAGAAAGAAAAAAAAGGGTTATATATATCAGGGAACTGGGTGAGGTTAATGATACCTTAAAGGAGCAAACAAGTATCTCAAGGTATAACGGCTATGATAATATTTCCTTGAGCGTGCAGCGGCAGGCAGATGCTAACATACTTGCCGTTAACAAGAAGATCTATGAAAAGTTAAAGATTTTAAAACAGACGCTTCCGGATGAAATAACCCTTAAAGTGGTTTACGACCAGTCTATATTTATCGAGCAGTCAATCCTGGAGTTAAGAGATAATGCCTTACAGGGAGGTATCCTTGCTTTTATTATTTTGCTTGTGTTCCTTAGGAATCTCCGAAGCTCAATAGTAGTTACCATCGGCATTCCGATATGCATACTTTTTACTCTTATATTTATGTTCTTCGGAAAATTGTCCTTAAATATGATGTCTTTAGGAGGACTGGCGCTCGGGGTTGGAATGCTGGTTGATAATGGAATTGTTGTTATTGAAAATATATACCGTCATCAGCAAATGAAAAAAGAGGTTGCAGCGGCAGCTATTGAAGCTTCAAATGAAGTTTTCAGCGCTGTTATGGGATCGACTTTAACTACAGTTGCTGTGTTTTTGCCTTTAGTTTTTGTTGTTGGTATTGCCGGACAGTTATTTAAAGAGCTTGCGCTTACGGTAACGTTCTCTCTTATTGCTTCGGTCATTACTGCGATGAGCTTAACGCCTCTGTTCATGTCCAGGGGAAAAACGGGAAAAATCGCGTTAGTCAATATAGACGATGAGGTTATAGCCAGGCAAAAAGAAGCACAGAAAAATTCAAATAGATTTAAAGGCCCGATGCCTTATTTAATAGTTTTGGGCCTGATCGCGGGGACGTTTTTAGTGGCTGCTTTCAGTTTTAAGCTTTTGCTGTCTTTGGATAAGGAGTTTATGCCTAAACTGGATCAAAGGCAGTTTATGATCAAAACAAATATGCCTGCGGGTACTAATTTGAAAACGACTAATAGGGTTGTGCGTAGGATTGAAGATGTTATTCTGGGCTTTTCCGCTGTAAAGGATGTGACGGTCAATATCGGTTCTTCCAAGGAATCTCAGAAAACCGGTGCTGTAGAAGTTCTTGGCTCTAATGAGGCAAATATTATAGTTAACCTTAATCCACGGCCGGATCGCGGGATTATGTCCTTATTTAAAGGACAGGAAGAAGGAGCGGAGAAGAACGATATTGCTACTGGAGAATTAGTACAGCAGATAAAGTCAGCTTTATCTCAAATAGACCTGCAGGAAGTTAAGATAGAGTATGTTTTACAGGAGAGCGTGTTTAAGTCCGTATTTGCCGGAAGTGCACCGCTGGTTATTGTAGTGAGGGGATTTGATCTTGAGAATATTATGATACCGGCGGCAATGGAGATTGAAAGGCAGCTTGAAAAAATTGAGGGAGTTTATGGAGTTAAAGACAGCCTGACACCGCCAAGCCCGGAGGTTAAGATTCATATCCGAAAAGACAGGGCTTCCTTGTACCAGCTTGATGTGAACAAGGTATCTGCTGTAGCACAAGCGGGAATTCGCGGGTATGTGGCGACAAAATTCAAGGAAGAAGGACGGGAAATCGATGTGCGGGTACGTTTAAGAAAAGAAGACAGCGGAGACTTTCAAAAAATCAGCAAACTCCTTATATTCTCTCCTTTAGGTGCACATATATTTTTAGACCAGCTGGCTTATCTGGCTAAAGGCCTAGGACCTACAGAGATAAAAAGAGAAAGCAAACAGAGGGTAATTTTTGTAAGCGCTAATATTTATAAACGCGGATTGAACGAAATTGTTGAAGAAGCAAAAGGAATTATCGAAAATATCAAGAAAGAGCTGCCGCAGAATTACAGCATAGAGATAGGCGGAGAAAATAAGGAAATGGAAGAATCTTTTAAGAGTCTGCAGTTTGCTCTTATACTTGCTTTAGTGCTTGTTTATATGATCATGGCAGCTGAATTTGAATCCTTGATACAGCCGCTTATTATCATGTGTACTGTTCCCTTGTCTTTGATCGGGGTGAGTTGGACATTGTTTTTTACTCATACACCTCTGAGCGTAGTAGTTGCGTTAGGATTTATCATGCTGGGAGGAATTGTTGTTAACAATGGAATTCTTTTGATCGATTTTATAAACCTTGCCCGTAAACAGGGTCTGGGAATTTTTGAAGCGGCAATACAATCAAGCCGGGTTAGAACAAGACCGATATTAATGACCTCATTAACGACCGTATTCGGTCTTATGCCTTTGGCTTTTGCTCTGGGAGAGGGGTCAGAATTACGTGCTCCCATGGCCAGAACCGTAATGGGCGGATTGATGAGCGCTACTTTTCTTACGCTATTTATCGTTCCCTGTGTTTATATTATTTTGGAAAGCGTTAAAGAGTGGGTGATGAGTTTCTTCCGGCCTGAACCAGAAGATGAGGAGGAACGTCTTTTGGTTCTGCCTAAGAGGACAATTATCGAAGAAATTGATGTGTCGCATTTGATGGGCGGAAAACCGACTGATGCCCAAGAAAAACAGACAGAAGAAATAGAGGAGCCCAGAGTACAGGAGAAATTTCAAGAGGATGAAAATCTGAACAAAAAGATTAAAAAGGAATTAAATCCGCGTCAGTTTCAAGCACTTGATTTTATCCGGCAAACCGGTAAAATTACCCGCCTTGAATATGTGATTAAGTTTAAAGTTCCGTTACCTATAGCTGACAGGGAACTTGAGGAATTGGCAGCAAATGATTTAATTAAGTCTTTAGGGCAAGGTCCGAATAAGATTTATTTTGCGGCAAGGGAGCAAGAAGACTAAAATGAGCCTACCGCGTTATTCTGTAAACCGTCCGATAATGATTTTCATGATTTTTTTCGGAGCTTTGATGATTGGTATAGTTGCCCTTGAGAAACTGCCTGTTGAGCTTATGCCTAATACTAGTTTCGGCAATGTCACTATTTTTATCAATGTCCGCGGCGGTATCCCTCCGGTTGAGATCGAAGAGCGAATAACCCGTCCTGTTGAAGAGGCGGTTTCTTCCGTCAGCCATGTGCGCAGTATCGAATCTACCTCGGAAGAGGCAAGCGCGACCATTGTTATAAAATTCGAACCCGGTACAAATATGGATTTTGCCGCTTTAGAGGTAAGAGAAAAATTTGCCCGGGTCAAAAATGATTTACCGGAAGAAATAGAAAAGCCGGTTATTGCTAAATATGAATATTCAGATGTTCCGGTTATGATTCTGGCTATGACCGGAGGAAAAAGATATACTCCTGAAATGCTGGGTACGATAGTAGATGAGAGCTTGAAAACTAAACTTGAACGCATAAACGGCGTTGCTGATGTAGAGATCGGGGGAAGGAGAGAAAGAAAGATCCTTGTTGAAATCCAGCAGTCAAAGCTGGATGCTTATAAAATGCCGATTAACAAAGTAATAAATGTTTTAGGCACAAATAATTTAAACCTGCTTGCCGGAGAGGTTGAGAGAAGTCAGGACAAATTTTTAGCCAGGATAATCGGTGAATTTAAAACCATGAAGGATATCGAAAATATCGGTATCGCGGCCACAGAGGGCGGAACAATAATACGTTTAAAAGATCTGGCTAAGATCAAAGATTCCTACTTGGAATCAACAAGCTATTCCCGCACTAATCTTGCTCCGACTGTATCTGTCTATGTGCAGAAGGAAAGCATGGCCAATACGCTTAAGATGACAGATTCAATTATCGAGGAGATCGAGAATTTTAAGAAGGAGGAAAATCTTTCCCAAAGAGGGATTCGCCTTATTCCGGTTTACAATCAGGGAGATTTTATCCGAAAGGCTATAAAGGATGTTCAAAGCTCGTTATTTTTTGGAGGATTCCTGGCGATATGCGTGCTTTGGATTTTTTTGCGGGATGTCAGTGCTACGATCACTATAGGTATTGCTATCCCTACAGCTATTATCTGTACTTTTTTCATGATGTTTTTTCAAAAACTGACGCTTAATATAATGACCTTAAGCGGATTGGCTCTGGGCAGCGGTATGCTTGTTGATAATGCTATTGTAGTTTTGGATAATATTTTAAAAAAACGTCAGCAGGGGCTTGACCGTAAAGAAGCGGCAATCTTGGGAGCGGAAGAAATGTGGCTGGCGATATTTGCTTCGACTCTGACCACGGTTATTGTTTTTCTGCCGTTTATTTTTGTCAATAAAGAGATAAGATTGTTATACGAAGGGCTGGCAATGACAATTGTTTATTCATTGGTCGCAAGTTTGTTTGTTGCGGTTACCATTGTGCCTGTTTTGTCGGCTTTTTTTGGAAAAAATAAAATGGAAAAGCCGACCCAGGAGAAGGAGCAGGACGAAATCTGGTTTTATGAAATTAAAGAGGAGAAGGATAAGACGAAGCGTGCGCCGCTTAGCAATAGAATATTGAAATCATTACATAATATATACAGGCATTCCCTGGGAAGAGCATTGCGGTTTCGCCTATATATGGTTATTGCAGCTTTTTGTATTTTCGGAATATCTTTCTATGTTTTTACAGAAAAGCTGGGAATGGAATATTTGGGCCGAACAGAAGAGAATGAATTCACAATTTTTGTGGAGCTGCCTACTGGAGCAAAACTGGATATTTCTGATCAGGTTATCAAACAAGTTGAAGAAATCTTAGCCGATGTTCCTGAAGTTAAAACGCTTTCAAGCCGGATTAAGCCCTGGTCAAGCAGGGTGTTTGTAAAGCTTGTTCCACTTTCTGAACGGGAACGTTCGAATAAGGAAGTTATCGATTACTTAAGAGAGAGGGTCAAGGAAATTCCTAATGCGTTTATTTATTTTGAAGAACCTCAAAGCATGTCGGCCAAAGAATTGCATATCGAGATTTATGGTTATGATTACAATACGTTGCGTGAGATCGCGGTTAATGTTTCAAAACGGGTTGGGTCTATACCCGGGTTTGTGGATGTAAAAATAAGAATGAGAGAGAAACGTCCGGAACTTTTAGCGATTGTTAATAAGGCCAAGGCAGCAAAATGGGGACTTACGGTTTCCCATATATCAGATACAGTGCATGCTAAAATGAGAGGTCTGGTAGCGACAAGATATCATTCAGAGGCTAAACAGATCGAAACTATCGCCAGGCTGCGCCGTGAGGATAGGAAAACCTTTGATGATATACATAAGCTTACTTTGGTTACATCCGAAAACAATACGATCTATTTTCAACAGGTGGCTGAGTTTAAACCCGGTGAAGGTCCGACTGAGATCTGGCGCAAAAATAAACAAAGAATGATCGAAGTAAGTGCGACAATGGCTAAATACGATCTTGCGCAATCAGTAGCTATTGTTCAGGAATCGCTTTCTGAGATCAAGCTGCCCAAGAATTATTACTATCGTTTCGGCGGTGATTATGAAAAAATGATCAAGGGAAAAAGTGAGCTTATATTTGTTACATGGGTGACCCTTGCTTTGATCTATATGGTTTTGGCAGCATTGTTTGAGTCTTTTATGCAGCCGCTGATAATCCTTTCTTCAGTTCCGCTGGCTCTTACCGGTGTAACCCTAGCCCTTATTTTGTTTAAAAAGCCCAAAAGCGTGTCTGTGTTTATTGGAATTATAATGCTTGCCGGCATTGTGGTTAATAATGCCATAATACTTGTGGACAGGATCAACTATTTCTTGAGAGAAAAAAAGATAAACAGATACAAGGCGGCCATGCTTGCAGGCCTGGACAGACTGCGTCCGATAATGATGACATCGTGCACAACATTGATCGGCCTTCTTCCGATGGCCTTAGACAGGACAGAGGGTGCCGGTTTATGGGCTCCGCTGGCAATTACTGTTCTTGGAGGACTTTCTGTTTCTACAGTTTTTACGCTTTTTATTGTCCCGAGTATTTTTCTCCTTTTTACTGATATACCGCTTCTTTTAAAACCCAAACACAAAAAGTCATATTCTTATGACTGGAAGGGTTTTGAGAAAATTACGGACTTGCCTAAACAGCATTGATCTTTTTCCGGGGCATTGTAAAAACGTAACAGCTTAAAATCATGGTACTTATAGTTACTGCTGGTTTTTTTCCCCAGTTTGATATAATATTTTAGGGCCATTCCCATTTAGGGTGGAAGAATTTTGGTATGATAATAAGGGTGAAGTGGTTAGATAAAAACAAGAATGGCCCATGATTACACCGATGAAAAACAGATTACAGCGGTTGTCTATGTTCGACGCAGAATGAATCTGTATAATCCTGTTTTAATCTGTGGAATCAGGTTCTTTCTGCCACCCTAAACAAGAAAGAACCATATTTTCTATGAAGCAACCCCATACTTCAAACTTAATATTCCCCGAGGTAAAAATCGTTGAAGCGTCTGCCGGTTCAGGCAAAACATACGAGTTGGCTAAAAGATATATTCAACTGCTGATCAACTCAAATCTGAGGCCTGATGAAATCCCGCTGCGCAATATACTGGCGATTACTTTTACTCATAAGGCTACAAGAGAGATGCGGGAGCGGATCTTAGAGCAGCTAAAGAAATTCGCGCTAAATGCTTTTTCCAGTCCCCAAGAAAAACAGGATCTTTTAAATGCTGTAGGACTGAGAGAAGAGGTTGCCCGTAAAAAAGCATTTGCTATAATCGATCATATAATCTTCCATTATAACTTTTTCCAGGTTAAAAACATTGACAGCTTTATCAATGTTATCTTATCCGGCTGTGCATCGCGGCTGAAATTATCGGCTAATTTTAGGATCAAAGAAGACTATTCGTCGTATATATCCTATGCGCTTGATGACTGCATTGATAAAGCCGCACACGATAAAAATATAAAAGAAATATTTGAAAGATTTTTGAATCAATATTTATTTCTTGAAAACCGTTCCGGCTGGTTTCCCAAAAACGATGTATTGGATATTTTAAAAGGCATGTTCTTGCAGAGCAATATTTATGGTGGTAATTTTGAAAAATTTCCCGCGCATAATAAAGAACTTATCATCCTAAAACAGAAGGTATTACAAATACTTCGCCAAATTCATGATGCTGAACCTGATGGCATGAATAAGACTTTTTTAACTAAAACTTTAAGGAATTTTGTTAGTAATAATATACACGGATTTAATATAGCTGATTTGGACAAGAAAGCTTTTCTTCAAGAAGCGCTGCCGATGAATAAAGGATGCGTCGCATCAAAGGAGATAGACGCTTTATGGAGTGATTTTAGAAGGAACATCATTATTTTAAGTGAAAAAGAGGCATTATCTTTGTTTAACTGCTATATAGATATTTTTGAGAATGTTTATAATATATTCCGCGAGTATGCGCAAAAAGATGATGTTGTATTCATGGAGGAGTTAAGCAAACAATTAGGCGTTTTGTTTGAAGAAGTAGGCTTTGGCGTGCCTGAGTTGTACTACCGCCTTGCCAGCCGCTTCCGGCATTATCTTATTGATGAGTTTCAGGATACAAATAAGCTGCAGTGGAGTAATCTGCTTTTAATGGTCGAAGATGCTTTGTCTTCAGGCGGGTCATTGTTCTATGTCGGCGATAAGAAACAGGCGATATACCGCTTTAGAGGAGGGGATGTAAAGCTTTTTGATGATATAAAGGCTGATTTTGATAAGTTCAATATAAACGATAAAACAAAGCTTAGGGTCAATTACCGTTCTCAAAAAGAGATAGTGCAGTTTAACAATCAGATCTTCTCACAGGAAAACCTGAAGAGTTTTTTAAAAGCCCAGCAGAAAAAGGAGAATGATTTGCTTCGGATTTTTTCTGACGTAGAAAAACAAGAAATTTTAAATGTATTTGCCGATTCTAAGCAGCAGAACAGACCTGACAAGCCGCAAGGGTACGTAAAAATCGATCATATAGAATATGCGAATGAGGAAGAGATGTTTGAGCTGATCAGAATGCGTTTGATTGATACTATAAGATCTTTAGAGAAAAGATTTCCTTTAAAATCGATCGCAATTTTATGCCGCAGCAATAAAGAGATTGAGCTTGTTACAGGCTGGTTATCAGAAGAGAAGATAAATGTAGAATCAGAACGTACGCTTAATATTATGAACAATTCCTTGATCCAGGAGATTATTGCTTTTTTAAAATTCCTGAACTCCCCGATAGACGAAATAGCTTTTAGTGCGTTTATCCTGGGAGATATTTTTACTTCTGCTTCTGGATTGGATAGGCAGAAAGTGAGCAATTTTATTTTTGAATTTAACCGCAAGGGTGCTAAGATCACCGGATATTTGTACCGGACATTTAGACGGCAGTTTGCAGATGTATGGGATGCATTCATTGATGATTTTTTCAAAAACGTGGGATTTGTATCCTTGTATGAATTAATGGTTAGTGTGATCGAAAAATTTTCTGTGCTTAAAAATTTCAGCCAGTATCAGGGTTTTTTTATGCGGATGCTTGAACTTATCAAAGAACAGGAAGAAGAAAATCCGGATATAAAACTGTTCCTTAAATATCTTGAATCTGCGCCTGAAGCGCATTTGTATGTTAATTTCTCAAATGAATTTGCTCTTAAGGTAATGACCATCCACAAGGCCAAGGGGCTTGGTTTCCCTGTGGTTGTCGTGCCGTTTCTCGATATGAATATCAGAGAACTGGGTACACAGACAAGACGCTCCAAAGCGCCTTATCTGGTCTATAAAAAGCCGAAAGGGGGCAAGTTCGGCTTATTACGGCTTGATGGCAAGTACGCTAAATTTTCACGCCGCATACGCGGGATCTACAGCCGGGAATATGTAAAATCCTTTATTGATGAGCTAAATATAATTTATGTTACATTTACCCGTGCCAAGAACGAACTCTATATATTTGTGCCGTATGCCGCAACTAAAGAAAATAATTCGGCGCGGTTGTTAATTCCTCAAGACATAACAGAACGCGGTATTCAGGTTAACTACAGTGCAAAAGATATAGCTGATGAGCCTGTATCGCTGTATATCAGCATTCCGGAATATAAGGACTGGGTATCGGCTTTAAAAGAAGAATTTGTAAAGACTTCAGAACTGCGCAACAGGCAGAATATCCAAAGGGGAGAAATCCTGCATGCCATGCTTGCGCAGATAGATGATTTAAGTATGGCAAAAGCGGATAATATCTTGGAAAATTTAAGGCAAAGACTTGAGCGTGAATATTCTTTAATTGAGGACATTGATGATTATCTGCAGGTATTAGGAAAGATTATTTCATCAAAAAACACAAAACAGTTTTTTTATTGCCAGGGTAGAGCCAAAATTTACAGGGAAAAAGAATTTGTCGATAAATACGGCCGTACCTATCGTATTGACCGTTTGATCGTAAGCAGCAAAGAAGTGCAGATAATAGATTTTAAGAGTTCCGCGGATAATAAAGAAGAACATGTTATACAGTTAAGTGAGTATGTGCAGATAGTAAGTGATGTATATGCTGATAAAAAAGTATCGGGATATTTATTGTATATGGACGATGTAACTGTGGAAAAAGTATAAAGTGAATTGAGTTTGTGAGTTTCGTGTTTCCTCTGCGGGGGACTCCATCTCGGATATTTACTAAGGAGTAAATTTCCGAGGGGTGCGAGTTTGCGTGTTAGCGAAAAGAAAAACTTAGAAAATGTTGACATTGATTTATTGAAGTTACTATTAGTAACCAATAGTAACTGTTTGTAACCGCTGGTAACTGAAGAAGTATTGCAGGACAAGACAATACTGATATGAGCAAAATAATAACTTATAATTTTAGTGATGATTTTATTGAAAAAATTGCAGACTTTGTAATGGGCAATGCAAAGGGCAATGATCTGAGCTCTCTGGCCATTGTTTTTGGAGGAAAACGTCCTGCGCTATTTCTTAAAAAGGCCCTGGCCAAAAAGTTTAGGCAGAGCTTTATACCGCCTGTATTTTTTTCAATTGATGAGTTTATGCAGTATCTTATCAGTAAAAATAAAAATATCTTAATAATTCCGGAATTAGAAGCAGCGCATATAGTCTATGATATTGCAAAAAGCAAGGTGCCTGAAATCTTAAAATATCGTCAGAATTTCTCAGAGTTTCTGCCCTGGGCAAGGGAAATCCTGTCTTTTATTGATCAGCTGGACTTGGAAAATATATCATCAGCTCGCTTGCGTAATATAGAGGAAAACGCAGAAATAGGCTATGAAGTTCCGCGATCGATCAATAAACTGCTTGAGCATATTGTGCTTATACGCGATTTTTACCATAAAAAGATGCAGCAGATCGGTAAATACTCAAGAGGCCTGCTTTATCTGAGAGCAGCAGAAAAAATAAAGGATGCAGAGCTAGTTGAATTTGAACAGATATTGTTTTGTAACTTCTTTGACCTGCACGCAACAGAAAAGGAAATCATTAAAAGATATTATGATGCGGATCGGGCGACATTGTTTTTTCAGAAAGACCGGGGAACTTGGCCAAAATTTGAAGAATTATCAAAATTTTTCGGCGATTGTATACAACCGGAAGACGTAATCGAAAAAATACCGGATATAAAATTGTATGCAGGTTTTGATACACATTCTCAGGTCGGGATAGTAAGAGAAGTGCTCCGGGAAACTAAAAAACCACAGGAAAGTACAGTTATAGTACTGCCGCAGCCTGATACGCTAATTCCTTTATTGTCGGAAATTACATCGTGTGTAGATGATTTTAATGTGTCCATGGGTTATCCTCTGAGGCGCACGACCTTATACAGCTTGTTTTATTCTATATTCCGCGCGCAAAAGACAAGAAAGAAAAAGGCTTATTACAACAGGGACTATCTGGCGGTTATCATGCATCCTTTGATAAAAAATTTAGCCGTTCTTGATGAGCCGGCTATTACCCGTGTACTTGTACATAAGATAGAAGAGATCCTCTCCGGGATGGAAGAATCAGATATTGGCGGCAGTCTATTTATTAGCTTAACATCTGTGCAGGAACTCGATCTCTTGTTTGAGCTCTCAAAAAAACAGCTAAAAAATATGGGTTTAAGTGTGACGAGAGATGACCTTGAAAAAGTACTTTTGAAACTTCATGAATATGCTTTTTTTACATGGGAAAATATCTCAACACTGGGAGATTTTGCGAAGCAGATGGAAGGGGTTCTTGAAGTGCTGATGGCAAAAAGCGATGTTAGTAAATTCCCCCTAAATACAAAGATCATTCAGAAAATATTTAATCTCTGTGATGAATTTAAAAACAAAAATCTAAAAAAAGAAAAATTTATTCCGCTGGAAATATTTAAAATATTTGATGAGTTTTTGAAAACAGAAAAGATCGCATTCTCAGGTATGCCTTTAAAGGGGCTGCAGATACTCGGTCTTTTTGAAACACGCGCCTTGAGCTTTGATAATGTTATTATCATGGACGTAAACGAGTCTGTTCTGCCGCGTTTAAGCGCCAATGAACCGCTTGTGCCTCGTCCTGTTATGATCAGCCTTGGTCTTGATCGCTTAGAGGAAGAGGAAGGGATTCAGCGTTATCAGTTTATGCGGCTTATTAACTCAGCTAAAAATGTGCACCTTATCTATAACGACAGCCCGGACAAACCGAGAAGCCGCTTTATTGAAGAACTTGTCTGGGAAGAGGAAAAAACTTCCAAGTGTATGAACACAGAACTTGTGCCCCGTGCAGTGTTCAAATGCGAGGTTATGCGCAAAGTTGGATCAATACAAAAGGATGATAAGATAAATGATCTTCTAAAAGACTTTAGATTTTCAGCATCAAGTATAAATGTTTACTTAAAATGCCCGATACAGTTTTATTACCGTTATGTACTGGGCCTGAGGGAAAAGGAAAATCTGCTGGATGAGCTGGAAAGCAGGGAGATCGGTACTTTTGTGCATGAGTTATTGGAAGATATGTTTCGAATGTTCATAAATAAAACACCTGTTATTGGTCCTGCGTTTAAAAAGAAGTTCTTTGCTGAATTTGAAAGCCGCTTTGTGAAAGTATTCTCAAGGCGCATGAAATCAGATGCGTTTATGATAGAACAAATTTTAAAATACCGGTTGGAACGTTTTCTTGCTAATGAAGCGGAAAATCCGGACCGTAAGATAGAGGCCATAGAGGCTCTGGAGCAGGATATTGAAAAAAAGATCAGGCTTAAAAACCGCACGGTAAACTTGCTGTGCCGTATAGACCGTATTGACCGCAAGAATCATGAAAACATTATTGTGCTTGATTATAAAACAGGCAGTAGTGATGATATCCCTGCAGGTTTTAAATCTCTGCAAAAAGCAGTCGATAGTCCGGGCCGTAATGTTATTAAAAATACAGTTAAATCATTTCAGCTGCCGCTATACTTATACTGCGTGCAGGAGCAATACCCTGCGCAGATAATAACAGCAGCACTGTACAATCTGCGCACTTTAAAGCTCGATCAGTTTCCAAAAGTAAGAGACTATGGACAGAAAGACCAGATAATGCGCTTATGCCTTGAAATGCTCTCATATATAATAGATGAAATCCATGACCAGAATGTACCGTTTGAGGCGGATGAGAATGAAGATTCATGCAGGTTCTGCCCTTTTCCCGGGGCATGCAGGTGATATAATGGGGCTATTGAAAAACGCATATCTGCTGCGTTACTTGCTCACTCATTTGTGCGGCGTACGTCTATGTACACATGGGCGCTTGTTTGCAAAGCCTTACCTGTGACCAGAGGGGTATAGCTGTACATTTTGCAAAAGAGTGCTTATATTGAAAGTTTGAAATTAAATAGGTAGTTTTGCAACATGCCTATAACGAATAACCGAAAGTATTAATTATTGTATAATTAGGCTATAATAAGAAGGGGTATTTTAAAAGGAGAAGTTCATATGGAACCGTTTACAATAATTGCGCAAAATTTCTGGTTGATTGCTATTTTCATTACAGGTATAAATCTGCTTATTTTTAGAAATAAATCCAAGGATTATATTAGTAAAAATCCCGAACTGGCTCAAGGATATGAAATATTGTTTAAACATTATTTTTTCTGGTGCAATATCCCCTGGATTATAATGGGAATCGGGATCGTTACCGGCGGGGTGTCCGATATCGCGGATTATTTCAGACCTCAGGAAGGTAATCCATTTGTGCTGGTCTGGTATATTTCTATCTTTTCATTGTGGGCAGCAGGTACATATTGGCTGCTTTTTAGAGGCGGAGCCCAGATGCTTATTAAATTTCCCGGTGCATTAAAAGGAAAGGTTACAAGCCCGTTATTGATAAAAGTGCTTTGGCTTATATGTGTTTTTTGGGGGATTGCTGCTGTGGTATTTCTTTACAATCATGATATTCCTTTTTTTTATCAAGAGAGAATAAAAGATGTTTTCTGAGCCAAAATATATAATTCACAGGAATTTATTCCTCGGCATTCTTTGGCCGGATATTAATATCTTTGATGAGAAAGACAATGATCTGTCCTTGAGTGTTTAGCTGATTTTGATCAAACTTGGCAATTATGCCTGCATTGTAAAGCAAAACTTATTGCTCGCTCTGATACCGACAATTAATAATCATCTATTATGATTTTTATGAATAAACGGTATATATGCTAAATTTTAATAAAAAAATAATCAAACCTGCTGTTTTGCTCACCCTTACGGTATTATTTATACTTGTTGTTTTATGGTCCATGATGATTTACACGTCATTAAATAAAAAAATTCCCTGGTATGAGCCCTGCGGTATGCAGTTTCTTGCTGTGTTGATATTATCCTGTCCGGCATTGATCATCATTGGATGCGCTCAAATCGTGTTGGCCAGGTCACTAAACACTTCGATCTGGAGCAGAAGGCTCCCTTTTATTACCTGCGCAGGCTTGGCTTTGCCCATATTATTTGGGGGCGGTCTGGGAAAAACTATGCAGATCATCGGTACTGTGATCGGTGCTATTTCAATTGTCGCTGTGTTATATCTTGCCGTGCTTGATACAAGGAGACTAACCCAACAACTTAAGGAAACGGCAACAGATGGGTAATTTTGATATGGAAATATTGCAAACAATGAGAAAAGCGATTTATATTCTCTTGACTCTATTTGTTGTTCTATGTTTTTTTTCCAAAGGTAATAGGGTTATATTAGGTCCTGGGGTCAAAGCAGCAGAAGATCCCCATCAGGTACCCATAAGCTTTGTCCGCAGCTTTGAATTCAAAGATTTTAAAATTACTCCTCTTGCCGAGTTTAGTATAAAAGCAAAAGTTTTATCCAGAAAAAATTATAATCAAGGGCGTTCAGCCGATCTTTCCCCAGTAGATTTGGCATTAGGATGGGGGAAAATGTCTGATGAAGCGATTTTGCAATCGATAAAGATCTGGCAGGCAAACCGCTGGTACTGGTGGTGGACAAGAAAATTTCCTATTGCGCGCAGTGAAATAGAAACGCATAGTGCGAATATGCACATAATTCCTGCAAACGAAACGGTTAAAGAGGCGTTAAAAGGCGTGCGCAGGGGAGATATAGTTGAATTTGAAGGCAGCCTGGTTAAAGTCCAGGCCAAGGACGGGTGGTCATGGGGCAGTTCATTGATCCGTAATGATATCGGGGCACATTCATGCGAACTGGTCTGGGTGGAAGTTTTTGATATTATTAAACCCGATTGATTTAATGCCGTACTAAAGGAGGGGGAAATGATAAACAGCAATCAGGAACTCAGGGATTATTTAACAAAGGCCGAGGGGATCAGCCGTAGAGGCTTAAATATCATGTGTTTTATCGGTGTATTCATTTTCGGTTGGCTGCTGGCGGTTGTATTTGGGATGCTGGGCAGAAAAAATCAGGGATGGTTTTATATAGTCCCTTTGATCGTTATCCTGTCTATCAGCCGGACATCAGAATCCGGAATAGTTATTTTAGCGCCAGTGATTTATCTTGCAGGATGGATTCATGCCAATATGGTGCTTTCCCGTTATGAATCGCTTGCGCGTCAAAGGATCATCGAGATCGACAGCTGCTCAAGCCCTGATGATGTCCAGAATTTGCTTGAAAAGGGCTTGCTTGAGGCAAAAGTGCTGCATCAGAAACAGAAGGCAGTATTAACATTTTTAAAAGTGCTGGAATTTGAGGGAGGCAGTGCGGATTATCTTAACCTGGCCGGGGTTGCTTTATTTTCAGATAAACGCTACGAGGATGCTAAAAATTTTTTTGACAGGGCATTGTTGAGTGCAGAAAATGAAATACTTATAAAACAGATCAAGCAGAATCAGGTTAATGCCGAGAAAAAGATTCAGGGCTAAAGACCAAAGCCCAAAAACAGTGAGGCAGGTGAAAAATGAAAAAAATGATCAGTATGCTGATTTTAGTATTAGGGCTGTTTTGTGTGCAGGCTTTTGCTGAGGAAGTGATCATCAGTCCTGTAAATCATGCCAGTTTTGTAATGCAGCTCGGGAGTTTTACTTTTTTTGTTGATCCGGTCGGAAATGCACAATTGTACAGCGCTTACTCTGTCCCGGATTTTATTTTGATCACCGATATCCATCAGGATCATTTGAGTAAACAGATTGTAGATGCGCTCAAGAGACCAGAGACGGTTGTTATCGGTCCCCAAGCGGTCATTGATATCCTTGGCTACGGAGAAGTGCTTAATAACGATCAAAATAAAACCTTTGGAATGATCACTATTTTTGCTATACCTATGTATAACATAACAAAAGAGAGACTGCAGTTTCATCCAAAGGGAAGAGGCAACGGATACCTCATAAAAACAGATGCCAACAGGGTATATATATCCGGGGATACGGAAGATATTCCAGAGATGAAAAGTCTCAAAAATATCGATTATGCTTTTATTTGCATGAACCTGCCATATACCATGAGTGCAGCACAGGCTGCTTCGGCGGTGCTTGAGTTTCAGCCTCGGATCGTTTATCCTTATCATTATCGCGGTAAGGATATGATTAGTGATCTGGATGAATTTAAGGCACTGCTCAAAAAAGCCGAGAATATTGAGGTGAGGTTACTTAACTGGTATAAATAGGGAACTGTTGCCAAACACAGCCTTACACAGGATAACGCAGATTAAAGACAAGAGATCATCACAGATTATCGACGAGCAGTTTGCGATTATTGACTATCCTCAGTAAAACGGGTAAAATGAAGATTCAATAAGAAGGGGAACCTATGTATATAAGAAAAGGCCTGAAAAAATATATAGATGATCTGGCTTCCCGGAACAGCGTTCCCGGCGGAGGCAGCGCAGCGGCTTTAGCCGGTGCCATTGGGATAGCTTTAAGCAGCATGGTAGCAAATTTTACAATCACTAGTATTAAATATAAAAGTAAACATCTGCGCATGAAACAGCTTTTAAAGAAAAATGAATCACTGCGTAAGAAAATTCAGCTTTTAATAGATAAAGACGTGGTTGTTTTTCTAAAACTACAAGATGTTATGAGAATCCCTAAGGCGAACAGCCAAAGACTGGCGCTTATACAAAAGGGACTTAAAGAGGCGGCAAATATTCCGTATGAAATATGTTGTCTTTGCCGCCAGGCGATGGGGCTTGCGGCTGAGATCACAAGCATCGGCAATATCAATCTCATATCTGATGGCGGCGGCGCAGTCTATATTATTGAGGCTGCTTTTAGATCTGCGGAACTTAATGTTAAAATTAACCTGAAATATATTCAGGACAAAGGCTTTGTAAATAAAAAGAAAAAAGAGCTGAAAATAATGGCTGCTTTTATGACAAAAACAAAAGAGTGTGTTATTGATAAAACAGAGAGCTGGTTATAAAATGGACAGAGAAAAATTATTAGAAGGTAAAACTGTAGCCGCAAGGATTAACCAGATTGTAAAAAATGAAGTGCTTGAGCTTAATAAAATATATTCTTTTGAGCCGGTACTTTCTGCTATACAAGTAGGTGATGATAAAGAATCGTCTCTATATCTTGATTTTCAGCAAAAGGTAGCCAAAAAGCTGGCGATCGGTTATAAAGTAAGAAAATTATCGGCGGATACGAATAGGAACGACCTTATAGGGGTTATTGAAGAACTTAACTGTGATGACAGTGTAAACGGAATTATTCTGCAGCTGCCTCTGCCGGGACATCTCAAGGTCAATGATATCCGAAGCTGCATAGACCCTATTAAGGATGTTGAGGGAGTGCATCCTGAAAACCTGGGCAAAATAATATTGAATGAAAAGGGCTTGGCTCCGTGTACCGCATGTGCAGTAATGGAATTGCTTAACACTCTTAATATCGATTTATACGGAAAAGAAGTGGTAATTGTCGGACATAGCGATATAGTGGGAAAGCCGTTGGCGGCAATGATGCTGAATGCTTTTTGCACAACTACTATCTGCCATATTGCCACGTCTCGGCGAGGGTTGCTCGCAGAACATGTAAAGAGGGCAGAGATACTGGTAGTGGCAGTAGGAAAACCGGGAGTTATTAAAGGTGAATGGATCAAAAAAGATGCAATAGTTATTGATGTTGGCATCAACTATGTTGATGAGAAAATTGTGGGAGATGTTGAGTTTGAGAAAGCTTATGAGCGTGCTGCATATATAACACCTGTTCCAGGCGGAGTAGGGCCGATAACCGTGGCCTTGTTGATGAGAAATCTCCTTAAAGCAGCAAAGCAGCAAAAACAAGAGGATAAATAATGAAGCATATTGTTATTATAGGTAATTCAGCGGCGGGGATGGCTGCCTCAGAGGCGATTAGAAAGAATGACAAAAGTGTTAAGATAAGCATGGTGAGTGAAGAATTTTATCCAGCGTACAAGCGTTTTAAAATAGCTGAAATATTCATGAATAATGTGAATCCTGAAAAGCTGTTTTTGAAGCCGCAAGAGTTTTACAAAAAGGAGAATATAGATATTTTACCTGGGAAAAAAGTGGACAGGGTAATTCCAAAGAAGAATTCGATAATTTTGTTTGATAAGACTAAAATTGTTTATGATGCCCTGATTGTGGCCAGCGGCCGCAGTGCAAATATTTCCAAGGATGTAAAAGGCGCGAATAAACATGGAGTGCTCGGGTTTCGTAATATCAGTAATGTGCAGGATATACTGGAACTTATTCCGATAAGTAATACGGTTTGTATCTGGGGAGCTGGCATTGCCGGAATTAATGCTGCCTATGGAATGAGTAAAAAACATCTGGAAATAAAAGTTATTACCTCCAAAGAGCATATTTTAGAGGGGCTGGTCAATGAAGAAAAGGCAATATCTCTGGAAAATTCACTTCGGGAGAAAGGGATTGAAATAATATTTAATAAAAACGTTGTGGAAATTTTCGGCAACGGAGACGTTAAAGCTATAAAACTTGATTCCGGCAAGGTTATCGGATGCGGAATACTTATTCTGGATAAAAACCTAACTCCCAACACTAAATTTTTAGAAGATACTGAGGTGAACATAAACTTGGGTGTCCAGGTCGATGAATTTCTGCGCAGCAGTGTTGAAAATATTTTTGCCGCAGGCGATGTCTTAAGCAGTAAAGATCATCAGGAAGAATATCTTGATCTGCTCAACTCCTGGGACAGAGCTGTGGATCAGGGCAGAACAGCAGGTGAAAATGCTCTTAAATTTGTGCAAGCAAGAATGGATCAAATGATCTCTTATACAGATACCGTTCAAAACGGACAGTTGAGTATATTAGGTCTTGAGCTTGAACCAGGTTCTGCTGCAAGACTTGCATGAAAATCTGCCGATTTATCAGATTATAACTAGAAAGACAGCGGATGTTTTCCTTACATATCAATGTAATGAGCAATTAGATGGAGATAAAATGACGGCTACTTTTTTGAATTATATCAATGTGACTCCTCCTATAGAAAAAATATATAGCCGGCTTGGATATGCAAAAGGTAAAACAAATCTTGATTCTCAAAGTAAAAAAAAAATTGATATGTATATTGAACAGGCCCTGGAAAAGATTTCCTTGAAAGCCAGTATTGTGCGTGTACCTTTGCTGAATACGGATAATAACACGGTAAATCTTGTCGCCGGCATCAGTTTCCAAAGCAAAGACCTCTCAGTTTTATTCTCCGGTGCTCAGGAATTATTATTCATGGGTGTTACAGCCGGAAGAGATATTGTAGAAACTATTGCGGCATATTCCAAAGGTAAAGATGTGACGGCGTCGGTTGTATATGATGCTGTTGGCAGTGAAATGACTGATGCTGCTCTTGATTGGGTAACCAGATTTTTCAGTAATTCTTTAAGGCGTGAAAATAAGGGGCTTACAAAAAGGCGCTATTCAGCAGGTTATGGAGACTTTGGATTGAAAAATCAAAAGACGATCTATGAGGTTCTTGAACTTGAAAAACTGGGGGTATCTATAACAGAGAAATTCATATTGATCCCGGAAAAGACAGTTACGGCTCTTGCCGGGATAGAAGCTATAGATGAAAAGGAACAAGAGAGTGAGTAAATTGACGAAAATAGATAGGCTTTTGAAAAAAAGAGTACTTATCCTTGACGGGGCAATGGGAACGCAATTGCATAAATACGGCATGCAAACAGGCGTATGTCCTGAGATCTGGGCATTAAAAAATCCGGATGTGATTAAACAAATCCATAGAGATTATTGCCTGGGGGGGGCAGATATAGTTTATACTTGTACCTTCGGAGCAAACAGGATAAAACTTCGTGAATACGGAAAACATAATGTAATTGAGGTAAACAAAAAACTGGCAGAACTGGCTAAAGCTGCTGCTGGTGCTAAATTAGTTGCCGGGGACATAGGCCCTACAGGAAAATTTGTCGCTCCTTTTGGCCCGCTTGCTTTTGAGGAGGCAGTAGCTGTTTTTAAAGAGCAGGTCAGAGGTTTGCTGCTGGGGGGAGTAGATTTATTTGCTATTGAGACTATGATGGATATTCAGGAGGCACGGGCTGCGCTTATTGCGATCAGGGAGTTGACAGATAAATTTGTGCTGGTCAGCCTTACCTATGAAAAAAATGCAAGGACTTTGAACGGCACTGACCCTATAACCGCATTGATAACCTTGCAGAGTTTGGGTGCCGGTGCATTTGGCTGTAATTGTTCCAGTGGTCCCCTCCAGATGATTCACCTTATCAAGATGATGAAGCCTTATGCAAAGATCCCTTTAATTGCAAAACCGAATGCCGGTATGCCCAAATTTTCCAAGGGGATTACTACATTTGATATGTCTGCAGAGGAATTTGGCTCATTTGCTTTGGAATTTGTGCGTGCGGGAGTAAACTTACTGGGCGGATGCTGCGGAACAACGCCTGAACATATCAGACATTTGAAAAAACATATTGCAAACTCATCAGGAATCTTACCGCAGCGTTCTCACTTGAGCGCGCTTAGTTCTGCCAGAGAGCATGTGATCCTGGAAGGGAAAAGAGATATTGTGAAGGTGGGAGAGTGTATTAATCCCACGGGGAAAAAGCCTTTGCAGGAAGAATTAAAAAAAGGGAAAATGTCTTTGGTTCGCTCGCTGGCTGTACAGCAGCAAGCATCGGGAGCCGGGATTTTGGATGTAAATGCGGGAGTTCCCGGTATTGACGAAAAAGTTGTCTTAGAGAAAATGATAAATGTCCTGTCTCTGAACACAAAACTGCCGCTTATCATTGATTCGGCAGATATAGATGCCGTGGAGAGAGCGCTGCGTCTTTATCCAGGCCGGGCGCTGATTAATTCCATATCAGCAGAGAAACATAAATTAAAGAAATTGCTTCCTATTGCGGCTAAATACGGAGCAATGTTCATTGTCCTGCCTTTAAATGACCGTGAAGTTCCTAGAACTTTTTCCAGGCGCAAGAAAATCGTGATGCAGATATATGAGAAGGCAAAACGTTTTGGGTTTACAAAAAGGGATCTGGTTATTGACGGACTGATAATGACGGTATCTTCATACCCGCAAGCGGGATTGCAAACACTTAAAATGATTCGCTGGGCAGCGAATACTTTTAAATCTAATACAATCTGCGGGCTTTCCAATATTTCTTTTGGCATGCCTCAAAGAGCATTGATCAATGCCACTTATTTATCGTTGTTAAAAAAAGCCGGACTTTCCATGGTCATTAGTAATCCGATGCAACAGCCGGCTAAATTCAATAAATATGCAGAAAAAGTGCTTACAGGTAAAGATAAAAATGCGCATGACTATATAAATTACTGTTATAAACTCAAGCATAAGAATAAGAGTGTCGCTTTAAAGAAAGGAAAAAACCTGACTCCAGAAGAGAAGGTTTTTAATGCCCTCATAAAGGGAGACCGGGATGATATAAAAGAATATGTGCTTGAGGCTCTGAATTCAAAAGTAGCTCCGGATTTATTGGTGCATAAAGTTATGATACCGGCAATTAATAAAGTAGGTGCTATGTTTGAGGCAAAAGAATATTTCCTGCCGCAGCTTATTGCCAGTGCTGAGGCAATGAAGGCTGCATTTGTTTGTGTTGAGCCATATCTGAAGAAAAATAAAGTTAGATTGCCAGTGAAAAATGTTGTGATCCTGGCGACTGTAAAGGATGATATACACGATATCGGGAAAAATATAGTGTCTCTTTTGCTTGCAAATCATGGCTTTGAGGTTATTGATCTGGGCAAGGACGTAGGCACAAAGAGAATAATCAGTGAAATACGCAGACAAAAAGCACCGATTGTAGGCTTATCTGCTTTAATGACAACAACCATGGTGAACATGAAAGAAGTGATTGATGCGGCAAAAGCAGAAAAGCTAAAATGCACTTTTATTGTCGGAGGGGCGGTTATTACCGGAGCATTCGCGCATTCTATAGGGGCTGAGTACGCTAGTGATGGTATTGGGGCGGTAAATCTGGCAAAAAGGCTAAGCCTGAAGGAGCGATAGAAATGGAAGATCTTGTTACCGGGACCGTTTTGGTTCAAAATACTATTATCAATACTCTAGTTGTGGAATTAAATAATGCCAGTCTTATCTTAGCTGTTGCCCCTAAAGGCTTTTTGATGTGCGGCTATCTTGATATAACTACGGCCGAAAAACTTAAAGATGCTGCGTGTGTGATTACAGGGGTTAAGACAGTTGAAGAACTTTTAAGCAAACCGGTCGTCAAACTGACACCTGCAGCGCAAACACTTGGAATAACACTTGGGATGAGCGGGCGCAAGGCGCTTGAAAAAATGATCTAGTGTTGCTTGGTCAGGATTGGTGTGAGAGTGCATGGTTGAGGTAGGGGGCTGTGCCGCCCCGGGAAAAGCGTCCCCCAGCCCATATTTCTTTTGTGCGGACAAAAGAAATATGGAAAAGAAAAACCGCCCCATGAAATGTACACTTATTTTCTAATGGTTTAGGCTCTCTGACAATCCGCCTAGGCGGATTGCCTCCGAAAATCCATCCATGGATTACGGAGCTCCGACATCATGTCTTCGTCTGTTCGCCTAAACCAAAGAAAATACAGCGCGACATTTCAAAAGGGGAATAAAAAGCAGAAAATACTAAGAACTATATTTAATGCCAGGCATATATCGTGATATTATGGATGTATTACGACCTGCTCAGAGGAAGGAATAGATCCGGAATTATCGGGCAGGTGACAAAAACACGGGAAAAACGTGTAGTTGTATATTAATTGTTAGAAGAAGATAAAAATGAATATTTGGTTAATTATTAGTATTATTATAAATATTGTGCTTGGAATATGCTTATTTTTTAAAAGCGCACTCAACGACTTATTGGTTGAACTAGTTAAAAGTATTAAAGAAAAAGCTTTAAAGTTAAAAGAACATGACATTGAATTGTTTAATTTATTTTTAAAGGTTTTGCCATCTGACGGAAGTATTAAATTTATCGATGAATGGAATATGGCTGGATTTTCTTTTAGATGGAGTGAATTTGACCAGTTAAAAGAATTTGCTGAAAAGTGGACAACCCCAGAATACGAATTTACTGATAAAAAAATTGAAAAACTACGCTCCGAATTACAGAAAAAATCTAACAAATATCTTTGGTATCTTGCTACAAATTCTTGGTGTAACAAAAATAGCGTCGAACTTATTGCAAGTGTGCCTCCAGAATGGGAATTTGAACAACCAGAAAGATTCCAGGAGGTTGTAAATAAACTTCATGAATCAGCTGAAGAAATTGTTGATATACATCGAAAATTGGTAAGCTTAGGGATAAAAAAAGGATTGAAAAAATCCTTCTAACGATTCGCTACAGGCAATCGGAACCGCTGCGCGTTTCCTCTGCCTGAGCTCAAATGTTATAGGAGAAAATATAAAATAATAAGGAGAATAAAATGGATAGAGAAAAAATTGACAGAATAAAAGGACGTTTTGATAAAATTTATAACGAATATGCCGATAGTGATAAAAAAGAATTTGCTAAATATTGGGAAGAAATGGATAAGTTAACAGAAGCCTATTTTAAAGAAAAATTTGGAGAACAATAAATGAAGAAAATATTTCTTGCAATATTGCTATCATTTTGCTGTTTATCATCTGCATATGCTCAAGATTACTATGCTATGCTTTCATATAAGTCAAACAACGATAATTTTATTATACAATTAGTAAAATGCCCTAACCAAAAACTCTGCAAAGAGATTCTTGAAAAATATGGTTCTGATTTAGATGATAAATGGAAATTCTATCAAGGCGAATGTTTATCTGGAGAAGAAAATGATAAATTATTCTCCTCTGTGTTCAATAAAAAACCTATACCCGAACCTTATATCTATTACGAGGACCTAAATGGTTTACCTAATGTGATAAAGTTCATGGACATTGCACCACCGCTAGATAATGTTATGATAAATATATGGGAGAAAAAGTTAAAACTAGCAGGTGTAAGAAATATTATTGTTGTTAAACCAAATAAATAAAACCTATAACAACGCACTACACCTGACCTTTTCCCGCGCCCTCTCGGGCTTGGTCAAAGGCAGGTGAGTTTGAGTGTTATAAGAAGGAATAAAAATAATGAACCTTGAAAACGTTAGCACAATATTAGGTTTACTTGGGTTGGGCGGAATATTAGGCACTTATTTTAGAATTTTATGGGAAAGAAGAAATTCTGCATTACTTCAAAAGCAGGACTATAAAGAAGTACGTTATAAATGCATAATAATCCTTGCTATGGCACTTCTAGATTTTGAAAAGAATAAATTTTTACTACATCAAAATAATCGGGAATATATCAAAACTCCTAAAGACTTAATTGGAGAGCTTAAGATTGAGTGGAATAACATGATTCTCTTTGCTTCTGATGAAGTTCTTACAGCGATGCACGAATTTATAAACGATCACTCACAAAATACTTTTCGTAAATTTGCATTGGCTATGAGAAAAGACCTTTGGGGTGGGAAAATTTCATTAAAAAATTTAGAAAAACTCAAAAACTTATAAAAGCACTACAGGCAATCAAAAAAGCAGCGATTAGCATCGCAAGTAAAAAGGTAAAAGTTAAAAGTAAAAAGTAGCGAAAAGTCATAAGCTAATTCTTGTCTTTCCTTAAACATTACCGTCTTTTTAGTTCCCCTTTTGAAACCAAGCAATAG
>JAZDHG010000084.1:0-56296 GCA_043806135.1 Candidatus Omnitrophota bacterium
CGAAAGCATTGTTAGTCAGGTTAATAAAGTTAAAAAGCCAGTGTATTTAAACTGGCAGGATGATCCTGCTGTTCAAAAGCTGCTTGATGTTGTTGTGGGGATACTGGCGGAAGAGTATATAGAAATTGCAAAGCAAAACCCGGAGATATTCAGCCAAAAACAGAATATCTCTGATTACACAGATTAAGGAAGATTACAACGATTAAAAAAGGAGCAGGAAATGATGAAAGTAGCCATTTACGCCAGATATTCATCGGAAAATCAGAGTGAAAAGAGCATTGATGATCAAATAAGGGTGTGTCGTAAGTATATACAAGACAATGGGATGTGTGTAGAGGACAGACATATCTATGTTGATGAGGCTATGTCGGGGTCTATTATTAATCGGCCCGGGCTTCAGGCCTTATAAAGAGCGGCTGAGAATAAGGAGTTTGAGGTTGTAGCTGTAGACGATCTTTCCCGCTTATCCCGAAGTAATCACCAAATGCTGACTTTGGTCATGAAATTTAACTATTTACAGGTCAAGCTGATCTCTGTTTCAGATGGGATTGTTGCGGATGATGATAATGCCAAGCTGGGCATTCATATCCGAGGGTTTATTAATGAACTTTACCTTGATGATCTTAAGAAAAAGACTATGCGAGGCTTAGAGGGGCAAAAAATACGCGGTTTCAGCACTGGTGAGAATGTGTATGGCTATTATACGCAACCTGTTGGAGAGCTTAGACTTAACAAAAAAGGCAAGCCCAAATATGACGGAATGGCGCATAAAATCAGCCCAGAAGAGGCGGAAGTGGTCAAAATGATCTTTAAGGGATTTATCGACAAAAAAAGCATTGGAAAAATCGTCAAAGAGCTTAATAATGATAAAATCCCCACAAAAAGAGGGCTTCCTGGGGGTTGGAATATATCAACAGTAAGCCGAATTTTGAAGAATGAAAAATATACCGGCTTGTGGATATGGAGAAAATGGAAGAATGTTCGGGATCCCATGACCGGAAAGATAAAAAAGGTTGTCCGCTTAGAAAAAGAACAGCTTACCAGCTTTAAAGAGGATTTAGCGATCATTGATAAGGACGTCTGGGAAAAAGCGCAAAAACGCTGGCAGGAAATTAACGGAGCCTGGCCTGCTTGCAAGAAATCAAAAACTCACTCCCCAAAACAAAAAAGCTATGTTCACGCTAATCCAACACATTTATTATCAGGCCTTTTAAAATGCGATCAATGCAGCGGTGCTATTGTTCTTATAAGCGGGAAAGGCAGTGGTTATTATGGGTGCTATAACGCAAGGCGCAAATCCTGCGCTAATACGCTTCTAATTCCGCGCAAACGCATAGAACAAGCGATCATTGCAGAACTAAAAGAAAAACTGTTGACTGTGGAAAATCTGCAATATGTATATAAGAATTTAGAAAAACTTATTGCCCAGAACTTAAACGGAACGCCGGAAGAAATAAAGAAGAAGAAAGCTCAATACGAGAAAATTCTCTCGGAAACGCAAAATTATCTTAATTATATTAAGATGGGAAATTTTTCAAAGGCTGTTTCTGAGGCGTTAAAAGACGCGGAAACAAAAAGTGAGGAATTAAAGCAGGAAATAGACTCTTTAGCTTTTCAAAAAAACAATAGCTTTCAAGCTCCGCCTAAGGAATGGATTAATCATCGACTGGAAAGATTAAATGAAACCTTGAATAAGAATACTGTTTCTTCCTCCTTGGCGCTTAAGGAGCTTTTAGGAAGTATTCGGCTTGAGCCTATCGCGGACAAAGAAAGGGATATTTACTCGCTTATCAATAATAATGAGAGGGAATTTAAGCCTTATTATGTGGCGCATACAAAGATTCAAACCCTCGCGCTGCTCGATGATAAGCACAAGGGTTCGAATTGGTATAACTGGCGGAGGAGGTAGGATTCGAACCCACGGTACCTTGCAGTACAACGGTTTTCAAGACCGCCGCTTTCGACCGCTCAGCCACTCCTCCGCGAAAAATTTGAAAAATTTTGAGCGGATATCGAACCCCGTTTTAGCAGGGTGAGATATCTTTTTTACTAACCTGCTTAAGATATCATATCTTTAGGCAAAAAGCAAGACGCCCAGACTAGGAATGGTGTCCAAAACGGCATTAATTGCACTCTTCCATCCCTGCTTATAACTAACCGGACGTGAAGCCTCGATGCCTCTCTTGTTTATATCGCCTGTTCATATAAAAGCATCGCGCGGTGAGTTTTGTGCAAAGAGAATTTAGAGAGCGGGGGGGATATGATTGCTTTTGAAATATCATCATCATGAATTTTTTGCCAAGAATCTTCGTAATCTTCAGGATCTTCATAAAGATCGGCGTCCCTATCGATAAATCCTATAATGGTATCATCGTCCCATGCATTTTTGTCAGCCAGGATGTCTTTTAAAGAGAAGTTGTCTTTGCCAGCCTTAAGGCTGGTCTCTAAAGATTTTACTCTGAAGGTATCGGCATAGCTTTTGTTGCGAAGCGCTTTAACAAATACTATAAGACGTTTTCTCGCGTAATCCTCAAAGGTGATAATATCAAAATCATCATTTAAAGAAGCCGCATCAAGAACGATATGATACAATTCAAGTGTTGCCTCAGATAGATATTCCTCATAGTTGTCATAACCAGGGTTAGCAAAAATAGCAGCAGTTTCTTTTGCAAGCCACATACAACTTTCCACAAACCTGCTCAAGGAACGCGCATCATCCTGGGCAATAGCCTGCAAGAGCGATCTTTTTTCCTCCTCTGACAACTCTATGCGCTCGTTGTAGTATGCTTTTAAAGAAAACGGTTTTAACTCTTTACGCAGTTCAAGTTCTCTTTTACATGTATCAATCAGTTGTTCTGCCTTTCTGCTCAGGGTGCTGGGAAGATTTTTTTCGTTGATCACTAAATTTAATTTGTTTAAGGCAAGGCGATATTCTTTTTTAACAACAAAATTTTTGGCCAGAGTAAAGCGGGATTCAGCTTTTTGCAGCATACGCGTATAGCGGTTTTCTTGTGCTTGAATATCTATTGCTTCTTGCGTTATTCCCAGAATCTCTAATGCCTGATCTTTTATCCCCTCCGGGATGAATTCTTGCCGGCAAACAATACGGCTTTGCCTCTGGGCAGTTTTATAGTCTCCGGCTTCTAAACATTCTCTTGCTTCCGCAATAAGACTCTCTGCGTTCTCAAGCATGCGCGTATAGCGTTTGTTTTCATCTTCGAGTATTATCGGGAGACAGGCTTCTGTTATGACCAGCAGCTCTTGTTTTATCTGATCGGGCATATATTTTAAAGAAAGCGCTTGTTTGCACAGTCTTACAGAAAAGCGGTATTTGCCGGCATTAAAAGCTTCTTGTGCTTTCTGCAGATATAAACGTCCGCGGGGTTCAGCCTGGTTTTTGCGGGCATTTTCTTGCCTTGGATTTATGATTGCATTGATTTCCTCTAGCAGCCCACCGGCTTTGTCTTTAACCTCCGGAGAGATATGTTTTTTTAAAAACAAAAGCTGTAGTTTTCTTCTCGCCGCCATATATTCCTGTTGAAGGAATAGAGCTTGCGCCTCTTCATAACGAAATCTAGATTGTTCTTTTTGCGCCTTTACGTGAACAGAGGATTTTCCCATCAACTGCCGCCTGATAGGCTTGCCGATGTCTATTACCAGCGCATTTTCCTGTATATCTAAAATCGGGTTGCCAAAGCTATCCTGAATAAATTTAATAAAACATTGCTTGTCGTCTATAGTCTTTGCTTCTACTTTTGCGTATGGGAAAGCATCAAATCTCGCCCAATAACCTTTTAGGGCCAGACACCCCCTCGCATCGAGCCTTATTTCTGAAACTATATACTCATCCAAATGCCCTTTAATGTGCTGTTGAAGTTTTTTATCGCTCCATTTTTCAAAAACAAGACGCATTTTCCTATTGTCCTGGCTAAAATCATCAAGAGGAGTGTTTTTGGGGATTGAATAAAGTATATGAAGTTTTTTCAGAGAAAACATCATTTTATTGTTTACAGCAAAAGCCTTGACCGGAAATGCCTTGCCGCTATCAGGTTCATATCGTATCTCTGTTATTGTTGCTCTGCCGTTGGCAAGTCCAAGGCCGAAGTTCATGAACTCTGTGCCGCCAATATATAAAGATCCGTCTTTTGAAAGCTGGATATTGCGAATCTCATAATCCTCATCAAGGGTGTTCCATTCTGCAGAATGAAGCTTGCCCCAGTAAGCAGATACATATCTTTGTTCAGATTTTTTATAAAAAAGGGCGAATTCCTCATCCAGCGCTGATTCCAAAGAAGTACATCTAAAAACAACCCCGCCGCTGGCTTTTACTGCTGCAAGTTCCTGTGCGAATTCTGTTCCGAATTTTGCCCAGGCAGTATTTTTTCCTGTTGAAGCCACACCTGTAGCCGAAGGCCGGCCGCCGCCCATTTCCAGGCGGCCTTCTCCAGTGGAAAGCTGATTAATAATAGTTACATTGCGTAAAGATTTGAATTCTGCTCGTGGGATACGGGCGCTGTAAAATTTTAAAATATTGCCGGAGGCATTGTCGAAAATAGGCAGCAATGTCCTCTGACGAGAATCGCGCAGAAATGTGATTTTAACCGGCATCCCGTTAATCACTTCCAGTTTAAATCCCGCGTCTTTATACTTTGTTATCGCGGTAATGAACCTTTCACCAAGATACAGGTCTCCGTTCGGCAATAATCTGCCCTTTACTTTTATGTGCCCGAGATTTTTAATCTCAGCCCATGTTTCAGGAAGTCCACCTTGATCGGTTTCAAAAAGCACAGGAGTATTTTTCCTATGCCAGATTTGAGTCCAGTGATAAAACTCGCTGTCTATCTCAAATCCCATTTTATCTAACTGTTTTAATAAATGCGGATGATTTGGGGTTAGCTGATATAGCGGTTTGGCCTTTTTGTTTGGGATATTTTTTCTGGAAGCACTTAAATCGTGTTTATTGATATCCTGCTGCCGGATAAGCTGTTTTAATCCATGGCTTGGTTTTTTGGATAATTTTTGAAGCTGCTCTTTTGGCATCGATTCAAGATCCAGGGCTGCTATAATCTTTCGTATCGAGCCCCTTTGCGCGCGAAACTTACTGCCATTTATCTGTAGATTATCATCTAAGGCCTGTAATCCGGCCGAGCAATAAATTCCCGCGATAACTGCCAGGGAGGCCAACGTCTCCAGCATAGCAGAAATGGGTTTGTCGAACTCTTTAGACAACTGTTCTATTTGCTGAGCATTAATTCCCTTCTGATATCTTTGCCAAAGGTTTTGTTTCTCTTTTTTCTGCCATTTTATATTAGTGTGAAGCTCAAGTTCTTCATTTATGAATGAACGGAAAGCCTGGTACTGGCCATAAAATCTTTCTTTATCGCCAAACCCGTAAAAATCCAATAGAGCCCCCATCCCGGAACTTAAATAAATATTATCGATATCTGCCAGAAAGCTTAATTGTTCTATAACGATACCCAGAGGTTTTTTGTACTTTGCGGCTAATTGCGCGATATCCGCGTAAGTGATACCCTTTTTATAGGCGTGCCATAATTGTTTTTTTTCTGCTTTACTCCAGCGCGTATAAGCAAACCAGTTCAGCCGTCTTTTTACCGCGCCTTTGCTTATATTCAGTACTTTTGCCAGAGTATCATTATCCTTATCAATATACTGATCGCGAATAAATGCCAGCTGTTTTATCTTAGCGCTAGTCTGTTCTTCAGTTTTATTTATTTGCTTTGCCAGAACCGCGATATCATCCTCAAGGGGCGAGCTTTTATAAGGCAGCTTTTTTTTAATCCATTCAAGCACAACGCGTTCTTTCTGAGCATCCCATTTTTTCCTTTCAGTAGGCATGGTTTTTTTCGAAAGAGGAACAATATCAGCGCCAGTTTTATTGCGTGCTTGTATAATTGCCGCATTGATTTGGCATGTTGCCTGAAAAGCAGTCCCGGTTATCGCTATTTTAGGGCTTAAAGTCGAAAAAGAAGCGATGTTATCAGCATAAACCTCTATAGTAGATCCCAACCCATGGCACAAGAATGCCTGCACAAGCAGCGCCGTCACTATTTGTTTTGCAATAGGTTTTATTGTATTAAAAGTTACTTTGTTGATTTTCATATCTAAGTCCTTTATAAAAAAGCTATTAAGTATACCATAGTGCTTAGATCTCTGCAATCTGCTCCTTCCCCGAAAACATCCAAACTGCGCCTTGCCCCTTTTCTAAGAGTCTGTTATAATGTTTACTATTAAGATAAGAGGAGAAAATGGACCGCGATAAAAAATCTGCACATGACGTTAACCCAGCAGAATTAAAGATTGCCAGCCAGTTTGCCGGTAATCTGTTCGGCATGCTGAAAGCAGTGCAGCTTTATCCTAAAGGCCACCAGATGCTGCTTCAGGTCTTGGAGAAATTCTTTAATTACCTAAATTACATTCTTGCAGAAAGACAAATCGCGGTTATACGGATATTTGAAAGCAAGCTGTATGCACTTGATATCTGTCTTCCCCATGACAAGCCGCCCGGCATCGAATCTTTTGTAGAAGAACTGCAAAAAAGGTATATCCGCCAGATCACTTTTCATATGGGCATTACGCTTACAGACATTACCGCTTTGATCGAAGTGCTTAACGCTAAACCTGAAGATTTATCTAAGGAAGGCGGTGCCAGCATTAAGCTAGCCCGCGCCGGCGCGCGGGCAACAAAGCTTATTGAATATTATTACCGCAGACATACCACGGTTGACCAAGAACGTTTATTGACACTTGCTAATAGTGAAATTTTCCGTTTTTTTACGGACACGATGGCCTCCCTTAGCATTGAACAGGCCCGCGTTCTGTACGATCTGTTAAAGGAACCGGGGATTATCAGTGCTCTTATGAAGGTTGCCGCTCAGTGCAAACTGCGCGATGAAAAATGTGAGCTTACGGAAAGTCAGATCATTCTGAATATTATTAATAGAATCAAAGCAGGCATGAACAAACATGTTATTTCCGAAGAAGAGGAGCTGCAGGTTATTCTTCAGGATGTTGTTGCTACTTTTGACTCTAAAGACCTCATGGATCTGATCTTTGAAAATCCGGATGATGAGATTTTAAATTATACTAACGCCTTTGAATCCTTATCAAAAATGGTTTCTCAAGAAACTACTGCAGAGCTGATCACAGAAAAAATCAATGCTGCCTCTAAAGATAATGTCTCTATTATTGCGCCTGCAAAGAAGGTTATTGGAAGACTTTTCGCCGATCGCAAGTCTTTTTTAAGTTTTCTGCCCATATTCAAGGAAAAACTGCAGAAAAGCCTTTCCCTTCCGAAAGTGAAAGAGATCGTAAATGAGGTTTGTGCTGCCTTTTCCCCTGGGTTTTCTTTTGAAGACGGAGAAGATCTGGCCCTGGGTACGATCTCTGCTGTGGAGTTCCAGGATATTGAAGAAGGCTTAAACATTTTAAAAACAGTTCATCCGGATAAAGCCGAACTGGAAAAAACTATCATGGAATCCAGTATTGATGATGCGTATTTATGCATCTTGAAACATTTACTTGCCACAGCAAACAATCGGGATCTTTTTAAAAATACATTGATCAAGCTGGTTGCCCTTACAGAAAGTACGCTGCGTGAAGACCGTTGGGACAGCAGCAAAGCAATGTTTGATTTCTTTCAGAAGCAGGCCTCCTCTAAGAGCGGAATACCGCAGGAATACAAACATCTTCTTGTTGATACTCTGCAAAGCGTGCCTGTATTACTGCTGGAAAAACTAACGATAAATATTATGTTCGAATCAACCGGCGAGCAAATAAAAAAGAGTTTTGAAGAGTTGTTTTTGCTGCTGGGCGAAAAACTTATCTCGCTGCTTGTAAAGATATACGCAAGAGAGGAAAATCTGCCGCAGGCAAGGCTGGTCAGAGATATAATCGTTGGGCACTATACGCCTAACACTTTTAAGATGGACATGGACATACAAAAAGAATTAACCCCTAATGTCATGCGCCTCATTGACCTGCTACAGATAATAAAAAGCGAAGACACTCTTCCTTTGTTGTGGGACATAACCTTTCATGAAAATGCAATTCTTGCACAGAGGGCTTTAAAGCTTATTGCTATACGAGGGTCGGATAATGCCCTCACCTTGCTGCTTAAAACGCTAGAGCATCCTCAGCTGCATATACAGATCGCGGGGATAGAGTACATGGGCAGTTATCACCTAAAAAAAGTGAGCGATGCCTTGACACCGATCGCCAGGGGACAAACACAATCTACCCTTGATGAAGCAGCAAGTATTGATTTACGCATGAGTGCTCTTAAGTCATTGCTGTTTCAAGACAGCTCGCTGGCTAAAACGCTTTTGCTTGAGCTGCGCGCAAAAAAGCGCTGGCTTATTTTTCCTATTGAGCCGAAAGCTTTGCGCGCTTTTGCAAAAGAACATCTGAGGAAAATAGCTAAAAAATAGGGCTATTCTTATTTAGGGTGAAATAATTTCTGTAATACATGAGCGTGTGGTTAGATAAAAACGGGAACACCCCTTGAATCTGTGTAATCCTGTTTAATCTCTGAAATCAGGTTCTTTCTGCTAGTCTAAATAAGAAAGAAGCTAAAAATAAACGGTGGAAACAATATGAATATGGACCAGATCACAATAAAAAATCTGATTAAGGCATTTGCAAAAAACTTTTCGCTTCTGCTTACGGAAAATATGCTTTACCCGCCGCAGCATCCCAACGTTGTCGCGCAAACAAATCATACAATAGCAGCGGCTGAGGTCGCTTTTAAAGTTTTTAAAGAAATTTACCTGGATATTCGAGAGGGGCAGTTTGTGTTTGAGGGGATCCCTCTGTATGAGCTGAAACATATCGTACTGAAAACAACGCAGCTTCTTGAATCAAAAAATATCCGCTGTATACGTTTTGGTAAAAATTTCACACCGCATGAACTTTCTGTTTTTGCCGGGCTGATTACTGACAAGCCGCGCGCGCTGGACGCAGAAGCACTGCAAAAGGAATTGGGACAGTCTAATATTTTTAACATCAGTGTAGAAAAGAAACCTGCCTTAGCCGCCGATGACGGCAAGGGGAACTTTCTTCCCGCCGATAAGATATACGGCAGCAGCATTGAGGCAAATAAATTAATCTTTAATACTCTGATTAAAGAAAACACCATCCCCATGGAAGTTGTCGACAAAGTTGCCAAGGACATTACTAATATGATTCTCCGCGACAGGACGACCAGCCTTGCGCTCTCATCCTTAAGGGACTATGACGACTATACCTTTACTCATTCGGCGAATGTTGCTATTTTATCGGTTGCGCTTGCGTCAACTATTCTGAACGATGCCGAAATTTTAAACCAGTTGGCCCGTGCGGCATTGCTGCATGACATTGGGAAAACACGCGTTCCGCAAGAGATATTAAATAAACCCGGTAAGCTGACAGAGGAGGAGTGGTCCTTAATGCGTGACCATCCCCTGCTGGGAGTAAAAATCTTAGAACAGCAGGAAGAGGTCAGCAAGTTATCGGTTCTTATTGCCTGTCAGCATCACATGAAATATGATCTGAGCGGCTATCCTAATATCGAGAACTGCAGCCTTCATCCTCTGTCTTTGATGGTTAACATTTGCGATGTTTATGACGCGATCACTAGCAAAAGAGCTTATAAAAAGCCTTTTCCTTCTGATAAGGCGCTATCCATAATGATGCGGCTTATAGGCTGTGATTTTGACCCGCAGTTATTCAAAATTTTCACCCAGATGATCGGGGTGTATCCGCCGGGAACCCTTGTGCGTCTAAACACTAACGAGCTTGCCGTAACCAGAAAAGTGCAGGTTCAGGCATTATTGCTGCCTGAGATAAAAATTATTTCCAATGAATCAGGTTCTCTTCTGGAGGAACCTTTAATAATAAATCTTTCCGATGAGCAGCAGAACAGCTCCAAGCGCTCCATAGAAACCGTGCTTGATCCTAAAGACGCAAATATCGATATTATCGCTTATATTTAAACTCTGTGATTTTGCTCCAGATAAACAGGGATATGCTTTTTATATATGCGGCAGAGTCGGTAAAAAAAGTGCCTATGCCTGGTTTATTAAACAGCAATCCAAGGAGCATGGCTAGGATGATCAGATTTACCAAATAAATCAGCGTTAAAGAGAAAAGGTGCCCGTTTCCCGCTAAATCCGGCTGCTCGATTCGCAAACTGTCCAGTGTCATAAGAAAATGAAAGGCGATACTAAAGCCCAGTACAAAAATAAAGGCGCCGGTATAATCATATGTTGCGCTTACAAATATTCCGCAGATAAAAAAAGCAAGTGAAAAAAAGATAGTGTAAATCGGCAGGAAATACGGACCAAGGCTTATAACCACGTTAAATTTTGTGGTGGCAACGCTGCCGCCTTTGTTTGAGACACGAAAAGATTTTATCTTGCCTCCGCACAAAACACTCAGCACCGCATGTGTAGTCTCATGACCCAGCACATATAAGAAATTGAATTTAAGCGTTGAAAAGTAAAGGATGGCGTATACTGCCGCTCCTGCTAAAAAAAACATTCCCGTTTGATCAACGCCTTTTATAGACAGCAGTAAATTATAAAAGGCCCTGCTTGTTCCGGCGCAAACCGGAAGAAGCAGGATGCCGGCTAGAATTTTAAACAGTCTCCCGATCATGATCGCTGTATTAAGATATCCTATTAATTCTTCTATTGTTTAGCGGTTATGATACCCGCTTCGTTTTATGGTAACGGCTTCCGTCTTTTTCTCTTTTGCCGCAACCGCCCAGCCTCTACCTTTACCGTAACCCGTAATTAACTCGTCTATCGTTTAGCGGTTTCGATGCCCGTTTCGTCTTACGGTAATGTCTTGCGTCTTTCTTGTTCTCTTTTGGTTTTTTGTCTTGTCTCGGGATAGCTGACACTTTTAAACACAAATAATTTAATTAACCGCCCTCTTCGCTCGATAAACGCTGATTAACACCGATACGTTATGCTATTTCCGGGAAATCATATGCTTATTTGCGGCTGCGCTCCAGCCGCAGGCCTTAATCAAACCAATACTCAGCAAGGAAAATGTATTTTCCTTCTGAACTTGGTTTGTGAAGGCCTAACTTGACAAAGTCAAGTTAAGCATATGTTTTACATCCCCGTTTATCTGCGTCCACCCCATTAGATAGAACAAAGCTATCATCTAACGGGGTAAATCCGCGGTTAATTAATTTTTTTTGCTTTTTCGTCTTTCGTCCCAGCGAAGCGGTCATCCTTCGGCCTTCGGTCGTGCTTCTTACTAATGAGGTTCTATTATTTCCCGTCCGTCCATATAAGGCCGCAATGCTTGCGGGATGACTATAGAGCCATCCTTTTGCTGATAATTTTCCATTATGGCGATCACGGTTCTTGGCAAAGCAACTCCCGAACCGTTTAAAGTATGCACAAAAGCCGGTTTATTCGTTGTTAAATTTTTATATCTGATATTTGCTCTGCGTGCCTGAAAATCTTCAAAATTGCTGCAGCTTGAAACCTCCAGCCATTTTTCTATTCCAGGCGCCCAAACTTCGATATCATAGCATTTTGCCGCAGCAAAACTTATATCTGCTGTGCATAAACTTAATATTCGATACGGCAGTGCCAACGACTGCAGAACTGCTTCAGCACATGTAAGCAGACTCTCCAGCTCATCATAGGAGGTTTCCGGCTTTACAAATTTTACCAGCTCTACCTTATCAAATTGATGAATTCTCTGCAGCCCTTTTGTGTCTTTTCCGTATGAGCCAGCCTCTCTTCTAAAACAAGGCGTATAAGCCGTATAATATTTCGGCAGGTCACTTTCACTGAGCACTTCATCTCTATGTATATTGGTTATAGGTACTTCTGCTGTTGGTATAAGAAAGAAGTCGTCTTCAGAGGTACGATACATATCCTCTTCCAGTTTTGGTAACTGGCCTGTTCCTGTCATGCTGGCTCTATTCACAATAAACGGAGGGGAAATCTCAGTAAATCCATGTTTTTGAGTATGCATTTCCAACATATAGTTAATTAGAGCTCTCTCCAGACGCGCTCCTGCCCCTTTATAGAGCACAAAATTTGATCCCGTGATCTTCGTTGCCCTGGGGAAATCAATAATATCTAAATGCTCGCTTAGTTCAATATGGTTTTTGGGCTTAAAACTAAACCTTCCCGGCTTACCCCATGTTTTTACTTCTTTATTTGCTGCTGTACTCTGGCCAATTGGCACTGATTTATGGGGTATATTTGGGATAATTATTAATATTTCGTCAATTTTATGCTTTAATGCCTCCACATTGTCATCTATTTCTCTTATTTTTTGGGATAATGCCTTTAATTCGACTCTTTTCGAGCTAATATCCTGTTTTTGCTTGGCAATAACAGCCATTTCCTCCGAAGCAGCATTTCTTTTACACTTCAAATCTTCCGCTTCTGCGTTTAAAGTTCGCCATTTTTTGTCCATAGCCAGCAATAATTCAATATCCAGGCTGTTATTGCGATTCTGCAGTGCGGTTTTAATCAGCTGCGGATTTTCGCGAATAAGTTTCATGTCTAACATGATTTTCCTCCATAATTAATTAGTATTGCGTATCGCGGTGCATGTTGCGTAAAAAATTTTCGCGCAAACTTTTGTACCGTTACTATCGGTTACCAACAGTTAATATTGGTTACTAATAGTTACTTCAATAAATCTGTACTGTCATGAAGTTGTATTTACCCCGTTAGAGAAAGTACCGTCGGTGCAAACCGTTAGAGGACAAAGTTCTCTAACGGGGTTTACATTTTTTTAATATTGTTTAAAGGTTTAGGTTTTGGTTGCGCGGCCCGTTTCGGTTACGTCTGGTGGTTTTGTAAGAAACAAATAATAAAGACGTTACCGAGACCGAAAGACGATACGGGCATCGCTGCCGTTTACCGCAACCCAAGACTGAATTAATGTCAACACCAAATTACAACAATACATTTATCTCGTAACTTGTCACCCATAACTCGTAATTTTCTCGTCCCTCGTCCTAACGAACGCAGTGAGTGGTCGTCTCTCGTCCTTCGGTTTCTCTCTCAATACTCATTACGCGATACGTCTTTTATCCTTTTATAACAGCTAACGGTCTCCCGTTCGCTTTGCTCAGGATTCCCTGTATGCTATCCTTTTATGACTCCCAGCGGTCGCATGCGGCAAAGCTTTTTAGATATTCCCGCATTATGTACCACGCTTATAACATCATGAATATTTTTATATGCCTGCGGTGCTTCTTCACAGATAGTTTCTCTGCCCTTGGCATACACAACAATTCCTTTGGCCTTTAGCTCCTCAAGTATTGCTTGTCTGTTGAACGTTTTGATCGCCTGCGTACGCGACTTCTGCCTGCCTGCACCATGGCAAGTGGAACCAAAGGTTTCGCTCATTGCCTTTTCCGTGCCGGCAAGCAGATAGGAATTTGTTCCCATGTCTCCGGGGATGATAACCGGTTGTCCTATTTTTTTATATCTATCCGGCAAATCTTTGCTTCCCGGGCCGAATGCTCTTGTCGCTCCTTTGCGGTGTACGCAAAGATTGCGTTCTTTTCCATTTACAAAATGCTTTTCTATTTTAGCTATATTATGGGCAACGTCATAAACCAGATTCATGCGTAAACTTTCCCACGATTGTTTGAAAAATTTTTCAAAAACTTCCCGGGTGCGATGCGTTAGGATCTGCCGGTTAGACCAGGCATAATTTGCCGCGCATCCCATTGCCCCCAGATAGGCCTGTCCCTGTTTTGAGTTTACCGGTGCGCAGGCCAGCTGACGGTCCGGAACTTTTATCTCATGCTTAGCCATGCCTTCAAGCATCACCTTCACATAGTCACTGCACACCTGGTGTCCAAATCCGCGCGATCCAGTGTGGATCATCACTACTATTTGTCCTGGCTCAAGACCAATCTCAGAACATATCTTTGACTCAAACACTGCATCGATTACCTGCAGCTCAAGAAAATGATTGCCGGAGCCTAAAGTTCCTGCCTGCAATCGTCCTCTTTCATAAGCATACTGAGAAATAGCCTCAGGGTTTGCATTTTGCATCTGCCCTTTTTCTTCCGTGCATTCCAGGTCAGCCTGAGTGCCGAAGCCATGAGCAACAGCCCAGCCAGCACCCTTTAAAAGCATATTTTTTTGCTCGGAATTACTAAGCTTTATGTCTCCCTTTGATCCAACTCCAGCAGGAATTATTTTGTACAATTCCTTGATTAATTCAGGGATAAATCCAGCAATATCCTTATAAAAAAGATCAGTTTTTAGAAGTCTTACTCCACAATTTATATCAAAACCTACTCCGCCAGGTGAAATGACTCCACTTTCGTCTATATCTGTAGCTGCAACTCCGCCAATTGGAAATCCATAGCCCCAATGTATATCCGGCATAGCCAGCGAGGCTTTTACTATGCCTGGCAAACAAGCCACATTTGCTACCTGCTCCAAGGCCTTGTCTTTAAAAAGCCCCCCAAGAAGCTTCTCACTGCTATAAACAATGCCTTCTGTAAGCATTCCCGGCTTATATGTTTTGGGAATTCTGAAGCGGTAGGCGTCGATCTTCTCCAGTACCTTTTCCATTACCGCTCCTTTGCCCCGTCTCTGTTGCCAAAGAATAAAGACGCACAGATGTTCATCGATGTTTAACGGATGATCGCAGAGTGCTTATCAATAATCTGTGATAATCTTGTGTTTTTAATCTGTGTTATTCTGTGTGCCAACAGGCTCTATATGTCAAAAATGATTTCTGCTGCAAAAACTCCGGCGATTTTTTTTATTTTCAGCTGGTGATAGGTTACCGCCTTTATTTCTGTTTTTCGAATATATGTTTGCGTATTTAATGGCTCGGCCCAGGCAAGTGCTTTGATCTGCTTGGTGGTGCATAGATTAATTTTAAAGCGGGTAAAAATAAGATCGTGTATATCAAATAATGTCAGCAGCTCATTTAACCAGCCCACCAAAAGCTCTTCGCGATTACGCGCAGTTATATTAAGCTCGAACTTTATTCTTTTTAAGCCCGCTTCTTTTTTTATGCGAATATTCCTGCCGGCAATAACCGCAAACATTCCTTTTGCCGCATTAACATACAGCCCCTGGACGCAAGGTGCAAAAACCCGTAAGCCCACATCCGCGGTATGCTCAATTAACTCATGCGGTTTTGGCTTCTGCGATGATTTCATCTTCATCTTCATCTTCTTCTTTTGCCGCAACTCGCGCAACCCCCACTACCTTGTCCTTGTCTCCTAAACGCATCAGGCGAACCCCCTGTGTCGAGCGTCCTGTGGTGCGCACATCTTTCATGGGGCAGCGAACGATCATGCCGCTGGAGGTTATAAGCATGAGTTCATCTTTGTCCACAACCGTTTCCAAGCCGACCACCATTCCGTTGGCTTGCGTTGTTTTAATATTAATGACCCCTTTGCCGCCGCGGCTTTGTGATCTGTATTCGTCCACATTCGTTCTTTTGCCAAAGCCGTTTGCCGTTACCGTAAGCAATGTCGCGGTTTTATCCACAAGCTCCATGCCGATAACTTTATCTTTTTTAGACAGCGATATGCCGCGTACGCCTGATGCGGTTCTGCCCATCTCTCGTACATTTGACTCAGGGAATCTGATTGCTTTTCCTTCGTATGTAGCCAGGAATATTTCCTGAGATCCATCGGTAAGACGGCAGGCAATAAGCTTGTCCTTATCCCGAATAGTGATCGCATTTATGCCGCCTTTTCGCGGATTGCTGTAAGCCATAAGGTCGCTTTTCTTGATCTGCCCGTCTGCCGTACTCATTATCAGGAATTTCCCTTCTTCAAATTTTTTGACTTGAACAAGAGCGGCAATGTTTTCGCCGGATTCAAACTGGAGCATATTAACTATCGCCTTGCCTTTGCCCAGCCGTCCTGCTTGCGGAATTTCATATACCTTAAGCCAATAAACCTTTCCTTTGTCTGTGAATACCAGCAGATAATCATGGGTGGAGGCGATAAACAACCGTTCCACAAAATCCTCGTCTCTCATACCCACGCCCGAAACACCCTTGCCGCCGCGCTTTTGTTTGCGGTATGTGCTCACAGGCAAGCGTTTAATATACCCTGCATGAGAAAGAGTTATGACCATATCTTCTTCGGCAATAAGGTCTTCTATTTCCAGATCGTCTACCTGGGCAATGATCTGAGTGCGTCTTTCGTCACCGTATTTTTTCTGCAAATCAGCCAGCTCTTCTTTTATGACCGTTAGGATTTTTTTCGGATCCGCAAGAATTGCTTTTAGCATACTGATCCTTTTGATCAGTTCTAAATATTCGTTTTCTATTTTTTCTCTCTCTAAAGCCGTCAGCCTTTGCAGCTGCATCTCCAGGATCGCCTGGGCCTGCGGTTCGGAAAGCCCGAAATTATCCATCAGCGCGATTCTGGCCTCATTGGTATTTTTCGACTGTCGGATAGTTTTAATAACCTTGTCAAGATTATCCAGGCATATTTTTAATCCTTCTAAAATATGCGCTCTTTCCTGCGCCTTGCGAAGATCAAATTTTGTGCGGCGCATAATAATTTCCTTGCGGTGTTCAATAAAGTAATGCAGGATCTGTTTTAAAGGTAAAATTCTCGGTTGGTTGTCCACAAGAGAAAGAAGGATTATACCGAAAGTCGTTTCAAGCTGAGTATGTTTATAGAGCAGGTTTAACACCACCTGAGAGTTCGCATCACGTTTTAATTCTATAACAACACGCATGCCGTCTTTATCGGATTCATCGCGCACATCAGAAATACCTTCAACGCGTTTATCCTGCACGAGATCTACTATCGAACTGATCACGTTGGTTTTATTGACCTGATAAGGGATCTCTGTGATAACAATTGATTCTTTGTTGTTTTTTTGCTGTTCAATATTTGCTCTTGCCCTGACCTTGATGGGTGAGCGCCCGGTCTCATATGCCTTTTTAATGCCTTCGCGTCCGCAGATTATTCCTCCTGTGGGGAAATCCGGTCCCGTGATTTTTTTCATCAGTTCCTTGGTCGTAATATCCGGGTTGTCGATCAAAGCGATCACTCCATCAATAACCTCTTTGAGATTATGCGGCGGAATATTTGTAGCCATACCAACGGCAATACCGCTTGAACCGTTGATCAGCAGATTCGGCACTGCCGCCGGTAAAAGCGTTGGTTCCTGTAAAGATTCATCAAAGTTAGGCGCAAAATCTACTGTTTCTTTTTCTATATCCACCAGTAATTCACGCGCGATCGCCGCCATGCGCGCTTCTGTATAACGCATCGCCGCGGCAGAATCTCCATCTACTGAGCCAAAGTTGCCTTGGCCGTCTACCAAGGGATACCGCAGTGAAAATTTTTGCACCATGCGCACCATCGCATCATATACCGCGCTGTCTCCATGCGGATGATATTTGCCAAGAACTTCTCCCACAATACGCGCGCTTTTTTTATAGGGTTTATTGTGCTCGAGACTCAGCTCTTTCATGGCATAAAGAATTCTTCTGTGCACAGGTTTTAGTCCGTCTCGGATATCCGGCAATGCCCGTCCGACGATTACACTCATCGCATAATCAATATACGACTTTTTCATTTCGTCTTCGATGGGAACCGTTACTATTTTTTCGTTTTGAGCATACATATTTTTTCTCTCCTCTTCACACAATTATTCGTGCTCATTTGTGTGTAATTCGTGTAAATTAGTGTTTTAAACGTCCAGGTTCTTCACGTATTTCGCGTTGTTTTGGATAAAATCTCTTCGCGGCTCAACGGCATCGCCCATTAATATAGTAAACATTTCGTCTGCCTCAACCGCATCTTCTATGACTACCTGCAGCATGGTGCGCTTTTCCGGATTCATTGTTGTTTCCCAGAGCTGGTCAGGATTCATCTCCCCTAAACCTTTATATCTTTGAATGGTCAATCCTTTCCTGCCGGAACTTCTTATCACATTAAGGAGTTCTTTTAAGCTGCTGATCGGCTCTTCTTCTTTTGTTTGCTCCCCAACAAGCATTAACAATTGCTTGCCTTTGGGTATTGTCTTTTTTGTCGCGGACACCTTTGTTTTTTTTACGCCTTTTTTACTTTGTACAGGCACCACATCGTCATCTATGTTTTCCGGTTCTTTTTCGGTCTCATAGTCTGCTATATCGAGTCCTATTTTTTCAAGTTTGTTCATTGCTTTTAATATCTCGGCCGCTTCATGAAAAGATATTACCTCCAGACTCTCCACGTCTGTATCATCTGTGCTTCCAAAGCCGCCTTTTTCTTTGATCTCAAGATCTTTTCCGCGTCTTTTTTCCTCTTGTTTAACAAATTCGGCAAGTTCGTTTTCGTTAAATATAAACTGGTCTTTCCCTTCTACAAGTATTTTATATATAGGCAGTTTCCCGGTTTTCTTGTCTTTTAAGCTTAAATATTGAAAAAATTTTATTCCTTTCTTTTCTATGCTGCGGCTTAATAATTCCACTTCTAAAAGCAGTTCAAGCAGGTCTTTAAACTGATTGTCCGAGAACTGCTTTTGGGTTTTATTGTTTATGAGTTTTACGCCTTCGCGCCCCAGTTCAAAAAGCAGGTTATCCATGGCCGCTTCTGTTTCTATGTATTCTTCTCTTTTTCCTCTTTTAATTTTAAAAAGCGGCGGTTGCGCTATATAAACATGTCCTTTCTCTATTAACTGCGGCATCTGCCTGTATAATAATGTGAGTAATAATGTGCGTATATGCGAACCATCAACATCAGCATCGGCCATAAGGATCAGTTTGTGGTATCTTAATTTTTCAAGATCAAAATCACTGCCTATCCCGGTACCCAGTGCGGTTATTATGGTGCGGATTTCTTCGTTGCTCAAAATTTTATCTAATCTTGATTTTTCAACATTAAGAATTTTTCCTTTAATTGGCAGTATCGCCTGAAACCTTCTATCTCTTCCCTGTTTAGCTGAACCTCCCGCAGAATCTCCTTCTACTATATATATTTCACATAAGGCCGCGTCCCGCTCCGAACAATCCGCGAGTTTTCCGGGTAAGGAACCGCTGTCAAGCGCTCCTTTTCTTCGGGTTAATTCACGCGCTTTTTTTGCCGCGTTCCTTGCTCTTGCGGCCAGTTTTGCTTTTTCAATTATTTTATTTCCAACCGCAGGATTTTCTTCCAGAAAATTACCTAAGACCTCATTGACGACAGACGCGACTATCCCTTCAACCTCACTATTGCCTAGTTTTGTTTTTGTCTGCCCTTCAAACTGAGGGTTGGGAACCTTCACGCTTATAACAACCGCCAGTCCTTCCCTCACATCATCTCCGGATAAAGTTTCTTCCTGGTTTTTGGAAAGATTTTTATTTTTACAGAACTGATTTAATGTTCTGGTAAGTGCGGATTTAAATCCTGTTAAATGAGTGCCCCCTTCTATGGTGTTAATATTGTTCGCAAAGGTATAGACTGTTTCCGCATAACCATCGTTATACTGCAAAGCTATTTCAACAGCTACATCATCTTTTGTTTTCTCAAGATAAACAACATTCTTAAAAAGAGGGTTTTTATTTTTATTTAAATGTTCAATAAACTGCGCTATCCCCCCATTAAAACAAAACTCCGCTTCCTTTTCACTTCTTTCATCTGTTAATTTAATAATCAACCCTTTATTTAAAAAGGCAAGTTCTCTTAACCGGTTTGTAAGAATATCAAGGCTATATTTTATTTCCGGGAAAATTTCTCTATCTGCTTTAAAAACCACCCGCGTGCCTGTTTGTTTACTTTTCCCAATAACAGTTAGTTTTGTTGCGGTTTTACCCTGCTCATATTTTTGGTGATATACTTTTCCATCTCTGCGCACCTCTACTTCCAGCCACTCAGATAACGCGTTCACGACACTAACACCAACTCCGTGTAACCCGCCTGATACTTTATAAACGCGGTGATCAAATTTTCCTCCAGAATGAAGAGTGGTCATAACAACCTCAACCGCGGGCTTATTGAGTTTTTTATGTGTATCAACAGGTATTCCTCTGCCGTCATCTACCACAGAAACACTATTATCTTCATGGACAACAACCTCGATTTTTTTACAATACCCGGCTAATGCCTCATCTATAGAATTATCAACAACCTCATAAACCAGATGGTGCAGGCCCCTGAGAGTAGTGTCTCCTATATACATGGAGGGCCTTTTCCTCACGGCATCCACCCCTGCAAGCACCTGAATTGTCCTGGCGTCATATTTCTCTGTCATAAACCCGCTCCTTATTTTCTTTTTAAAATCCTTTTTCTTTTTCTATTCTTTTTATTATCAATGTTTTCTTTTTTATACTTATTTTTTCGGGTGAGATTAAAAGAATATCCTCTAATACTATTATTTTTCTTACTTTAAAACCGGCACTTTTATATTTCTATTTTAAAACGGATATTAAGAATATCTTTTGTTTTTAATATTTGTTGTATATTTTTTAAAATTTCCATTTTTTCTAAAGTTACATGGTGCAGCCAGGCGGAGTTTGAAACTGCGATAATAAGCGTTTTATTCTTTATTGTTATTGGTTTTGTGTGTTCACCCGCTTTATCCGGCATTATCTGCTGCCATTTTTCTATTATTTCAGACTGAAGCGATGCACCTGTGTTATTGTGCTCCTTAAGAAACTGATCCAGCACTTCTTTTATTGCGACTGGTTTTGCTTTTTTATTTTGTCTCATATTTATTATACTATCTGCATTGGTAATACTATGTAAACATAAAAACCGTTTTCTTCTACAAGTTCCTCCCTGAACACGCCGGGTTTATCCGCATTAATAATTTCAAAATCAATAATCTCTTCTTTTAAATTCTTTAACACGTCCATTAAATACCACGGATTAAACCCGACAGTTATTTCATTCCCGTTGTATTCCATCACAATATCCTCTTTAACCTCTCCGATGTCAGGGGTCATTTTTGATACTACGAGTTTATTTTTAAAAACATCAATTTTAATCGATTGAGAGTCCTGGTTGGTAAAAAGACTTGCTCTTTTAATGGCTGATAGTAGTTTATTTTTATTTATTCTTATTTTTTCCTGCTTTTCGCTTTTCTTTTCTTTAGGTATCACTTGTTCATAATTAGGAAATTCCCCTTCTATGAGCCTGGATATAATAACCGTGCCGTTTATTTCAAAAGCTACCTGGTTATCAGTAAATATTATTTTCACTTGACCATCTTCTTTTAATATCTTATTTAGTTCATTTATTGTTTTAATAGGAATAATAATCTCTTTTTTATCTATTTCGATTGGTATTTTAACTTCCGTTAAAGCAAGTCTTCTCCCGTCTGTGGCCACAAGAGTGATACTTTTATTTTTAAAAGAGAACATTGTACCGTTTAACACATACCTTGTTTCGTCTCTTGACATAGCAAAACTTACTTTTTTTAAAAGCTTTTTTAATAATAACTGATCCATTATAATACTTTCTTTATTATTAAATTTAGGAATATTTGGAAATTCTTCCTTAGGAAGACCTATAAGCCTAAAAGAACATTCCGCACAATCAATCAGCATATTAAAATTTTTCCTTACATTTATCGAAACATCCCCTTCGGGAAGTTCTTTAATAATATCTGCGAATCTTTTTGCCGGAACTGTTATAGTTCCTTCTTCTTGGACTTCTGCTTTTGCTTTATAAATTATTCCAATATCAAGATCAGTAGCATTAAAAATTATCATGTCTTTATGCGCTTCTATAAGAACATTAGATAATATAGGAAGAGTTGTTTTAGTTGCAACCGCGCCTTCAACTGTTTGAATAGCGGACATTAATATATTTTTTGTAGATTTAAAACGCATGTTATCCCCCTTTTTATTAACAATCAGGTTTATTATTATAGTGTTTTTATTTTTTAAAAGTAGCCGTAGTAATAATAGTAATCATGTTAATATGTTAATAAGTCGCTAACATAAATGAAGCTTATAATTAAGTGTTTTTAATTTTGTTAATTAATAATGTTAATAACGCGCCGGTTTTATTATCTTGCGTGGATTGTTTTTTAATTTTCCCATAAGCGTGTAAAACTGTCGTATGATCCCTTCCTCCAAAAAACTCACCTATTTCAGAAAGAGAGTGATTTGTTAATTCTCTTGCTAAGTACATTGCCATATGGCGCGGAAAAGCAATAATCTGGCTTCTCCCGCCCTTTTTTATATCACTCACTTTTATTTCAAACTGATCCGCCACTATTTTTAGGACTTTATCAAGCGTTATTACTTTAATATAAGAATCCTCTCTAATCGCATCTTTAAGAACCTCCTCAGCAATAGATATAGAAATAGGATTATTTGTTAATAAAGAATAAGCGACAACTCTAATTAAAGAACCTTCTAATTCTCTAATATTTGAGCGGATTTTTTCCCCAATAAAAAACATAACCTCATCCGGAACCTTAACCACTTCCCTCTCTGCTTTCTTACGCAGGATCGCAATGCGTGTTTCAAGATCAGGAGGCTGAATATCTGTAATTAATCCCCACTCAAAACGGGATATTAATCTCTCCTCCATCCTATTAATATCCTTAGGGGGACGGTCACTAGAGACAACAATCTGCTTGTGCGCATCATAAAGAGTATTAAAAGTATGAAAAAATTCTTCCTGCGTACTTTCTTTACCTGCTATAAACTGGATATCATCTATTAAAAGAATATCAACACTTCTATATTTTTCCCTAAAGTGCATCGTCGTTCTATTCTGGATAGCGTTTATAAGCTGATTGGTAAAACGTTCGCTGGAAGTATAAGTTAGTTTTGCCCTAGAGTTTTTTTTCAATATATAGTGTCCTACCGCCTGCATGAGATGTGTTTTACCTAGCCCCACTCCTCCATAAATAAACAAAGGATTATAAGCCCGCGCGGGAGATTCCGCTACCGCCGAGCTCGCAGCATGGGCAAATCTATTGCTTGGGCCGACGACAAAACTGTCAAAAGTATATTTCGGGTTTAAGTAAACATCCGGTCTGTGTACAGCAGTGCTTTGCTCGGTTTGCTGAGATAAAACAGCGGAGTTTGTGTCCATAAATACGGATGGAGCAGACGAAGAGACAATAAAATCTAAACGCAGCTTCTGCCCGCTTATGCGACCGGCCGCCTGAACTAAAACATCATAATAATGATCAACCAGCCACTCCCGAAAAAACTTATTAGGAACTTCAACGGTAAGAGCTTCGTTGCTTAATAAAACCCCCTGCGTGGGTTTTAACCAGGTCTCATAACTCTGAATAGAAACTTCTTTTTTTAAAGCCAGTAGTACATCGGCCCACAATTGAGTTGCTTTGCTTTGCATAGTTTTTTATAGACTTTCAACTTATCCACATTATCTTTTGCGGTAAGTTTATATTACAACATGTTTGTTTTAATCGAGTTATGTAGTGATATTCGCCATTACTTAACAACTTATCCACAAACTGATCAGCAGATAATTTGTAACGCGGAAACTATTATATCAAATAGCGGAAATATTTCAAGCGTTTTTTTTGTTATTTTTTATTGACTAATACAGGTTTTGTGTTATAATTTTTGCTTAACATAAACCACCACAAAGAGAGAAAAAATGAAGTATAATATAACGGCAAAATCTAATACCAAAAGAAAAAAAACGCATGGTTTTCGTTCGCGGATGCAGACCAAAGACGGCCGGGCAATACTAAAGAGAAGGCGGCGAAAAGGCAGAAAAATTCTCACACCTTAATATGAAACCATGCGGATTATCGAGCAAAGAACGGTTGAAAAGCCCGCTTCAGTTTAAAAGCGCCTGCAAGGAGAAAGCCGTAAAAAGCACTTTGATTTGGTTGTATAGGGTTTCTAACGGGTTGACTTTTAACAGGCTTGGCATCAGTGTCAGCAATAGATTTTGTGCTAACATTGTAAAAAGAAATAAAATCAAAAAAATAATCCGCCGCATATTCCAGTGCAATAAAGAGAGTTTTGGACAAGGCGAAGATATAGTTTTAGTGTTAAAACAGCCGCCGGATCAAATAACCTACAAATATTTTGAGACAATAATATTAGATCTTAGCAAAAGATGAAAAAAATAGTGATTTTACTCATTGATTTTTATCGCAACACACTGGCATTAATGAAGATGCGCACATGCCGCTTTTATCCCGCTTGTTCGGCGTATACAAAAGAAGCGGTTCTAAAACATGGGGGAATAAAAGGGATAGGCCTGGGGGTTAAAAGAATCTTGCGCTGTAATCAATTTAACCCTGGAGGGTTTGACCCGGTTCCGTAAGACATAATAGAATTAGAATAGGATTATAATGAAGAGCGATAATAATTTTTTTATAGTTATATTAATTACTATATGCGTGCTTGTTTTGTATCCCATGCTTATGAAAAACATGTTTCCACAGTATTTTACAGAACAAATGCAGCCCAACTCCCAGGTTGAGCAAGCCAACCGAGCCGATGAGATGCCGCCGAAGCGGGTTGCCCCTGCGAGCATAACATATTTAAAAGACAAAACTTATAGCCTAACTAATAACATTTTTGCCATAGAGGTGAATAGCCCTAAGGCGGATATTAAAAGCATAAGACTTTTAGAACTTATTGATCCGGCAACCAACGCGCCTACTGTATTAATGGATACACAAAATATGGTGCCTGGAATTTTTAGTGATTCCGGCCTGACAGATACAGCTGTTTTGCAGAATATGGAAAGCAATAATAATGCGGCGATTTTTCATTATAAACATGATTCCGGCCTGAATGTTCGTAAACAAATAAGAATAGACGATGATATATATCAGGTGTCGCTTTCCTTTGAGATTGAAAATCCGTCAAAAACAGACAAGATCTTACCATACCGTATTGTTGCCGCTACTGGAATTAAGAATGCGGATAAGGTTGAGGCGCGTTTTAACAATCAAATTACAGTTTTAAAGAATAAAAAAACCATAAAAACAAATTTAAACAATACTGCTCCTAAAACAATAGAAGGGGATATTGAACTTACAGGAGCAGTACTGCGCTACTTTTCCTTAATAGTAGTTCCGCTTGTAAGTGTAGACAATGTTTATAGTTACAATGCTGGATTTGAAAAGGAAATTTCTGCTGCTTCCATCGGTCTCGGAGCCAGCAGCCTTGTTGTGCCTGCTGGAGAAACAGTGCGGCTAAATTATGTATTGTATGCCGGACCAAACGACCAGGAGCAGATGAGCAAGCTTAATCTTGCCATCGAACAAACTAGGGGAAAGGGGCTGTTTGCCGGCTTATCTGATCTAATGCTATTATTGCTAAGAATATTACATAAACTTTTTAGAAACTACGGAGTAGCGGTTATCGGCCTTTCCTTAACCATAAATATTTTGCTTTACCCGCTGACATTTAAGAGCTTAAAATCGATGAAGGATATGCAGGCCATACAGCCGCTAATTGAAAAACTGCGCAATGACCACAAAGATAATCCTCAAAAACTCAATAAAGAAATCATGGAACTTTATAAGAAACATAAAGTAAACCCGGCAGGAGGCTGTCTGCCGATGCTGCTGCAAATGCCTATATTTTTCTCTTTATACGGCGTTTTGATGCGCGCTATTGAATTAAGAGGCGCGAGTTTTATGTGGATAAGGAATCTGGCTGCACCAGATGCTTTTATGAGCTTTCCGCTAAAACTTCCCTTACTGGGAAGCAGCCTCAACATATTGCCTTTGATAATGATGGCATTTACTTTTTTTCAGCAAAAAGCTACTAATACAGGACACGCAAATGAACAGCAAAAAATTATGGCTTTGATGATGCCCGTAATTTTAGGAGTAATTTTCTATAATTTCCCAGCAGGGTTAGTTTTGTACTTTCTTACAAATTCTATTTTTTCCTTTTTTATCCAAAAAGGACTGGCTAAAACAGCTGCGGTTGAGGTATAAGCAGTTTTGATGACTATAAAGAGGGTATAATGGCAGAGCAGACGGATGATAAAGAGCCTGTTTTAAATGCAGACTTTGAAGGTAACACTGTTGAAGAGGCTATTGAGGCTGCTCTTGCAGAGTTGAATATTGCCAAAGATAACATCAAAATTCAGATTTTAACAGAAGGTACCAGAGGCTTATTCGGTATGCAGGGCGCAAAAAAGGCAAAAATACGCGTGACGATCCTTTCCCAGGGCGATGAAAAGTAAAATGTTCCACGTGGAACATTTTCTCTTTTTCGGGTTTTTGACGACCAATCTCTCTCTAATCCAAAATGAAGAAAATTAAACTTCCCAAAACATATGATGTAATTGTAGTCGGTGCAGGCCATGCCGGATGCGAAGCTGCTTTAGCAGCAAGCAGAATGGGCGCAAAAACATTGCTTACCACAATAAACATTGACACTATTGCTCAAATGTCCTGTAATCCGGCTTTTGGCGGCCCAGGGAAGGGGCACCTTGCCAGAGAGATCGGGGCACTTGGCGGAGAAATGGCGCGCTCTATAGATGCCGCAGGGATTCAGTTTCGAATGCTTAATACCAAAAAAGGGCCCGCGGTCTGGTCACCAAGAGCGCAGGCGGATAAATGGGTATACAGCTTAACGATCAAAAAAACCATAGAAGCGCAAGATAACCTGGATTTGATGCAGTTGGTGGCTACAGGGCTGATCATTGAAAAAGGAACGGCTAAGGGTATTATAACCACTTCAGGGCTTAGGATAATGGGCAGAAGTGTTATTATTAGCACAGGCACCTTTTTGAACGGACTTATCCACATAGGATCCACTGCTGTAGAAGGAGGAAGGCTTGGTGAGCCTGCTTCAATAGAACTACCGAAGTATTTAATTAAGCTCGGCATCAAAATGGGCAGGTTTAAAACCGGGACTCCGGCGCGCATTCACAGTGATTCTATAGACTTTTCCTGTTTTCAGCCGCAAACAGGGGATAAGCATCCGGCTGCTTTCTCTTACGATATGCCTTTAAAGAAAATCAAGCAGGTTGATTGTTTTTTAGGGTATACAAACAAAAAAACCCATAAAGTTATCCGGGATAACTTGTGCTATTCACCCCTTTACAGCGGCAAGATAAAGGGGATTGGAGTTCGGTATTGCCCATCCATCGAAGACAAGGTTGTGAAATTCCCTGATAAGGAACGGCACCAGATTTTTTTAGAACCAGAAGGCAGGGACAGTAAAGAGGTGTATATCAATGGGTTATCCACAAGTCTTCCACAGGATGTGCAAATAAAAATACTTAAAACTATTAAAGGGCTGAACAAGGCCCGTATAATGCGTTTTGGATACGGAATCGAGTATGACTATATTGATCCGACACAACTGTATGCGACCCTGGAACTTAAGAAGGTAAAAAGCCTATATTGCGCAGGACAGATCAATGGAACCACGGGCTATGAGGAGGCAGCTTGCCAGGGTATTGTGGCTGGTATTAATGCTGTGTTAAAAATAAGAAAAAGCCAGCCTTTTATTTTGAGCAGAACTCAAGGCTATATTGGCGTGTTAATAGATGACCTTATTACTAAGGGCACAAATGAGCCGTATAGACTGTTCACTTCGCGTGTTGAACACAGGCTTGTTTTAAGACAGGATAATGCTGATTTACGTTTGGGGGAGTTTGCATATAAATTTGGCTTGATTTCTAAAGAAAGAATTGATAAAATAAGGCATAAACAAAAAACAGTACAACTTGAGATAGGCATACTCCAAAACTTAAGTCATGCAAACAAAAGTCTGGCAAAGACTTTGAAACAGCCGGGAATGAATCTTAAACGCTTGCGATTGTTGGATCCCCGAGTGAAAACGCTAGCGGACGACATTGCCGAGCAAGTTGAAATAGAGATAAAATACGAGGGGTATATTCAGCGTGCAAAGGCTTTGATTGAACGCCTAAAAAAAATGGAAAACAGAGAAATACCGGCGCATTTTTCTTACTTTAAAATCGCAGGGCTTAAAAAAGAAGCTCGCGAAAAGCTGTGTAAAATTATGCCGCGTTCAATAGGGCAAGCTATGAGAATTTCCGGAGTGACCTCAAGTGACATTGCATTGGTCTTGCTGCATATGGAAAAGAGCAGCAGGCTATAATCTAAAATGTTCCACGTGGAACATTTTCATTAAAGCAGGCAAGCTTGTTCTAGTGGGTGATGATAATCAGTCCAACTCTCAAGCAGCCAAATATATGGAGGTGTTTGATGTCTAGCGATCAGGGAAAATGTTTGCGCAGGAATTATTTAATTCGCAAAGGGTTCCAGATAAGATTCAGTTTTTTAATTTTTATAACCACATTTGTTATAGGTGTAATTGCTGTTTGGACTACTTATATAACTACGTGGAATGAGATCACTACGCAGGTTCAAAGTAAACAATTTTATGAAAAGATTCGTTCCGCATATAATTTAAATGACGAAATACAAAATGCCGCAATGATAAATTCTTTGGTAGTAGTTGAATTTTCCGAGATCTTTGAAAGAGTATCAGTTGTTCTTGTAATGCGTTTGCTTGTAGGTTCTTTTCTTTTGTTTGTCCTGAGCATATTTGCCTCACATAAAATTGCCGGGCCGCTATACCGCATGGAAAATGCCGCAAACTCAATCCAAAAAGGAGATTTAACCGTGGATCTGAGTAAATTACGTGCTGGTGACGAAATGGGAGATTTAGCGGCTGCGCTTAACGGGGCAATCATAACATTGCGTACAACAATGGACCGATGCCGCGATGCTGCTGCTCAGTTGGCCAGCCTTAGTTCGGAGGCACAGGCAAGTAAAAAGCAGGGCAAAATGGGAACAGAAGAGTTTGGCAAGATAATTTTAAAAATGCAAACTATTGCAAATAAAATAGTTACAGAAACAGGTCGTTTTAAGACCGTAAAGAGCAAGCAGGAAAAGCAGCCTGAAAATAGTGTGATGATTTAAAACAGGAAAATATCATTGTGGGAAAAATTATTACTTTTTGCAACCAAAAGGGCGGAGTGGGCAAGACAACAAGCGCGATCAATCTTGCTGCTTATGTTGCATATTCTTCTAAAAAGGTGTTATTGGTAGATGCGGATGCTCAGGCTAATGCTACCAGCGGCGTGGGGCTGGATAAAAAGGCACAGCGTTCTGGCGTTTATGAATTACTTATGGGGGTAAGTTCAGCAGCGGACACTATTGTTGCCGGGCCTATGGATAATTTCTTTGTTATCCCATCGAATGTTGCGCTTACTGGCGCTGAAATTGAACTTGTAGATCTGGAGCAGCGTGAATTTAGACTGGCGCAGGCATTGAGTTCAATTCGCGAACAGTTTGATTTCATATTTATCGACTGTCCGCCTTCGCTCGGGCTTGTGACCTTAAACGCACTTGTTGCCGCAGACAGCGTAATTATACCTCTACAGTGCGAGTATTATGCCTTGGAGGGATTAAGCCAGCTGGTTTCCACGATTAACCTTGTAAATAAATCCTTGAACCCTAGGCTTTTGATAGAAGGAGTGATCCTCACCATGGCTGACTTTAGGACAAGGTTAACCAGTGAAGTTATAAAGGAGGTAAGAGAATATTTTAAGGAACGGGTTTTTACAACAATAGTTCCGCGCACTATTCGCTTGAGCGAAGCGCCAGGGTTTGGCAAGCCGATAATACTTTACGATAAATTTTCTATAGGCGCTTTAAAATACGAGAAACTTGCGCAGGAACTTTTAAGCCGGCAAAAGCCGCTTGAGCACAACGTAATTAAATTTGATGTTGGAAGCAGTGAACAATCGCTGGACATTCAAAATGCCGGCAGCGGTATTTCTACTGAGAGCGATGATATAGAAAAGGTTTAAAGTAAATTGAGTTTGCCAGTTGCCGGTGAGCAGGTTAGCCGGTAGAAACGCAGAAAGCATAAACCTGAAGTCCGAAGGATGAGGGATGAAGGACGCGGAACGAGAAATAAATTATGAATGACGAGTTATCACTAGTGATGAGTTACAAGTGAAAAGCCGAGCAGTGGCTTTTAGGCAGCTGGATTTTTAGAACAATAAACTGAAAGCCGAGATTGCTTTAAAGGAACTGTTAGCAACTAATATTAACCAGTGGTAACCTATAATAACCAAAAGTAAAACAAAACAGCATTTCTCGCTCTCGAGAGCTAAGAGAAGTATTAATAAGGAGGTCATTAAAATGGAGAGAAAAGCGTTGGGAAAAGGCTTGGGAGCTTTGATCCCGCCTGAACCAAAGGAACACGATTCCGGCGTGCTGCTTGTTGATCCGCAAAAGATAAAACCGAATCGATATCAGCCGCGCCTTAACTTTAAGGAAGATACATTGCAGGAACTGGTCGCTTCCATAAGGGAAAAAGGTATAGTTCAGCCAGTGGCTGTTCGCAAAAACGATGACGGCAGTTATGAACTTATCGCCGGAGAAAGAAGATTGCGCGCGGTAAAATTTTTAAAGCATGTTAAGATTCCTGTGCTTATTAAAGAAGTTACTGATCAGGAGATGCTGGAGCTTTCCATAATTGAAAATATTCAGCGTGACGACCTGAACCCGGTTGAGGAAGCACAGGCTTATGAAAATCTAATGCGGGATTTTCACTTTACGCAGGAACAGGTTGCTCAATCGGTCGGAAAAAGCCGGGCAACTATAGCCAATATGATCAGGCTGCTCGGTCTGCCCAAAGAAGTAAAAGACGGGCTTTTCAAAGAGAAGTTGACGTTTGGGCACGCAAAAGCGATTCTGGGGGTGCAGGGTGCATCGGCTCAAATTGCCTTGTGTGAAAAGATTATTCAGAAAGGGCTTTCTGTGCGCGAGGCAGAATCACTGGCAGCAGCCTCTGTAAAAGAAAAGGCGCGGCACACAGACAGGGAAAATGACCAGCATGTTTTAAAGCTTGAGGAGGAGCTGCGGCATATTCTTGGGACAAAGGTAACTGTGTTTCACGGAACAAAAAAAGGAAAGATACAGATAGAGTATTACTCGTTAAACGACCTCGAGCGGATACTTGATGTATTGCGTAAATGATTGCTAACGCAAAAATAAAAATAATACTGCACAAAGCAACGGAGGGAAAGACATGAATCAACAAACATTGATTTTGATCAAGCCGGATGGGCTCGTAAAATCTTTAACAGGCAACATTCTTAGCCGCTTGTCGGAATCTAAACTGGAAATTGTCGCGGCTAAAATAGTACGCGTTAGCCCGGAGCTTGCCGCGGCGCATTATCAGCATTTAAAAGACAAGCCGTTTTTTAATGAGCTGATTAATTACCTTCAGGGCCAGCTGCATGACAGACGCAAGGTTCTGGCTATGGTTTATTGGGGGGAGGGTGCCATCGACAAAGTCCGTACGCTTGCGGGTGCAACCAACCCGGAAGAGGCAGAGCCCACATCGATCAGAGGGGCATACGGCAGAATAACCTCAAAAGGAATTTATGAAAATGTTATCCATGCCTCATCTAATGAGGCCGAAGCAGAGCGGGAGATTAAGCTTTGGTTTAAGCCGGATGAAATAATCCTTGAAGCCTATAAATCCAGAATAGTGAATTGTGAGAATTGCCAACAAAGAGTCTGGGCTTAAAAATGCATCCCAGGCTTCATGGCAAAAATCATGGGAAAGTGGTATAATTATACTGGATAAATAGATTTAAAAATTATTTAATTGCTTGCAAATAAAAGGATAACAATTTTTGGAGGCAGAAAGTGCTTTTATTGCGCAGAAAAAGAGCATATAATAAAAGGGCATTTTCATTAATAGAATTAGTAATAACCTGTCTTGTAATTACTATTCTCGTGGGTTTGGCCGTGCCTTCTTATATGACGCATCGCTTGAGGGCTGAGGAGCAGAAAGCAGTGGCCACCTTATATGCTTTTGCCCAGGCTCAAAAGGCATTCTGGTTTGAACAGAATCCGAATACATATTGCAATATATTTTCTGATCTGAGTCCATCATATGTCGATCTGGCGGACGATGATGGGGATTGGCAGTACAGCATAACTGGAGATGCCTCCAGCTTTACGGTTTTAGCGCAGCATCTAAACCTTTTTGGCGCTATCGACGGGCTATCGCTGGAAATTAATGAACAGGGTGTTATAGATCGCCAAGGTCCATGGCCGTATACCGTGTACGAGACGCCCTAATCACCCAAGTCCATTGTCGCAATACCTTCTACAAAAATATCCTTAGCGTCCTGCACTACTTTTTCCCGTATTCTTCCCCAAGGATCAATGAAGCAGGAAATACCGGTATTGGCGCATCTGAGGAACCAGCAGCGGTTTTCAATGGCCCGGAAAACGCTGATCGCTGTATGCTGCATAGGTTCGCTGCTGTTTTTAAACCAGCCTTCATTAGTTATCGTGACTATAAAATCCGCTCCCTTGGCGCGAAAGGTTCTGACCAGGCCGGGGAAGACATCCTCAAAGCAGATCAGCACGCCAAAACGTATGGGTTTACCCATCTTATCACGTACCTCAAAAATTGTATAATTTTCTCCCGCGGAAAAATCAGCGATCGCAGTATTCTCTAAAAACGAAAATACATTTTTATAGGGTATATATTCGCCAAAGGGAACCAGATGCAGCTTATCGTGAAACCGCAGCAGATGTCCTTCCGGCCCAAAGAGAAAAGCCGTGTTGTAAAATTTTTTATTTTCGTAATCTTCCCGGGGGCTGCCCACAAGCAGAGAGGTGTTTAGTTCTTTCGCAAGATTTGTAATGTTAAGATAAAGTTTGGTCTCATCCAGCAGATATCCCGGCACAGAAGTTTCCGGCCAGAGTATCAGGTCTGGTTTCTCAGCAGCCGCTTTTTTACTTAGAGCGCTGAATTTTTCTAAAATATCATGAGAATACTTAAGATCCCATTTTTGCTCTTGAGGGATGTTGGCTTGAATCAGGCTTACGGTGATATTCGGAGAGGGGAATGCCCGGGACAAAGAGTAATAGCCAAACATGTATACGCAGAGCAGGCAAAGTACCGGTACCAGAACAAAGCTTTTCCCCCAGCTGACCCTAAACCGGTTGAAAATAACATGGCACAAGCTGATATTAATAAGCAGGACCAAATAACTGAGTCCCCACACGCCGCAAAACTGCGCGCTTTGTATCAGCGCCAGGTTTCTAAATTGGGTGTATCCGATCAGCCCCCAGCCAAAGCCAAAAAACAAAATTCCGCGCAGTCGTTCAAAAACTATCCAAAGCAAAGGTATCAGCCAAAGAGAGTGTTTATTGCCGGGTTTGGGCATGATTAGTGCAAACAGGGAAAATTCAAGCCCCAAAAAACCGCAGAGAAAGATCAATCCGGCCAAACTGACATGCCCGATCCAGTATAAAATGCCCAGAAAAAATAAAACCGCAAACAAAAAAAACAGTATCCAGCGTTGTTTGCGTGTTTTATTGTCCAGTTCCAAAAACAAAGGGATAAGACAAAACCAGGCCAGAATGCCGAAATTGCCCCTGGAAAACGCCAGAGCAAGCATAAAAGCAGATATGCAGGGTGCAAACAAATTTTTGGCTTTAAGTTTTTGTGATTTTGTCTTCAACATTTATTAAGATCTGCTGCAGCATTTCTTGAATTTTTTTCCACTGCCGCAAGGGCAAGGGTCGTTGCGGCCGATTTTTTGATCATCGCGCACAAACGGCAGAGTTTTTTCCTGAGGCAATGCCTGTCCCTGGTTTTGTCCCAACAAGTGTGCGGGTATGGCTGCTGCGGATTTGGAAAACTGACTTGTGGGCGGATGTGAATAGGAAACCGGAGCGCTTTCAAAAATCCCTGCAGGTTCTTTTTGTCCGACCATAGTTACTTTAAACAGAAATTCCAAAGTGTCTTCCTTTATTCTGCCCAGCATATCCGCAAAAAGCGTATAGCCTTCATGCTGATATTCCACAAGAGGATCTTTTTGTCCAAAAGCGCGCAATCCGATCCCTTCTCTTAATGTGTCCATAGCGTAAAGATGATCTTTCCACTGCGAATCAAGAACATGCAGGCAGATAGAGCGCTCAAAGTCAAGCCGCAGCGTATGCTGCAAAGCATTGATTTTGTGCTCGTAGGCACGGATTAGAACCTGGTTGACCTTTTCCGCGATATCTCCTTCAGAGGGAACAGAAAATATAATGCCGAACTTTGTCCGCAGCCAATCTTCCAGCCCGGAGAGGTTCCAATCTGCCGGATGAGTTTTTTCCGGCAGATACTGCTGGCCGGCATCGTCAACAACCTCATCAATAAGATCCAGGATATACTGCTTTATATCATCCCGGTTCAAAAGGAATTGCCGCTGATCATAAATAATATCTCGCTGCTTGCTTAAAATGTCGCCGAATTTAAGCAGCTGCTTTCTTATCTCAAAATTGTGTGCCTCGACCCGCTTTTGCGCGATCTCAATAGACTTGCCGATCATCGGGTGATCAATAGGCAGGTCTTCCTCCCACTTTACAAAATTCATAAAACGCGTAATCCGGTCAGAGGCAAAAATACGCATAAGATCATCTTCCAGAGACAGGTAAAAACGGCTTGAACCAGGGTCGCCCTGTCTTCCGGCTCTACCGCGCAGCTGGTTGTCAATGCGGCGTGCTTCATGGCGTTCCGTACCGATAATATGCAAGCCTCCGAGCGCAACAACATCAGTGTGTTCTTTCAGCGCTTCTTCTTTTACGCTTTGCAAAGCTTTTTCTTTCTGCTCTTTTGTGGCCAGCTGCGGATCGATGCCTTTTTTGCTTAAAAGTGCGGCAGCGAAATATTCGGCGTTTCCGCCCAGCAGAATATCTGTTCCGCGGCCGGCCATGTTCGTGGCAATGGTTACAAAGTCTTTTTTCCCGGCCTGCGCAATGATCGGCGCCTCCTGTGCATGCGACTTTGCGTTGAGCACGTTATGAACAATGCCCCGGCTCTTAAGAAGCCGGCTGAGCAATTCAGAGTTTTCGATAGAAATTGTGCCGACCAGTACAGGCCGGCCGGTTGCGTTTACGGCAATTATTTCTTCTACCACGGCCTTAAATTTTTCTTTTGCTGTTTTGTATATTATATCAGCATCGTTTTTGCGGATCAGCAGGCGGTTTGTGGGAATAACCACGACATCCAGCTTGTAAATATGCTGGAATTCCGCTTCCTCTGTAAGCGCTGTTCCGGTCATGCCGGCCAGCTTACTATACATGCGGAAATAATTCTGAAAAGTGATCGTAGCCAGCGTCTGATTTTCACGTTCTATCTTCAGGTTTTCTTTTGCTTCAATCGCCTGATGCAGCCCGTCACTCCAGCGGCGGCCCGGCATAAGGCGTCCGGTAAAATCATCCACGATGATTACCTGGCCGTCCTTTACTACATAATGTACATCACGCCGGAATAAGGGAGAGTGAGCTTTAAGGCCCTGGTCGACATGATGCTTAAGCTCCATGGTTTCCAGGCTGCTTAAATTATCGACGCCGAGCATTTTTGATACCTTGGCCTCTCCGGTCTCGGTAAGGTACACAGTGTTGCCTTTTTCATCCACTATATAATCACCGGTCTCTTCTTTTGTTTCTTCATTTTTCTCGCCGGCAGTAAGTTTGGGGATAATTTTGTCTATTTTGTAATATTTGTCTGTTGATTCTTCCGCCGGCCCGGAAATAATAAGCGGCGTTCTGGCCTCATCGATAAGAATACTGTCGACCTCATCTACAATGGCAAAGTTCAGTTCTCTTTGCACCATATCATCTTTGTGCATGACCATGTTCGAACGCAGATAATCAAAACCAAATTCATTATTTGTCCCATAAGTTATATCACAGGCATAAGCTTCTTTTCTGGAAACTGGTTTTAGATGGGCCATGCGCTCGTCCCGGGCAGCAGCATCCATGTGTTCTGCTTCATAGACAACAGAAAAATCATGCGCTATCGATGCGCAGGTTAAACCCAGAAAAGCATAAACCGGCCCCATCCAGCCGCAATCCCTCTGTGCTAAATAATCGTTTACGGTAACTACATGTACGCCTTTGCCCATCAGGGCGTTGAGATAAACTGCCAAAGTTGCCGCAAGTGTTTTACCCTCACCTGTGGTCATTTCCGCGATTTTACCCTCGTGCAGAACAATGCCTCCGATAAGCTGTACATCAAAATGCCGCATTGGCAGCGTTCTTGAGGCTGCTTCACGGCAAACAGCAAAAGCTTCAGGCAGGATTTTATTTAAGGCCTCGGCCTCCAGTTTTTGCCAGATCTCTTCTGTGGATTCAGGGCTGGAGTTTTTCTCAAGATGCTGTTTTACTGCCAGACGGAATTCATCGGTTTTTGCGCGCAATTGCGTATCGGTAAGAGATCTCATCTCTTGCTCGCGGGCATTTATGGTCTCCACGAGAGGAGCCAGACGCTTTAATTCTTTTTCATTGTGATTTCCGAAGATTTTTTCTTTTATAAAATTAAACATTATTCCGCCTTTGTGGAATCTTTATCGGCTTTGTCATACAGAACATCAAAGCTGCGCAGATAATCTGTGCCCATCCGGCATTTTTCATTTGTGTTATTCTGTGCAGGGCTGTGTTTTGTAACAGTCCATTATTATAAGGGATTGTGTTTAAAATGGCAAGGAGATTATAGTTAAACAATGGAGCAGGTGACAATTCATTCTGTCTGTTTAAAATTGACCGGGGTTTTCGTAGGGGTAAGTACTGCCGGTAAGCTTATCGTCGTATGTTAACTCTATATAGTCTCCCATATGCGGCCCTTTTAACCGGTTTGCCCGCAGGACAAAAGTATTAGCAGCAACAGAGTTTATTATAAATCGCCACTCCGGGAGAGAGTTGTCGGAGTAGAAATTTGCCCCGGCAAGAGTTTCCATCCCAGCCAGGGTCATTCCGGTAAAAGTCTGAGTTTCGCGGAAATATATAATGGCTGCGCTGCGCATCGCTTTGAGATTGTTCAATGCAAAGGTACACCGGCTGCGTTCAACAGAACGCGCATAATTAGGCAGTGCTATAGTTACCAGAATCCCGATTACGACTACTACGGTAATTAATTCTATTAATGTAAAGCCTGCAGATTTGCGCATATGCCCCTTTCTTTACCATCTAAATCAAAAACAACGCTTATTTACCATACTCCGGGATTGTCCCAGGGATAGTCGGTGCCAGGATCACTCCATTGCTCTTTTGTGTTGCTAGCCAAATCGTCCGTTAAAGTTATTATAAAGTTTCCGGCAGCTGCATGCGGACCGCTGAGACGCAATGCCTGCAGCTGAATACGTGTTGCGGTGCTGGCAGCAACCGTGAAAGTCCAGTCGCTATTATCATTAGCGGAAAAAAACCGTGCGCCGGCTTGGTTTTCCAATCCCTGCATTGTTATGCCTGCAAAAGTCTGATTGTCGGAAAAATAAGAAAGCGCAGCGCTGCGCATTGTTTTTAAAACCTGTATTGCCTGAGAACATTTTGCGCGTTCTGTTGAACGCGCGTAGTTTGGCAGAGCAATTGAAATAAGAATTCCTAAAATAATAGTCACGACCATTAACTCTACCAGGGTGAATCCCCGGCAATGTGTTTTCTGCGGCAGTATGTTCATGGTAATGCTCCTGTGTTACCAGACTGTCGGGGTAAGCCGCGGATATGTACCGCCCCATACCTCGTTCTGATTGGCCGAAGGGTTGTCGGTGATGGTTATTGTGGACCCGAATGGATGCGGGCCTCGTCTGCGGCTTGCTTGCACGACGAATGTGGTGTTATTACCGGTTGTTATAGAGAAATCCCAGTCAGCATTGCTGTCGTCTGAATAAAAATTAGCTCCAACCTCATCTTCCAGGTCCGTTTCCTGACCCGGAGTCGGGAAGGTTTCATTGTTTGCATAATAAGAAAGACCGGCATTGCGCATGTTTTTGAGTATTTGAATTGCCTGTGAACATTTAGAGCGCTCAAGAGAACGGGCGTAATTCGGGATAGCCATGCTTACAAGAATGCCGATGATTATAACTGTAATCATCAGCTCTACCATAGTAAACCCGCTGTTTTTATGCATAATTTAACCCCCCTGCTATTTAAAATAAGAAAAATAAAATCAATTTATTAGTGCCTAATATTAAGTATACCAGTTTTTAGTAATAAAAGCAACTGTTTTGCCTGCATAGAGTTAAGTGATTTATTCTTTTTGTTTACAAAGGGATAATTGAGGAAAAAACACAAGCGCGGTCTGCGGCGCAGGAAGAGATAACATTTGTCTTTGTTTTTGGTTTTGTTATAATATCAAACAATCGGATTGATCATGAAAAAAACAGAAAAAATCAATATATTACAGATAATCACTAATCTTGAACTCGGAGGAGCGCAGAAACAGGCGCTTTTCTTAATTCAAAAACTGGACAGCGTAAAATATAATAAACATTTCATCAGCGCCCCGCAGGGGCTGCTGCTTGAAGAAGCCCAGGGAATGAGCGATGTTCATCTTTGTCTTTTGCCTGCACTCAAACGCTGCATCAGCCCGCTAAACGATCTTAAAAGCTTTTTTTTTATAATAAATTATATAAAGAAGCACAATATTCATGTTGTACATACGCATAGCTCAAAAGCCGGTATTATCGGCCGCTGGGCAGCCTGCCTTGGCGGGGTAAAAGCGGTCCACACCATACACGGCTGGAGCTTTAATGATCATCAGCGGATGCTGTTAAAACAGTTGTATATATTTATGGAAAGGATCACAGCCAGAATAACCACGGCTTTCATAGCGGTTTCGAATAACGATATTAAAAAAGGCCTGCAGCATAAAATAGGCAGAGAAAAACAATACAAGCTTATTCATTACGGAGTAGGTGTGGATATCAATGTGTCTGAGGGACAAAAAGCGCATATTAAACAGAAACTGGGGATTGCTCCCGGCAAAGTATGTGTGGGCATGATCGCCTGCTTAAAACCGCAAAAAAACCCGCTGGACTTTGTAAGGCTTGCCTCCAATATATGCGCCAAAAATCCGGCTACTATTTTTCTCAGTGTTGGTGACGGCATACTGCGCGGTTCTATGCAGCAGATGATCAAAGAAAAAAAACTGGAGGACAGGGTTAAGCTTTGCGGCTGGCGCAAAGACATAGAGAACATCTTGGCTGTTTGCGATCTTATTGTTTTAACTTCTTTGTGGGAGGGGATGCCGATCGCGCTTTTGGAGGCCATGGCATTTTCTAAACCAGTAGTTGCCTATGCAAGCGATGGGGTTAAGGAGATGATCAAAGACGGCGAAAATGGTTATCTGGTCAAGCCAAAAGACATAATAAGTCTTAGCAAGAAAGTTGATCTTTTGCTGAATGATCCTGAGTGGGCCCATCAGATGGGGGCAAAAGCCAGGGAGTTTTTCTTACAGCCGGTTTTCCGGCCTGAACATATGCTTAAAAAAACACAAGAGTTGTACGAGGCCTGCCTGCAGGGATAAAGATTGAACAGCTGTTCTGCCGGTACGTTTACGGGGGATACGGCACGCCGGTTATTACAGAGCTCTGATTCATGCTTATCTGCAGCCCGTTATATGCGGAATTGAGGCTTGTTCTCACAGCAGTGATTATAAAGGTTGTCTGAGTTGCGGTAATGCCGTAAGTCCATTCCGCATCATTAGGTCCGATGAAAGAATATCTGTTCAGCGCGGTGCGATCGGCAGTAAAGGTTTGATTGTCGACCATGTACATCATCTCGGCATTAAAAATATTTTTTATGTTTTCCAGTGCCTTGGCGCCCATGGCCTGCTCTGCATGCCTAAGATATAGCGGCACGGATATGGCAATAAGAACGCCGATGATGATCGTCGCGACCATCAACTCCACCAGTGTAAAGCCTGAAAAGAGAAACCGATTTTTGCGCATGGATTTATTATAAACAACTAAGCGTAAAAATCAAGCATTTATTCTTGCGGGCGCTCTGAAACGGGAAACACAGAAAAGATCCCTTGACACCTTGCGGATCATAAGATATACTTAGTATTATGAATAGTTAATATGGTTAATAATTAACGAATGGAACAAAAATGAATAAAAATGCTTCGCTTAAAGACTTTGCGCGCAAAGTTATGGAAGTGCTGCCGCTGGTCATGCGGGGTTTTTTGAGAACGCAGACAGATGCTCTGGCTAAGGGGAAAATAAGCGCTCCGCAATATTTGGTTTTGGATCTTATCGTAAAGCAGGGGGCTATGAAAATGACCCGGCTTGCCGATGAATTAGCCGTAAGTTTGCCGGCGATGTCAGGGCTGGTGGACAGACTCTATAAGATCAAGCTGATCAAAAGGATTTACCCGGAAAAAGACCGCCGGGTTATCACGATCGATGTTACGCCTAAAGGCAAAAATATTGTTCATGTGCTGCAAATACAGAGGGAGAAAAAATTCCAGGAGATATTTGAACAGCTGGATGAGAAGGACCGCAAAGATTATTTGAGGGTAATCATGAAAATTAAAGAAATACTCTCAAACAGCAAAACAAACGCAAATCAAGGATAAACCATGAGCAAAACAACTGACAAACGAATAATTTTTTTGCTGCTTTTTATAAATACCCTAATGTTCCTATTAAACAGGACTGGCGTATTTGCTGCCGATAAGCAGGTTCAAAGCGCAACCCTTTCCTTAAAGGATATAAGTGAGCTGGCCTTGCATAATAATATTGATATCCAGATCGCCCGCTATGATGCCTATATCCAGCGTACAAAAAATATGGACACACAATCAATATTTGATACAGTGCTCAATGCCCAGGCAGGATACTCAGACGATCAAAGTAAAACAGCAAGCACTTTTTCCGGGACAAAGACCGTAATCAATAGATACGATTTTGGACTGTCTAAAAAACTTTCCACCGGAACCACGCTCGGATTGGATATAGCCGATACGCGGACTTTTAATAATGCTTCTTCAACTACACTTAGCCCCGCGCATGAGGCGGTAACTAAATTTTCCCTTCATCAGCCTCTGGGAAGCAATTTTTTTGGCATGGCCGACCGAGCCCAGGTAAAGATCACTAAACTGGATGTGGCCAACAGCGATTACCAGGCGCTTAACAGGATTGAGCAGTCACTTGGCCGGACACAAACCGTTTATTGGCAGCTGGTGCTGGCTTATAATGAATTAAAAATAGCCCGCGAAATGCTGGGAAAAGCGCAGCAGCTGTATGATATTTTTAAAAACAAAAATGAAGCAGGACTTATAGAAGAGGCCGAATTATATGCCGCCGAAGCCAATGTTCTCAATCGGCAAAATACAGTAGAGACATTATCCCACAACCTGCTTCTGGTCAAAAATGACTTATTGTTTCTTATCCATGAAGAAGACTTAAGCCTTCAGATAATACCGCAGGATATTTTTACAGACAATGATATGCAGGTTGATACGATCAGCAGCCTTAAGCAGGCAATAAAAACGAACAGAGATTATCTCCAGGCGAAGAACAATGTTCAGGCAAAGGGTATTAATCTCAGCATGAAGCAGAACGCAATGTGGCCGGAAATAGATTTGGAGCTGTCCTATGCGCAAAATGGCCTTGAACTTGATCAAGACAAGGCCTGGGAAAACGTGAGTGCTGAGGATAATCCGGAAATATTTATGGGCATAGCAGTAAATATGCCGCTTGAAAACAATTCTGCTAAAAGCCGCAAGGAGAAAGCTGATCTGGAAAAACGCAGCGCCTTGCTGGTATTGAAAAAAACAGAGCATAAGCTTTTGGTGGACATAACTAATAGCGTAGACGCCGTCAATAACCGCCGGGAAAAGATCAGACTTAATAAAAACATCGTGGAATTACAGCAAAATAAATTAAATTTTGAAGAAAAAAGGTTTGCCTCAGGCCGTTCTGACAGCGATACCTTGATCCGTTATCAAGAAGATCTGCTTAATTCCAAGCTGAATTTAACGCAAAGCCTGTATGATTATGAAAAAGTAAAAATCGGCCTGAAACTTATTGAAAACACCCTGTTTGATCAATCCCGGGACGAGAAATTATAATGCTCCGCAACAATAAAACAAGGACGATGGATTATGAAAATTGCTGAATTTTCCGTAAAACATTCTTTATTTATCAACTTGCTTTCCGTGCTGATCCTGCTCATCGGCCTTATTGCCATGTTTACGCTTAATCGCGAAGCGTTTCCGGTAATTGATTTTGACGAAGTAGCTGTGCAGACTTATTACCCGGGAGCACCGGCAGAAGACGTGGAAAAACTGGTCACAACATTATTGGAAAAAGAATTAAGGGAAGTGGATAATATTGAAGAGATGCTGTCAGTATCCCGGGACGGATTTTCCGTTATATCGCTTAAAATGAATGCGGACGTAGATGCTACCGAGCGGCGCAAAATAATCAACGACATCCAGAAAGCGGTTGATCGCGTGACAGATTTGCCGGCAGGCGTTGAGGACCGGCCGGTAGTATGGGAAATTAACAGCAAGATCTTTCCAGTGGTTAATATAGCTGTCGGCGGGGATGTGGATGAGTTCAGCTTGCAGGAGCAGGCGGATATTTTAAAAGAGAGGCTGGAAGATATAAAGGGCGTGGCTAAAGTTTCCCGCACGGGATATCGAAACCAGGAGTTTTGGGTGGAGCCGGACCTTGAAAAAATGCAGCAAATACATGTTTCTATGGAAGAAATCATGGAAAGTCTAGCCGCAAGGAATATTACTGTTCCCGGAGGCAAACTAAAAACTGCGGCAGAAGAATTTAACATTAAAACAACCGGAGAATTTACCTCAAAAGAAGAAATAGAAAATGTGATCATAAGAGCCAATGATCTGGGTAACTGGCTGCAGATTAAAGATGTGGCAAGAGTCCGCCATACTTTTGAAGAAGAAACAATAATTAATAAAAGCTACGGGGGCCGCGCCGTGACACTGCAGATTTCCAAAAAAGAAAAAGGCGATGCTATTGATGTGGCGAACGGTGTGTACAAAGTGCTGGAAGAGTTCAAGCGTAACGCGCCTCCGGGGCTTTATGTTAAGCCCTATGATGACCTGTCCTATTATATCCAAAGGCGTCTTAATGTATTGGGCTCTAACGGCGTGATCGGATTTATTTTTGTAGTTTTGATTTTGTTTGCCTTTCTTCATGCCCGGCCGGCATTTTTTACCGCCTTAGGCATTCCTGTGGCGATGGCGGCAACCTTAGGCTTCATGATCGCCTTCGGCATCACGATCAATTTATTGACCATGTTCGGGTTGATCATTGTTTTGGGCATGATCGTTGATGACGGGATTATTATTTCAGAAAATGTTTACCGCTATATAGAACAAGGCATGCCGCCGCGCGAAGCGTCCATAAAGGGCACCAGTGAAGTTGTTGCGCCTGTTGCCGCGACCATTATTACAACCATCGCGGCTTTTTTCCCTTTGATGTACATGGCCGGCATGGTGGGAAAATTTCTGCGTTATATCCCGCTGATGGTCATCATCGCGCTTTCCGCATCAGCGATCGAAGCGTTTATAATCCTGCCGTCTCATCTTGCGGATTTTTTAAAAGCCAAAAATAATAAGAATGGGGACAAACAGCAAAACGCGCAGGATTTTAAAGCACTGACGGTCATGACAGTAGTTTTCTGCCTGATCGGCGGAGGAGTATCGCTGATGACCAAAAGTAATCCGCTGAGTGCAATGCTGCTTATCGCCTTAATAGGCGGGGGCGCCTTGATGGTCAAAAAATATCCGGTTCTGGAATACGCAATAGCCAAGTACAAAATAATTATTGAAAAAGCATTAAAGCGGCGGTATCTTGTAACTGCGGTAGTCAGCGGCGTTTTGATGATATGTTTTTTTATCATGTTCAAGGTATTGCCGCAAACAATGTTCAGCTCCCAAGGCATAGAGGAATTTGCCGTGCGTGCCGAGGCGCCGGTGGGCACGCCGCTTGAAAAGACGAATGAGCTGATGCTTCCGGTAGAAAACATGATCAAAGCAATGCCGAAAAATTATTTGCAGACTTTTGTTACAACAATCGGTTCGATCGAAGCCGGCCGGGGTATGGGCGATCCAAGCGCAAAATCAGGATCTAATGTGGCGCAGATCCATGTTTTTCTAACTCCGATGCAGGAACGGGACAAAAACCCCAAAGAAATTATTGCTTTTCTGCGCCCTGGACTGGACAAGATCAAAGGTTTTGAGAAACTCTATTTTTACGAATTCAAGCAGGGGCCGCCTGTCGGCCGCGATATCGAGTTTAATATCCGCGGTGACGACTTTGCCGTAATCAGCAAACTGGCGGAGCAGCTGAAGGAGTATATGCTGGGGTTTGATGGGGTTGCGGATGTGGCCGACTCTTATGATAAGGGAAACCGTGAACTGCGCGTTGTTGTCGAACGCGAAAAAGCGGCTCAGGCTTCCCTCAGTGTAGGGCAGATCGCAGCCAGTGTGCGCAACGCATTTGAAGGAGGCATTGCTACCTCGATCAAAAAAACAAAAGCAGAAGAAGAAATAAAAGTGCGCGTGCGCATTGCTGATGATAAACGCACAAGCCGGGAAATATTTGATAAATTGCTTGTGCCGAATGGAAGGGGAAATCTTATCCCCTTAAAAAGCATAGCGCGTATCGAACTTAATCAGGGGTTGCGTTCTATAACCCATCTTGATGGGAAACGTTATTTGCAGGTTGCCGCCAGTGTTGACCAGAGCAGGATAAAAACAAAAGAACTGGTTCCGCAGGTATTAAAAAAGTTTGAAGCTCTCTCCAAGGAATATCCCGGCTATACAATACGTATAAGCGGGGAAGAAAAACAAAATCAAGAATCATTCCACAGCCTGATGACGGCTTTTTTAATTGCGGTACTGGGCATATTTATGTGTTTGGCAACCTTGTTTAATTCCCTGGTTCTGCCGTTTATTGTCATGCTCACGATTCCTTTTGCCCTCATCGGTGTTGTCCTGGCCCTGCTGATTCATGGGCAGTCTTTAAGCCTGTTGGCGTTTATCGGCATTGTCGGGCTTGCCGGAGTTGTGGTTAACGACTCGATCGTGCTGGTGGATTTTATAAATAAACTGCGCCAGGAAGGCATGCCGCGTAGAAACTCTATTGTTCAGGCGGGGATACTGCGCTTTCGTCCGGTGATGCTGACTACTCTGACTACGGTAGCCGGTTTGAGCACTGTGGCTTACGGGATCGGCGGCTTTGATCCTTTCCTGCAGCCGATGGCTTTGTCTATTGCCTGGGGGCTGGCTTTTGCCACCGGATTAACCTTGGTAGTAATGCCCTGTTTTTACGCGATTGCAGATGATCTTACGCAAAAAATTGTATGCCATCCTACGGTGATCAAACTAAGTGGGGTAAAAGATAAGACATGCGAAGAGTTTGATAAAAAGCAAGGCTGATAGCTAATGGTCTATGGCCGATAGAAAAACGACGTCCGATGGACGATCACTCGCTTTGCTCCCTCCATAAAAATTGGCGGGCAAGCGTTAGGACGAGGGACGAGAAAAATATTCGATTAAAAAATTACAATTATTCATTAAATGGTTATTCCGATACAGTTTGTCCAAAAAATAGACAAAATATATTCGGTTAATATGATGATAACGTAGAGGAGGGGCTTGCCCCCACGTTACAAACTGTTTTTTAATCCGTGTTGATCTGTAAAAAAAACAGCAAAAAGGGTGTTGACAAAAAAATAAAAATTTATAAAATATAAAATATAAAAAAGAGAACAGCGATTAATTTCTATCAGCATATCAGTGTAATCGGGTTTTTAATCGGTGTAATTAGGTTCTTTTGTTCAAATTAAACAAGAAAGAACCAAAGAATTTTCTTACCTTAATTTAATAAAACGCCAAAACAATATGTTAGGGGTAACATAATTACAAAGGAGACAGATATGAGCAGCGGCATTACGGCGATCAATGAAAAAGTCCAGAAAGAAAGTGTTTTTATCAAAGATCTAAAGACACAGATCAAAAGTATTATTATCGGACAGGAGCATTTGATCGATAGGCTTATTGTCGGTATTCTTGCTAACGGGCATATCTTGATCGAAGGCGTACCAGGTCTGGCCAAGACCCTTTCTGTAAACGTGCTTTCGCAGGCTATTGATACGAAATTTCAGAGGATCCAGTTCACTCCGGATTTGCTGCCTGCGGATCTTGTAGGTACGCTTGTATACAATCCTAAGGACGGCCAGTTTACAACCAAGAAAGGCCCGATATTCGCCAATATTATTCTGGCGGATGAGATAAACCGGGCGCCGGCTAAAGTGCAGAGTGCATTGCTTGAGGCTATGCAGGAAAGGCAGGTAACCATCGGAGAGAGTACGTTTGCTCTGGATGCGCCGTTTATGGTCCTGGCGACGCAAAACCCGATAGAGCATGAAGGCACCTATCCGTTACCTGAGGCGCAGGTGGACCGGTTTATGCTTAAAGTAAAGGTCGATTATCCGAACAAGGATGAAGAGCTGCAGATTATCCGCCAGATGGCGAAAACCAATAAGCAGATAAAGCTGAAGCCGGTTGTCCAGGCGCAGACAATTTTAAAGGCGCGCAGCGTTATTGATGAAATTTATGTGGATGAAAAGATCGAAAAATACATACTGGATATAGTGTTTGCCACACGCGATCCTAAAGCTTACAATCTAACCGGCCTAACCGACATGATCCAGTACGGGGCGTCTCCCCGGGCAAGCATTTATCTGATAATTTGCGCAAAAGCATATGCTTTCATGCAGGGCAGAGGATATGTTACTCCTCAGGACGTAAAATCAATAGGTATGGACGTGCTGCGCCATCGGGTCATTGTATCCTACGAAGCAGAGGCAGAGGGCAAAACCAGCGAAGATATTGTTAAAAATATTTTTGATGAGATCGAAGTACCGTAATAGTTCATAAGCTGATAAGCTCATGAGCTCATAAGTAAGAAGATAAACAAAAGAACAACGCGTGGATAATCAAAGACTGATGAGCTAATATATCGAAAGGATTTGCTTATGAGCTTAAGAACTCATGAGCTAATGAGCTAATATATGTTACCCAAAGAAATCATAAAAAAAATCCGCAGAATAGAGATCAAAACTTCGCGTATGGTCAGCGATGTTTTTGCCGGACAATACCACAGCGTATTTAAAGGCCGGGGCATTGAGTTTGACGAGGTGCGCGAATACCAGCCGGGAGATGAGATCCGTTCTATAGACTGGAATGTTACCGCCCGTATGGGCCATCCTTTTGTGAAAAAATTCGTTGAAGAACGACAGCTTACGGTGATGCTGCTCATGGATGCCTCAGGGTCGAGTTTTTTCGGGACAAAGGGGCAGCTAAAAAGCGAGGTGGCGGCTGAGCTTTGCTCCGTGCTTGCATTTTCGGCCATAAAAAATAATGACCGGGTCGGTCTGATAATATTTTCAGACCGTATCGAAAAATTCATTCCCCCGCGTAAAGGCTCTCATCATGTTTTAAGGGTTATCAGAGAGGTACTGTTTCATAAGCCGCAAGGCAAAGGGACGGATATCCGCTGCGCCCTTGATTATTTAAACAATGTTATGCATAAAAAAACAGTATCTTTTTTAATATCTGATTTTTTAGATTGTGAATTTAAAAAACAACTGGCTATATCCAATAAAAGGCATGACCTGATCGCGGTTACGATCACTGACCCGCGAGAACAGGCGCTGCCGCAGACAGGGATTATCCGCTTTGAAGACGCAGAAACAGGAGAAGTGCAATTGGTTGATGCGGCAAACAGCCGCTTAAGGGAAACTTTTGCCAAAAACAGCGCAAGGGTCTTAGCCCAGAGGGAGCAGGTGTTCAAGCAGGCAGGCGTGGATGTTATTAATATCTTTACTGATGCGCCTTATACAAAAGAGCTGGTCCGCTTTTTCCGAAAAAGAGAAAAGAAACGAAAAAGATAAACATGCTGAAAATGCGATGGAAAATTATTTTTATACTAAGTGGCGCAGCGGCATTATTTTTGACTTTGCAGGCATTTGCGTTTTGCGCGCAAGCGGATATTAATGCAAGCGTTGATGTGCCGGAGATAACAATCGGCGATATTATTAAGTATAAAGTAGTAATAATTCTGCCGGCTGAGGCCCAGATCAAAGATCCCTTTACCGCTGAAGGCAATCTTGGCGAGTTTGGGATCAGAGATTTTAAATGGAGCGTGGAACAGGACAAAGCGCAGACTTTTCATCTGGAATACGCTTTAAGCATATTCAAAACAGGCGGGCAGTCTATACCGGCATATAAGATAGAATACCGCATTGCAGCTAATGAACAATGGCAGGAAATAAGCGCTAAAGCAGTCGATATCAAAGTGCAAAGCGTTCTTGGCGATGCTAAAGAACCTGTACTCAAGCCGCTAAAACCCAGGATAATAATATGGAAAGATCATCTGCTTTGGATTATTGTCCTTGTTTTACTTGGAGCAGTGCTTTGGACGGCTTTTAAATTCTGGCAGAAAAAACAAAAAACCTTAACAGAGAAAGTTGTTGTCGAGCCGGCGCATGTGATTGCGTACAGAGAGCTGGATCAGCTCAAGAGGGCAGATCTTATCGCCCGGGGATTGATGGACGAATACTACGAAAAGCTTTCCGGCTGCATTAGGCGATATCTGGAAAACCGGTTTTTTCTCAGGGCGCCGTGGATGTCCACAGAAGAATTTTTAAAAGAAGTGAAGACATCACCTGTATTAAGCGCGGCGCAGAGAACCAGCCTTAAGGATTTTTTGTCGTTATCGGATCTAGTAAAATTTGCCTGTTACGGATCTTCGGCTCAAGAAGCGGCGGCGGCTTTTGCTGGTGCCAGAAGTTTTATCGATCAGACAAAGCAGGAAGAAATATCAGAGACCTCCTAATAACGAGAAAGTAGTAGGATGTCTTGAAATTAAAGCTCTAGCCGGCAATATCCCTGGTGTATTTGAATTGCAGGTATAATCCAGCTAATATATGCGGATTATACCAGGAGAAAACCAAGACGTGATTTTTAAAAACCCCTGGGTGTTTTTACTTCTGGGCACGGTATGTTTATTGTGCCTTGAGTATAAAAAAAGTAAAGCATCTGTACGATTTTCATCCAACACATTAACCAAGAAACTGCCGGTAACCTTAAGCGTTAAGGCATTGAAGTACTTTATTGTCCTGCGCATGATAATCCTGGCGCTTTTTATTGCTGCTTTAGCGCGGCCGCAGGTGCCGATCTCTCAAGAGCGTGTATTTAAAGAAGGTGTGGACATCGTGCTGAGTCTTGATACATCGACAAGCATGCAGGCGCTTGATTTTACGATAAAAGGCAAAAGGTATAACCGTCTGCATGTTGTAAAGCAGGTAGTTGAGCGGTTTATTGAGCAGCGGGTAAATGACCGGATCGGCATGGTCGCCTTTGCCGGGCGGCCTTATGTCGTATGTCCGCTTACGCTGGATCATAGCTGGCTTTTGGCAAACCTAGACAGGGTAGATATCGGCATGGTTGAAGACGGCACAGCTGTGGGTTCAAGCATTGCGGCTGCGCTTAACCGCCTGAAAAGTTCTCAGGCAAAAACAAAAATAATTATTCTCTTAACAGACGGGCGCAATAATGCCGGCAAGATCTCGCCGCTGAGCGCAGCCGAAGCCGCGCGAGCTTTGGGTGTAAAAATATATACGATCGGCGCAGGCAGCATCGGTCAGGTGCCGTACCCGGTCAAAGATGCCTTTGGCAGGGACAGGATACAGTATGTGGAAGTAGATATGGACGAATCATCTCTGGCTAAGATCGCAGAGATTACCTCCGGGCAATATTTCCGGGCTACAGACACGGCTTCATTGCAGAAAATTTACGAAACTATTGATGCGCTGGAAACAACACCTTTCAAGCAGCCTGTATATATGCGCTATGAGGAAAAATTCAGCGTGTTTTTATTGTGCGCGTTTATCCTGCTTTTAATAGAACAAGTTTTGGCCAACACGGTATTGAGGAAAATACCCTGATGCCAGGTAAGGATTAAAGCATGAATTTTGTAAATACACATTTTAATTATTTGTTTCTGTTATTTTTTGCCCTGCTCGTATTTCTGTTTGTATCTGCAAAGCGTAAAACCGCATTGCTTGAGGCCTTTGCCGATAAACGTTCACTTGTTTGGCTGAGCGCTTCATACAGCAGAAAAAAGGATTCACTCAAAACAGCCCTTATCGTCATCGCGGCATTTTTTGTTATCATTGCCCTGTTTAGACCGCAATGGGGGTTTATATGGGAAGAAGTGGAACATAAGGGCGTAGATGTATTTATCGCAGTTGATGTATCCCAGAGCATGCTGACAAAGGACGTACTGCCTAGCCGTCTTGAGCGGACAAAGCTTGCCTTAGAGGATCTCGCGCAGCAGCTTAGAGGTGACCGCGTCGGACTGATTGCTTTTGCCGGCAGCGCTTTTGTGCAATGCCCGTTGACCATCGACTACAATGGATTTTTACTCAGCGTTCGGGATTTAAATACGCAGCTTATTCCCCAACCGGGCACAAACATTGAAAACGCGATAGCTGAGGCAATACAGAGTTTCGGCAAAGGGTCTGAAGGCGCAGACCGGACATTGGTTATTATAACCGACGGAGAAAGCCATGTCGGGGATGCGCTTAAGGCAGCAGCTAAGTCTAAACAGGCAAATATTAAGATCCACACTATCGGGGTTGGGACGACACAGGGTGAGCTGATAGAAGTTAAGGACTCTGACGGCAAGACGAGCTATATAAAAGATCAGCAGGGGCAAATAGTCAAGTCCCGGCTTAACGAGAAGGCCTTGCAGGAGATCGCCCTTGCCAGCAATGGGATATATATTAAATCAACGCCTACAGAATTTGGCCTGGAGCTGCTTTACAACAGCAAGATCGCTGATATGGAAAAAAGAAAAATGAAAAGCACAATAGAAAAGCGCCGCACAGAACGTTTTCAGCTGCCGCTTGCGCTGGCCTTTGTACTGCTGTTTATAGAACCGTTTATCAGTAACCGAAAAAGCATATGAAAAAATATAGTATTTTAATTTTACTTGTAATTTTAAACCTGGTTTTTCCGAAAGCACTATTGCTGGCGCAGGAAAAAGCAGCGGCCCCGGAGCATTCCTATAACAAGGGGATAGATTTTTACAACAAGCTTGATTATAATAAGGCTATTGAGAATTTTCTCAAAGCTTTTAATACAGAAAACAAGAAATTTGAACAATGGATAAATTATAATCTCGGCAATGCTGCTTTTGAAACAGGGCAAAAAGCGCAGGGATCAAACCCGCAGGCAGCGCAGCAGGCATACAAGCAGGCCCTGGAGTTTTTCCGCCGGGCTATAGAGCTGAATGTACATGATAAAGACGCAAAGCACAACTATGAATTAACTGCTTTAAAGCTTGAGCAGGCAAAGCAGGAACAGCAGAAAAAAGAACAGCAGGACAAGCCGGACCAAAAAGAACAGCAGGACAAGCCGGCTGGACAGGATAAAAAGCCTTTGCAGCAGGAAGCACAGCCGCAGGAGATGACCGAAAAGCAGGCAAAAATGCTCTTAGAGAACTTTCAGAATTCAGAGGGCAGGCCCACAGAATTGCGCATGCTCAATTCTGATGTGCAGGACTCAGGCGTGGAAAAAGACTGGTAGCATATTATGTGTTTTATGAAAACAAAAGTTGCGGGAATTATTTTAGGCATGTTCACAGGCATGCTCTGCTTGAGCTCTATTGTTTTTGCCAAAGATATTTCTGTTGAATTACAGCTTGACCGTGAATTTGTCGAGGTTGGGGACATTATTCAGCTGGGGATTGTGATTGATAACACGCAAAATGTACCGGCGCCGCAGCTGCCTGAGATTGAAGGATTTAAGAGCCAGTATTTGGGGCCTTCAACCAAGATGTCGATCATAAACGGCAAGTCAACCAGCTCTATTACGCACCGCTACCGCCTGGTTGCTATAAAAACCGGCATATTTACCTTAGGTCCGTTCTCCTTTACACATCAGGGAGATAATTATGCCTCAAATACAAAACAGATCAAAGTAGTTGACCGCGGCCAGGGCACACAGCAGGGCAATACATACTTGCCGCAGCAATATAGTGACGGCAGTATGGAGCAATCTTTGAGCGGAAAGATATTCCTGATATTATCTGTTCAGAAAAGCAGCGCGTACATAAACGAACGCATTGCGCTTACGGTCAAACTTTATGTCAGCCAGCTTGCGGTGCGGGACATCCAATATCCATTGCTCGATGGACAGGGATTTACAAAAGAAAATTTTGGTACTCCCCGCCAATATCGGGAAAGCTTGGGAGATGCATTTTATGATGTGGTTGAATTTACAACCTGGTTATATCCTACAAAGGCAGGACAGGTTAAGATCGGTCCGGCTAAGCTCAAATGCAATATAGTCTCACGGGGGCAAAAAGCACAAGAAAAGAAAGGCCTTGATAGTTTTTTTGATGATTCTTTCTTTTCTGATTTCTTCAGCCGTTTGCAGGTTTATCCCAAAGAAGTTGCCAGTGCAGAGCTTTTGCTGTACGCGATGGAATTGCCGGAAAAAGACAAGCCGAATAATTTTTCAGGCGCGGTGGGTGATTTCCAAATGCAGGTAAAAGCAGCGCCGCTTAAGTTAAAAGCCGGTGATCCGATAACGCTGAACATGGAAGTCTCAGGATCAGGCAATTTTGACAGTGTGCAGAGCCCGTTGCTGTCTAATGAAGAAAAATTTAAAGTATATACAGCACAATCACAGGAAGAATCCGGCATAAAGCGTTTTGAGCAGGTCATAATTCCTCTAAAGGCAAACATTAACGAGATCCCGGAGATAACGTTTTCTTTTTTTAATCCGCAAGCCCAAAAATATGTAACTCTTAAACAGCCGCCCATTGCCATTGAAGTCTCTGCTGCTGTAGATCAGGGGCTGAAGGTAATCGAAGGGCGTACTGATACGCAGGGCGTGGCGCTAACACATGTATTGGGTACGGACATTATATATATAAAGGAAGAGAGCGGAACATTCCGGGTGAAAGGCAAAAATATTTACAACAGCCGCATATTTGTAATAATGCAGTTACTGCCTTTGATCCTGTTTTGCGGAGCGGTTGTTTTCCAAAAACGCAGGGAGCGATTAAGTGCAGACGTAAGTTATGCACGAAAACTGCGGGCGCCTAAAATAGCACGTATAAACATTAAAAAGGCAAAAGAATATTTATTGCATAGAAAGACAGCGGAATTTTACGATGTTGTATTTAAAACATTGCAGGAATATTTGGGGCACCGTTTTAACTGTCCGTCCGCCGGGATCACGGCTGAGGTAGTAGAAGAGCTGATTACAGGCAAAGGCCTGGATGCAGTGGCGGCATCTTCGCTGCGGCGTTGTTTTGGGGAATGTGATATTGCGCGCTATGCCACCGCACAGCTGGATGCAGAGGCAATGGAGAAGACGCTGGGTATTTTAGAGGAAGTTATTGATTATTTGGAAAGAAACAAAAAATGAACAGAAAACTGATAATAATATTAATCGCGGCTTTAGTAATTACAGGATTTTCGACGGCAGGCATTCAGGCCGCGGCACAGAGAAAAACGCCTGCTTACGGGATGTTTTATAAAGCTAACGAACTATTCAGAGAAAAAAACTATGATCAGGCCGTAGAGCAATACCAGCAAATTTTAGCTCTGGGTATTGAAAGCGGAAACCTCTATTACAATATGGGCAACGCTTATTTTAAAGCAGGCATGCTGGGGAAAGCCTTGAGTAAGTATGAACAGGCCAAGCGGCTGATACCAAATGACAGCGACTTAAAGGCAAACATTAACTTTTTAGAATCTTTGCGGGAGAGTCCGGTTATGGCCAGCAGACGGGTGTGGATAATCTCAATGCTGGAGTATTTTGGCAATCATTTTTCTATGGATGCACTTACCTTAATATGGGTTTATATATATTGGATTTTGCTGATAATAAGCAGTGCCGCGGTTTTATTGCCTTATTCCCGGGCAATATTGAAAAATTATATTATTTCCGGAGGGATTATTTTGCTTCTGATCAGCTGTATTTGGGCGGTTAAATTTTACGATTTACATAAAAATACGTATGCATTTGTCATTGATGAGGTTATTGACGCTAAATTCGCTCCGGAAGAGGAAGCAACCACTTATTTTAAAGTTTATGAGGGGACCAGGGTGGCTGTGATCCGGGAAGAGGGCAAATGGGCGCGCATTAAAACTCCGGACGGGAAGATCGGCTGGGCATCGCGCCTTGGACTGGATAAAATTTAGGCCCTTCTTAATACAGTTGAATGGGTTTCTATAATTTAATGATTTGTAGGTTATTAAAACAAATTAAGAAGTGATATTGATTAGGTTCTTTCGTTCAACTTAAAAAAAGAACCTAAAATTTAGGCACAGCTGTTGCTTTTTGTCTGCTTTTATGCTATGTTACAGGAGATATTTAAAATTGCAAGATAATTGACGAAGCACTTTAATGTGCAGGAGGGGAAGGCAATGAAGAAGGTAGAATTAAAAAACATTGATTTAGCTTCTGTATTTAAGTTATTTGGAGGTATGAGTTTTATAATAGGTTTTATCATTGCTTTGTTTGGGGGCGGTTTTGGCGGTGCGCAATTTCAGCAGCAGCTGCAGACAATACCCTTTATAGGCTCATTGCTGACCGGCTTTTTAGGGGCTATCCTTATCGGTCTGATGATGGCGGTTATCTGCGGATTAGCGGCAATGCTGCATGCAGTACTCTACAATATTTTCGCCATGATCGTCGGCGGCATAGAGATCGAGATAGTTGAAAAACAATAAACCGCAGATTCTATGATTGAGCAGGGATAAACGACAGCAAGCTTTTTATAAGCAAGTTAATTAATATCAAATGAGGATATCACTTAAACTCTACTAATGCTAATATGAAAGCGATAATAGGCGGATTTAGATATAAGCCAAACTACGGGATATTTAAGCGTAAACATATTTCTTTTGATTATGCAGCTATGTATTAGCCAGATTCTCCATCAGAAACAGGTCATTATATTCATCAGACCGGGATAGTTTTTAGGTTTTAGATATTTTATAATCGAATAGAAATTATCTAGGGGTAGTCTTCGGGCTATCCCTTTTTTATTGACGAATCCCTGCTAAAGGAGTAAGATTTAAATATTAATAACAATGGGGGTGATGGGATGAATGAAAACGAAATAGGTATTGTAACTCATTACTTTAATAAACTTTCTGTAGGGATTATTGAGCTAAATGCTCCTTTAAAAGTAGGAGACACTATTCATGTTAAAGGGGCTCACGATGATTTTACTCAAACTATTGATTCTCTGCAGATAGAACATGAGCCGGTTAAGTCTGCCGAAAAAGGTGATTTTGTTGGGATTAAGGTTATTCAACAAGTTCATGTCAACGACAAGGTATTTATAATCACCCAATAATATAACGAGCGGAATAGCTTTTTAAGGTAACTTAATTAAGACAACATTGATGTAATACAATGATGCGGCCGTAGCTCCACACCCGCAGTAAACATCCATGATAAGACCAGACAGGGGATAGAGCTTATAAAGAATTAAAAGTGGTTGTAAAGAATATAAATAATAAGAAAAGAATTAAAGAAAAAGCAGTTTATGCGGCCGTAGCTCAATTGGATAGAGTATCAGTCTACGGAACTGAGGGTTACAGGTTCGAGCCCTGTCGGCCGCGCCATAAACCATTCAATCCAAGTCAATATTGACTTGGATTTCAGGTTCATGGCACTGCCATAAAAGTGAATGGTTTATGCCCTGTACCGGAGGAGCAAAGAGACGACTGGTATAGGGCTAATTAATAGTAACCATGTACAATGTATATGTTTTAATCAGTTTTAAGGATTATAAATTTTATATTGGTTTTTCCGAAAATCTTGAGCAAAGATTCAAAGACCATAATCCCGGAAGCAATAAAAGCACGAAAAATCGCCGTCCTTTTAAACTAATATATTCAGAAGCCCATTTATCTAAAATAGATGCGTTAAAGCGCGAAAGATATTTCAAAACAGCCAAAGGGAAAACAACTCTAAAACAAATGTTAAAAACAGCTATTAGTAATGTTTTATCTGAACAAAGTTAGAAAATATTTCAGATATGTTCAATAAAAATCCAGATGAATTTTTCATGAAAGAAGCGCTGCGTCAGGCGCACAAAGCGGGGAAACAAGACGAAGTTCCTATAGGTGCGGTGATAGTCTATAAGAATGAGATCATTGCCAGAGCCGGCAACCAGGTTGAGATGCTCAAAGACGCGACGGCCCATGCGGAGATGATCGCTATTACTCAGGCATCCAGTTTTTTGGGTAATAAGTGGTTGAGCGGATGCAGTCTTTATGTTACAATTGAGCCGTGTTCAATGTGCGCAGGAGCGCTGGTTCTCTCCCGGATCAAGGAAATAATTTACGGAGCAGATGATACCAAGACAGGAGCCTGCGGCTCGGTATTTAATATTGCCGGCAGTAAAGAATTAAATCACAGCATTTCTATCCGCAAAGGTGTTTTAGTTGATGATTGCGGATTATTGCTTTCTGAATTTTTTAAAAAAAAACGAGCACAAGGCAAAAAATAA
>JAZDHG010000085.1:0-5348 GCA_043806135.1 Candidatus Omnitrophota bacterium
TCTTTAAATTTGCATGCATAATAGTGTCCAATTTTGGCCTCCTTTAAGGGTATTATACCCTTATTTGTGGCTATCGGCAACGCCGACGCCAATAGTTAATTATCACTTTAACTTGAGGACACTATCGCTGAAAAAACGCGCCATCAAAGTTAGTACGGATTTCATCTATCTTGCCATCAAAGTTAGTATCTCTTTCAGTACGTTGAAGCTTTCCAAACTTATAATATTCAAATTCATCCATTGCACCATCTTGATTATTATCGATACTTTTTCTAATTAAACTATTATCTTCAAACTCAGCGACACCAATAACCATGTTCCTTGTTTTAGACACTGACTCCAATCTAATCAATCCACGGTTTTTAGAATAATAAATAGTTTTATTTGCAAGTCCTGAAAACGCTCTTTTTTTACTATATGTTTTTTTGTCATCTATCAATTGTTTTATATACTTATCTCCATTAATCACAACAACTTCTCCTTTTAAAAAATAATAAGTATTTTTTCCCCCTATAGAGATGGTAATAATTTTTTCAAGAGAATCATTTTTTCCCCAATAAATAAACTTATTAAATTTTCCATCAAAATCTGTGTCTATCTTTTCAATAATTTTATAGTCAAATCTATAATAAATCCTACTATCAACTTTTCCATCCTTATTAACATCTAGCATTATATTTTTTTTCCCAAGATTATTGAACAGAACCAATAGCCCAATAATTACCGTTATTAAAATTACTTTTTTAGACATCTCATTCATCTTTCTATTTAGGAAAATAATCATTCCAAATAGGCGTTGTTTCCACAGTATTTTCAAATGGATCAATCAACTTATCTACCCTATTAATTTCAAAACTACCCTGAATAACGTCCGTCCTTTTAGCTCCTTCAGGACTAATCCCCTTTCCTAAAGTATACTCTAAATCCGCAACATACTCGGCCCCGCCAGTTTCATATCTAAGGCCAATACTATATTCTACCTGGCTATCATTACTTGCATGATGACGTACAACCAAATTTGCTGCTATGCCTAATCCCTTAATTAACGGCTTAAGAGAAGGTATTTTTTCTAAAACACTTGTTACTACTGTTCCCTTTACCTCTTGCATATTTCTATTATACGCTTCCGTTGATGTTACAGGATTTACATTAAAATACTCTATTTGCATACTCCTAAATCCTTCATCAAAAATGCGATCCAACTCCCCTTCAATCTTATTCTTAGAGTTTATATCTCTTTTTAATAAATTAACTTCTGTAGAAGCTCCTAACTTTTTTGAAATTCTATACCCCAGCTTCATTGATTCTTCTGTAACTTTTGAAAAATTATTTACAAAACTCACTACTTCAAACGCGCTCTTAACAAACAAATCCTTTACCACTCCAGTTGTTCTTTTAAAAATGCTTTGCCCCCATTCAAGAACAATTTCAGTCTGAGAATAATTGTCCTTTACCTCACAGCTAAAGTGTTCTTTTACTTTATTATACGCATCTTTATACGACCCTGTCCCAGGTTCCATATAAGGGAAAAATACTTCATCGTCATATTTAGGATCATTTTTAATAATATGTGCAAATTGAGCTGGTTTAGCAGCGCTAAAATATTCCATAGCTCCTTTTTCAATTGCTGTTTGTATTTTATCAGCTCCAAGCTCTCCTTGCAAACTATTATCTTCTGAAAAATTATTATAAAAATCTACTCCTGAAATCTTTTTTACATCTCTCGATTCTGACGCCTTAAATCCCAAATTCGACTTTTCCATTTCCATCATTATTTGCTCTGATGATATATCTTCCGTTACCTGTATCTCGTCCATTGAGGAACTCTCCTTAACAAAAGTATCTTCAGCTAACGGTTTTTTCTCCATCCATCTATCAGTAAGACTGCCAGATATTGTGCCTGCAATTTGTGAAACAGAATCATGCCAGTTATTAGCAGCACCAATTTCTTGCACCCCTTCTTTTGCAAAACTCGTAGCCATTCCTTTTGTAAATGAACCTCCATCTATTTCTGCTGTTGTACCGCCAACAATTGCTGAAGCCGCAACTCTTGAATATGCATTATCATTACCTGTTGCCTGCAAGCCTTCATCTACTGCCACAGAAACTGCTGAATCCCTGGCTGTTTTCATAACTATTTCCTTTTTTGTCTCTTTTGTCAGCTCAGTTGCCATAGATTTTCCGGTAATTTTTGTTTCAACTCCTGTACACACTGTCGCAGTTATTGCTGCGATACCCGCTGTTTTCAATGCCTTGCTCAGTTTCATCCCCCTTGCACTGCAAGTAGCTAGCGTTGATGCAAAAGCTCCTATGCCATTCGCGATTGCACCACTCATAGTGGTCCCTAAACCTGCTGTAAGCGGCGCAGTCAAATAAGCTACTCCCGCAGTTATAAGACCCGCAACTATCATGGTTATTACCCTGCCGATCTTAGAATTCATGAATGATTTCATCTTATCGCTCATTTCACTGCGCCATTTTTTAAATTTCTTGCCCCAGCCGCTGCCGCGGATTTGCTGTGTATCAGTTATGTTTAACTGCTTGGCATTTTCTATATTCTCTTGAGTGAGCACATATCCGCTGAACATTTCCTTTAATCCGGATAAAGACATCTGCACTTTTTTACCATCACTTATGATCGTTGCCTTATCCCCATAAACACTTTTTAACACTACCCAGTGCCCCTGTTTTAAATGAATAATAACCGGCTTTGTTCGCGATGCAAAGAATGCGTCTGTGTCCACCTGATATGCGTTAAGATCTATACCGCAGCTTGAGGCTGTTTTTTGGATAGCAGCCATAGAAGACTGGATTTTATTGTCTTTGATCCAGACCTCACCCTGCATTAAAATATCCCTGTAGATAATATCTGCAGCCAGATCTTCTAGATCTATATCCCCTCTTTTTTGTGTTGGAATACCTAAAACATCAGCCAGTGCAAATGCCGCACAGTTAACCAGTTCAACGGTTTTACCCCCTGCCCAGTCAAGCGCCATATCCACGTAGGCATAGACAATTTCGCTGAGCGTGTAGCCTGATTCCAGCAGCAGAATAGCGGTATTAACACCAATCTTGCCCTCACTCTGCAGCCTTTTTAACTCATCTGAGCATGAGAGCTTATCCGGGTTAATTTGATCTGGATTTCCATCAGGTATCTGAGCAGACATGTCCAGAGCATATTTAGCGTCTATTTGCAGCGGTTCTGGCAATCTGGTATTTGCGATCCCTGATGAACTCATATCAGGCAAAGGTGTTGCAGTTGAATAATAAATGAAAGAAGAATCTCCGGTAGTTATACCGACCAGGATAGCTTTTTTATCTCCCCAGCTGCTGATTTTAACCGGCAGAACATTTTCCACTTCTTCTTTGCTGCAGCCCATATCACCTAATGCAAAAGCAATATCAACAACATCAAACCCGTTGCGGCATAAAGATACAACAATATCCTGTAATGAATTTGAACCTTGGAAAAAGGAAACTATCTGGGAAATATCCTGGCCGGCTTCTTTAAATCCGGTAACAACGCTGTTAAGCTCTTCTCTTTCCTCTTTAAGTAATTGTATCGGATAAGAAGGTACCGGGTGGTAGACTGGCCCTCCGGCTTCAGGAATGACAAAAGCAATCTCCATTTCTTCGGAGTTTACTTCACTGCTTTGTTCATGTTCAATAATTCCATAACGCTGATTAAAAACCTGGCGGGCATAAAGACAAGAAACTTCCAAAGATAAGAAGGAAACAATGGTTAAAAAAGCAATCAGCTGAGATAATAGACTACGTTTAAACCTCGCCATAGCTCATTCCCCGTTATAGACACTGTTTTAAAACGCACATCTGCACATGCTGCACCAGCACTTTATAGAAAAATACACCCTGAAACATCAGATTTAGCCGGCTGCCCCTATATATCTTAGTAAATTGTTTTCCAAATTGCTTATAAAGTATACCATAACATAGCCTCTTTTTCTATCAGATCAGAAATTGTATATTCACAACTTATTGTCAGTAAAGATGTTGCAATAATTAGTTTTAAACCAAAATTCAACCTACGCAGTTGAACTTTGGTTTTTAGTGGAGCTGGGTTTTATTGAAAAACAAATACAACTTCATAGATTGTTTCGTGGTTTAAGAGGATACGATAACCCCTTGGATAAATAGGATTAAAAGCGGTAATTAAGACCAGCGGAAATAGAGGGTTCTGTTTTAAAGCGACTTTCGATATCTAATAATTTAAAGGCAAAACAAGGCTTAAAATTAATGTCCAGAGGAATATTTTATTCATTAATTCAACCCCCTGTTCACTTGAGATATTTTTTCACCAGCAGTTCTACTTTTTTCAAAGTCTCTTTCGGCACGGCATCCTCAGATGTGACAATCGCCGTAGCCAGCGCGCTTGAGCAGGCACAAGTATCTGAGTCGTTTAACTTGGAGAGTATTGTCTTAATAAATTGTTTCGCATTATCGGAATTAGCACTCAGGTTCGCAAGTATTTTTTCAACACTTACCTCCTCGTCCTCTTTCCAGCAGTCATAGTCTGTTACCAGGGCAATGGTCACATAGCACATCTCTGCCTCCCTGGCAAGTTTTGCCTCAGGTAATGCCGTCATGCCGATAATGGAAAATCCAAGCTGGCGATAGACATTGGACTCAGCTTTTGTTGAGAACTGCGGCCCTTCCATGCATATATAAGTTCCGCCTTTATGCACAGTTATCCCTAACTGCTTTGCTGTTTCATATGCAACCTGGCTTAATCTTGCACAGAACGGTTCGGCAAAACCGACATGGGCAACTATCCCCTCGCCGAAAAACGTTGATGCCCTGTTCTTTGTCCTGTCGAACAACTGATCCGGTATAACAAAATCGCGCGGTTTTAATTCCTCTTTTAGGCTGCCGACAGCAGACATGGACAAAACTTTTTCCACACCTAATTTTTTAAAGGCATAAATATTAGCGCGGAAATTCAGCTCTGAAGGAGAGATCTTATGCCCCCTGCCGTGACGCGGCAAAAAAGCAAACTTTACGCCCCCTAAAACTCCCACAATAATTTTATCTGAGGGCGCTCCATATGGCGTATCAACCTCTATCATTTCCACATTTTTCACCCCTTCGATATCATATATACCGCTTCCGCCGATAATCCCGATCTTTATATTTTCCACATTCTCCTCCAAAATGTTCTTTTGATATTAGTATTGCGTCGTGAGTTTTGTCTTGTCCTGCAATAGTTGACACTTTTAAACACAGATAATTTAATTAACCGCCCGCTTCGCTTGATAAACGCTGATTAACGCAGAACCCTAATGCTGTTTCCGGAAAATCATATGCTTATTTGTGGCTGCGCTCCAGCCGCA
>JAZDHG010000086.1:0-35162 GCA_043806135.1 Candidatus Omnitrophota bacterium
GGTTGGGCTGTTGAGAGAATTAGGAGTGGATACAAGATGGGATGTCATAAAGGGGGGCGAGCAGTTTTTTGGAGTGACAAAAAAGTTTCACAATGCATTGCATGGTAGTTCCGAAGAGATAACCCAGAGGGATTTCGAGATATTCATGGAAACAAGCCAGCAGAATATCGAAAATGTTAATACCTACGGAGATATTGTTTTTGTTCATGACCCACAGCCAATAGCTCTGATAAAAAAGAAAGCTGCTAACAAATGGCTTTGGCGTTGCCATGTTGACGTGTCTTGCCCCAATGAAAGAGTTTGGGGATTTCTTATGGATTTTATTGTTCAGTATGATTCCGCAGTTTTTTCTGCTCCGGCTTTCTCTCGGAAGTTACCCATTAGACAATTTTTAATCTCTCCTTCAATCGACCCTTTAAGTGACAAGAACAAAGAATTGCCCCAAGAAACAATAAATTCGGTCTTAAGAAAATACAATATTAAAAAAGACAAGGCAATCATTACTCAAATATCCCGTTTTGACCGTTTAAAAGACCCCATAGGCGTAATTGAAGCATACTTGCAAGTAAAAAAATATATCAATTGCCAACTAATCTTGGCTGGTGGTACCGCAGAGGATGATCCGGAAGGGCTCGAAGTACTTGAGGAAGTTAAAGAGAAAGCTAGGAATGACCGAGATATTCATATCTTGCTATTGCCTCAGAACGAGATAGAAGTAAATGCGCTACAAAGGGCTTCAGATGTCATTGTTCAGAAATCTCTTAAGGAGGGTTTTGGTTTAACGGTTACCGAGGCTCTGTGGAAAGCAAAACCTGTTGTGGCTTCCAATGTCGGCGGCATCCCTTTACAGATAAAACACAAATATTCCGGTTTATTGTGTCATTCAATTGAAGGCGCTGCCTTTGCGATAAAGCAGCTGCTTAATAGTCCAGAATATGCCCAAAAATTAGGAGAAAATGGCCGGGAGCATATTAGAAACAATTTTCTGCTTACCAGGCATCTAAGGGATTATATGCTGTTATTTCTTTCGCTCTACCATACTGAAGATGTAGTCTATTTATAGGGCGTCACAAAAGTGCCGCTCTTGATTACACCGATTAAAATTCAGATTGCACAGATTAAAAACATCGTCGCTATCATCTGGAACTAGGAACTAGGGGACGTAGTTAGATAATTAGATATTGACAATGGGAACGAGGTATGGTAAGTTATCTGTATGCCAAGACAAGGAAGGATAAATGTAGAAGCGGGTGTTTACCATGTAATACAACGGGGTATAGAGCGCCGGGAGATTTTTCTTGATAATTTTGACCGTGAAGGATTTATTCTACGATTAGCGGAAGGATTGAAGCAGACAGGGCATAAATGTTATGGTTGGGTAATAATGCCCAACCATTTTCATTTGTTGATAAGAACGAGTGCAGCGCCATTAAGTGATCTTATGAGGAAACTGTTGACAGGGTATGCCCTGTATTTTAATAAAAAATATAAGCGTAGCGGTTATTTATATCAAGGAAGATACAAGTCAATATTATGCCAAGAGGAATCATATTTACTGGAATTGTTAAGATATATTCATTTAAATCCGTTAAGGGCAGGGATAGTTAAAGATATCAGAAATCTTGGTAATTATAAATGGAGTGGACATGGAGTAATTATAGGGAGAAACGAAGCATTTTGGCAAACGACAGGAGAGATATTGGAACTATTTGGGAAAAAGAAAACAGAAGCGATAAGACGATATGAGGAATTTATAGTTGATGGTAAAGATATGGGCAAAAGAGAAGACTTGGTTGGCGGAGGACTAATCAGGAGTGTTGGGGGATGGAAGGAAGTTGAACGCTTTAAGAAGACAAAAGAGGCATGGTTGTCAGACGAACGGATATTGGGAGATGGGGATTTTGTAAGCCAGACGCTGGAACAAGCGGAAGAGCAGATGCAGAGGCAGGAGAGATTAAAAAAAGAAGGATGGGATATCGAGAAAGTAGCAAAAAAGGTATGCGCGTTATTGAGTGTTGATATAAAAGATATAAAACGATTGAGCAAGAGAAGCAAGATAGCACAAGCAAAGAGCCTAGTGGCGTATTTTGCAAACAAAGAATTGAAGATTAGCGGGGTAGAGCTTTCAGAATATTTTGGGATAACACGATCTTCAATAAGTTCATCTATACAACGCGGTAAGGAAATTGCGGAAGAAAACGAATATCTAATTATCTAACTACGTCCCTAATTCTTCCTAATTCTTCTAATCCTTAACAGTCCAGCTCGTTTTTCCTCCTCTTCGTCAGCGTTCGTTCGCTTCAACTCCCACAATATCAGGAATATTTAATGGTGCCGAAGGTGGGAGTTGAACCCACACGAGCTTACGCTCATCGGTTTTTGAGACCGACGTGTATGCCATTCCACCACTTCGGCACGAATTTCCTTTTTAATGGCAGATAGTTAAGATTATTCCACATAATTACTGGCTTGCCATCTGAAGTCTACTTCTTCGAAGGTACCCGATATAGACGTAGTATGGTGGAGGTTATATTTCACATAATGACTGGTTTACCATACGAAGACTACTACTTCGAAGGCACCCAATATAGACGTAGTATGGTTTACCATCCGTAGCCTACAGCTGTGAAATAACCTAATATAGGCGAAGGATGGTGGAGCTGGGGGGATTCGGTTACTACACTCAAAACTTCGTGTTTTTCGTTGCGTAGCCTCCCCTTCGTTCACTATAATTGCAATCCTGCAATTATGCACTCCCATCAGGTCGTGTTGTTCACTTCGCTTCGAATCCCATTTGAAGTTCAAGTTTTGGTGGAGCTGGGGGGATTCGAACCCCCGACCAACAGACTGCCAGTCTGCTGCGCTCCCAGCTGCGCTACAGCCCCACGAGGAATAAGGTACCTGGAAGTACTGTTATTCAGTATTCAAATGTATCATGCAGCGGGAATTATGTCAATATATCTGTATGTGGAGTTCACCCATTTTTCTTTACTGCATGCAGGCAGCTAAGTAAAAAATCAACTTGCCCAGGATGTTATGGTTATGCTACAATACTTTGCATCCCTAATAAAGTCAAGCCTATGCGGGAATCTTGAGGGGTAAGCAGGAGGAAACACTAAATTATGAGCAATTATGATTTCCTGAAGATTGAAAAAAAATGGCAGGAATACTGGAAGCGGAATAATACGTTCCGTTCTTATGCCGATAAAAATAAAAAAAAATACTATGTTCTGGAGATGTTCCCATATCCATCCGGCAGAATACATATGGGGCATGTGCGAAACTATACTATCGGCGATGTTATTGCCCGTTATAAGATGCAGGCAGGCTTTAATGTTTTGCATCCTATGGGGTTTGATGCTTTCGGTCAGCCGGCGGAAAATGCGGCGATTAAACATGAAACTGATCCAAAGGTCTGGACCGACAAATGTATCGGCTGGATGGTCAAAGAATTAAAGGCAATGGGGTTTTCTTATGACTGGGACAGAGAACTCTCTACTCATAGAGAGGGATACTACCGTTGGAACCAGTGGCTTTTTATCCAGATGTTCGAAAAGGGCTTTGCTTATAAGAAGGCATCAAGTGTGAACTGGTGTTCATCCTGCGAAACTACGCTGGCTAATGAAGAAGTTGTCAATGGCGGCTGCTGGAGATGCCAGACTGAAATTGTGCAAAAAGACCTGGATCAGTGGTATTTAAAGATCACCGAATTTCAGGATGTTCTGCTTGATGAGCTTGAAACCTTAAAAGACTGGCCGGAGCGGGTAATTACCATGCAGAAAAACTGGATCGGTAAAAGCTACGGTGTGGATATTTATTTCAAAGAAATGAAAACGCAGAAAACCGTTCCTGTTTTTACAACCCGTCAGGACACAATTTTCGGGGCAACTTATATCGTGCTTGCTCCGGAACATCCGCGGCTATTGGAGATTATCAAGGGAAATCCGGAAGAAAAAAGTGTGCTTGAATTTATAAATAAAGCTGCCAGGAAAAGCAAGGTGGTCAGGGTTTCCGCGGATGTAAAAAAGGAAGGGGTTTTTACCGGTTGTTATGTGGTTAATCCTGTTAATAAGGAAAAAATACCTGTATGGAGCGCTGACTATGTATTGATGGAATACGGTACCGGTGCGATCATGGCCGTTCCAGCGCACGATCAAAGGGATTTTCTTTTTGCCAAGGAACATTCTTTGCCCATGAGGATCGTTATCCAACCCCCAATCCCTAACCCCCAATCCCTGGATTCTATGACTGAGGCTTATGAAGATAGCGGGAAACAAGTGAATTCAGGAAAATTTGATGGCCTGGATAATGAACAGGCGAAAATAAAAATTGCCGAGTGGATGGAAGAGGAAAAAATCGGCAAGAAAAAAGTCTATTTCAGACTGCGAGATTGGCTTATTTCAAGACAGCGCTACTGGGGGACACCGATCCCGATCATATATTGCGATAAATGCGGTATTGTACCGGTTAAAGAAGATGAGCTGCCGGTCAAACTGCCGGAAAACATAAAGATCACTGGAGAAGGCGGAAGCCCCTTATCTAAAGTGAAGGATTTTGTTAATGCTGTGTGTCCAAAGTGCGGGATTCAAGCAAAAAGAGAAACAGATACAATGGCTACTTTTATTGATTCCGCCTGGTATTTCCTCCGTTTTTGCTCACCGGATAATGATAAAAAAATCTTTGATCCCGAAGAAGTCAATTACTGGATGCGGGTTGATCAGTATATCGGAGGGATTGAACATGCAGTTCTGCATTTGCTTTATGCAAGATTTTTTACTAAATTTATCCACACTCTCGGGCTGATTGATTTTAATGAACCCTTCCAGAAACTTCTCACCCAGGGCATGGTCTTAAAAGAAGGGGAGGTGATGTCAAAGTCAAAGGGAAATATCGTGGATCCTGATGAGATGATAAAGAAATACGGAGCCGATTCCCTGCGGATTTGCATTTTGTTTGCCGCGCCTCCAGAGACGGAGTTTGACTGGAACGACCGCGGAATAGACGGCGCATGGCGTTTTCTGAACCGGGTTTGGACAGCGGCAACCTCTCTTATCGAGCTGAAGGCTGCTTGCAAGTTTGCAGATCATGTGCCCTATGGAAAAGACCTTGAGTTCAAAATGCACGCAACGATTAAGAAAGTCACTGATGAGATGAACGGCGGATTTAAATTTAATACCGCTATCAGTACAATGATGGAATTGACCAATGCTATTGTTGCGGCATTAAGAGAAGCTCAGGAGAGTGAGATTTTAAGCAAAGCACTTATTGAAGCGGTAGAGGCATTGATCGTCTTGCTTGCGCCGTTTACGCCGCATATATGTGAAGAATTATGGCAGCTTTTAGGCAAACCGGGCAGTATCGCTAAAGCCTCCTGGCCTGAACATGAGGCAAAAAAACTTGTTCAGGATGAGATGACAATTGTTATCCAAATTAACAGCAAAGTGCGCTCTAAAGTTACGGTGCCCACTGATATCAGCAATGATGAACTAAAAAAGATCGTTCTTAAGGATGAAAAAACACAGGAATGGCTTAAGGACAAGCAGATTAAAAAATTCATTATTGTTCCCAAAAAACTGGCCAATTTAGTTTTGCAGTAAAAATGGATCATTCTTATTTAGGGGAAGAATTTTTGTCAGAAAATAAGAGTGAAGTGCTTAGATAAAAACAAGAATGGCCCATGTGTAACCCTGTTTTAATCTGTGAAATCAGGTTCTTTCTGCCGCTTTAAACAAGAAAGACCCTAACTCCTAAATATAATTATAAAAGGGAAGATAGAAGTAGAAGCAGCATGTATTTAGAGAAAGAAGTATAATCACTTAAAAGGTGAAAAAGTTATTTAAGAGGTAAGTCGGGACAAACACCCAGGTGAAATTGTATTTACTCATTCTCGACAGCCATCCATGGCTGTCTGTGAGGTAATCAGTCGATTTTTACACATCCTTGTAAATCGACTAATTAAAATCCGCAAATACAATTCTCCCTATCTGTTTGATGAACAAAGAAAAAGTGTTTTCTATCTAGGATTTGGAGAAAGAACCTAAAAAGCACAAAATGTCTCTGGAAATTTAAATGAATGAACTGCCGGTCCAAAAAAGAAAAGCAATTCTTTTAGTCCTTACCCTACTGTCCCTGGCGCTAGCCTTAGGCTGGTTAAAACGTGTTACGGGTCCGGCTTCCGCGCATCTACTTGATCTTGATGCTCAAATAACCCAGTCCTTAATTTCGAACGATGATTCTAAAGAAACTCTAGCACAAAATTCCATATCCATCAACACGGCTGATGTTGAGACGCTTAGCTTATTGCCTGGCATAGGCCGCGTAAAAGCCGGGCGGATCATAGAATACAGGCAGGTGCACGGAAAATTCAAACAATTGAATGAACTGCTTGATGTCAAAGGAATTGGGCCAAAAACCTTTGAAAAGCTTAAGGACTATATAAGTTTAGAATGAAAAAGCCACTTGTATATTTGACGCTCAGCTTTATGCTGGGAATTGTATTTTCTTTATATCTAAACATTCCTGCAGTGGGATTACTTATAAGCCTTTTTGCCTCAGCTGCAGGGGGGTATTTTTTTCTGAATAGGGCAAAGGTATTTTTCCTGCATGTGCTGGCCGGATTTTTTCTGATGGGTGCTGTTTTATTCAGTCTTTACAGAATACTGCCGGAAGATCATATAAAAAACTATACAACTTCAATTGGGCAGAGAGTTGTATTAAAGGGAACCGTGATCACGGAACCTGTGTATAAAAAGAACAAAAGTGTTTTCGTAATAAATGCCGAATATCTTAAACTTTTTGAGTCTACAGTCAAGGTCAGCGGCAAGGTGCTTGTTTGGTGTTTCAAAAACAACCAGATTAATATAAATGAGCAGATAATTGCGCAGGGGAAACTCTATAAACCCTACCCATTCAACAGCGCCAGAAAAATGAATTACCGTGATTATCTTATGCAAAAGGGTATTTATTCGCAGTTGAGTATCTCGGGTGATTCAATATTAGTAACAGTGAAAAAACGTCACAGTAATGTTTTGAATCAAGCCATGCAAGCGCTAAAGAGAAAAACAGGGAGGATGGTTGATGAAAATCTTTCAGCTTCTGCCTCCGGTATTATAAGGGCAATGATCCTGGGCGACAGGAGCCGGGTTCCGGATACCTTTAATAAGGAATTACAGCGCTCAGGAACGGTGCATGTGCTTGCAGTATCCGGACTTCATACGGGGTTCGTTATAATTTTTGCGTTAGTGTTTTTAAAAATGTTTTCGCTGCATTACCGGCTTGGGTATATATTAATAATTGTGCTCCTTGGTTTTTACTGCTGGTTTACGGGAAACTGTATTTCGGTGCTTAGGGCAACCATAATGGGCAGTGTTTTTCTGCTGGGTGAGGTTATCAACCGTGAATATGATCCGCTTAGTGCCTTGAGCCTTAGTGCGCTTATTATTCTTTGGATTAATCCTGCCGATCTTTTTGATGCCGGATTTCAATTATCTTTTTTAAGTGTGCTTTCAATCTTTATTTTATCCGCCAGAATAATTAAAATATTTCCTGAAAAGTATAAAAATGCGAAAGTACTTCGTGTTTTGGTGCAGGGGATTAGTGTCTCGCTTGGTGCATGGATAGGTACAGCAGGGATAGTCGCTTATTATTTTAATATTTTCACGCCTGTGTCAGTACTAGCAAATTTGATTATCATTCCGTTGCTTTTCCTAATCATTTTAAGCGCGTTATTGTTTATTTTTCTAGGGATGTTTGTCCCTGCGTTTGCTCCTGTTTTAGCTCTAAACTGTGAATTTTTTGTTGTTCTGATGTATAAGGTCAATTCTTTGCTCATAGCTATCCCGGGGGCTTATGTAATCCTTCCGGATATAGCTCTTGGGCACGTGTTTTTATATTATTGTGTTTTGCTTTTATTCTGTATGCGCAGCCGGCTAAAAGCTGCTGTTAATGCTTTGCAGAGCTAATAAAAAAAATACATGATTGAGTTGGTTGATAGCTTACGGCTCCCGCCATAAAGCACGGCGGATAGGTATAGCTGATAGCTGAGAAAAGCGAATTCAGCTGCAGTTTTTTTGCATAATACGCGATACGTAATACACACGACATAATACTGTTTTTTTAGTCTTGGATTATTTGACATCCATAGAGTATTGATATATAATCTTATTTTTGAGATTAAGGAGATAAAAGAGATAATTTATGGAAAAAGTAATTTTTTTAGACAGAGATGGGGTAATCAACAAAGACAGCAAGGATTATGTGCGCTCCTGGGCTGAGTTTGATTTTCTGCCCAATGTTTTTGTTGCTTTGCGCAGACTGACAGAACTTGGCTATAAAATAATAATAATCTCAAACCAGGCCGGGATCGCTAAGGGGCTTTATACCGAAGCAAGTCTAGCCGAAATGACGGAAAAAATGCTGGAAAGGATCAGGCGAAACAGCGCTTCCATTTATGCCGTGCATTACTGTCAGCATCGAGATGAGGACAATTGCTTATGCCGAAAGCCGAAAACCGGGCTTTTTAAACAGGCTCTTTTAGGCAAGTCCGTGGATTTAAAGGAAACTTTTTATATCGGAGACAGTCAAAGAGATATTGAATCGGGTAAGAACCTTGGATGCAAAACTATCCTTGTTCTCAGCGGCCATACTAAAACAGAAACTGATGTGGCTAATTTTAAATTCAGGCCGGATTTTGTGGCAGTGGATTTGCTTGATGCGGTTGAATCTGTGATTGATAAAAAAGAAGAGTCAAAGAGAGGGATGGGAAAAACATGGCCATTATCGGAAAATTCATAGCAAATTTTTGTGCTTTATTTCTGGCGATTAATATTATAGGGCATTTGATCGCGTATTTATCAATATCTGCCCAGCTGCAGTCCAATCAGGGAAGAAAGATACTGCTTAAATCTATTAATTTTATATTTCTTGTTTCGATCAGTTTCATGTTTATTTGCTGGCTTATTTTTGCCTTGACAGGTATCAGCCCTGCGGATTTGCAGATTGCCGCAGGGGTATTGTTGTTTAGTTTTTCGATTTATGCGCTTTTGAATAAAGAAGAGGAAATTTCTCCTGCAAAAAGCTCGACGTTATTTCCTGCGGCTGCACAATTGATAATTACTCCGGTATTTTTGGTAATGCTCCTGGTCTTGATGAGCCTGAATGGTTTTATAATCACCTTACTTTCTTTGTTAATTAATTTAATTTTAGTGGTCTATCTCTTGGTAAACAGTCAAAATGTGATTGGATTGCTTGAGCACAGCGGTGTGAAAATTATATCCAGAGTTGTTAATATGCTGATTTGTGCATATGCGGTTATGTTGATCAGACAGGCAATAATAACTCTGTTGAACTAAAAAGGCTGCCTGAATATGAAAAAAAAGTGAGGTAAAAATGGAAAAAAAAAGAGTAGTGCTTACATTTCCTCATGAATTGCTGGACAAACCGATTACCTATCATTTGATAAAAGATTATGACCTTATAGTAAATCTGCTGCGAGTTAAAATTACTCCTAAAGAAGAAGGGGTGATGGTTATAGAAATTGAAGGTGACGAGGATAAGCTTGAAGAGGGGATTGCTTATCTTAAGAAGACGGGCGTAGCTATAGAGTCGCTTATCGAAGATATAAAGTGGGATGAGAAAAAATGTACTCATTGCACGGAATGTGTAACAGTTTGTCCGACTAATGCTTTTATTGTTGAACGGCAGCTCATGAAAATAATCTTTGATAAAGATAAGTGCATTGCATGCGGATTATGTGTTGCGATTTGTCCGTACCGGGCGATGGAGATAGTTATTTAAAAGGGTCTGATTAAATGGCGATAAGAAAGACGAATATTCTTGATGCAAAGGCGATACAGTCTTTAATTAATGAAAGCGCTAAATCACAGGAGGTCCTGCCGCGTTCCATAAATGATATTTATGAGCATATCAGGGACTTCTTTGTTTTTTCTAAAGAGGAAAAGATCATCGGATGCTGTGCACTGCATATTTCCTGGGAAGATCTGGCTGAGATCAGATCTCTGGTTGTTAAAACGGACAGCCGCGGTGAGGGTATTGGCCGGGAGCTTATTACAGCTTGTATGAAAGAGGCGCGTGATTTAAACATAAAGAAGTTGTTTTTATTAACCCGAAAACCCGATTTTTTTAAAAAGTTCGGTTTCGGAGAAATTGAAAAGTCATTGCTTCCGCATAAGATCTGGAGTGATTGCACATCATGTGTGCTTTTTCCTGATTGTAATGAAATCGCGATGATAAGAGACGTGTGAAAATCAGCAGATGCTAAATGTGTTTGGTTGCAAGGAGGAATAATGGGATATACGATCACAGAAAAAATCTTCAGTGCGCATGTAAAAGGCAAAAAAGTTAAGGCTGATGAATTTGTTTACGCTAAAGTCGACTTGGCTTTGGGCAATGATGTTACAGCGCCTATTGCTATTGATCAGTTTAAAAAAATCGGATCAGGAAAAGTCTTTGACAGAAAAAAGGTTGTGCTTGTGCCGGATCATTTTATTCCGGCTAAGGATATCAAAAGTGCTGAGCAGGCAAAAATTTTGCGTGAATTTGCCAGAGAGCAGAATATTGTCCATTATTATGAGGTGGGCAGGATGGGTATTGAGCATGCGCTTCTGCCGGAACTAGGTATTATCGAGCCCGGTTCGCTTATCATCGGCGCTGATTCACATACCTGTACCTATGGAGCTCTGGGGGCTTTTGCCACAGGGGTTGGGTCTACGGATCTGGCTGCGGCCTGGGCTACAGGATTCTGCTGGTTTAAGGTGCCTAAAACAATTAAGTTTGTTTATCAAGGGAAATTAAAAAAATGGGTTTGCGGCAAGGACCTTATACTTTACACTATTGGCAAGATCGGGGTTGACGGTGCTCTTTATAAAGCAATGGAGTTTACTGGTCAGACAATAAATTCAATGAGCATGGATGAGCGCATGACTATGGCTAATATGGCTATTGAGGCAGGTGGAAAGTCCGGGATAATCGCTCCTGATGAAAAAACTTTTGAATATTTGAAAACTGTCAATGCAAAGCGCTATAAGGGTAAATCGGGACATAAACAGCTGATCAGCGATATAAAAGACTGGAAAAGTTTTTACAGCGACTCAGATGCTGAATATGAGACTGTTATTGAGATCAATGTCTCTGATCTTGAGCCGCAGGTAGCATTGCCGCACTTGCCGAGCAACACCAAAGCTGTCAGCAAAGTTAAAAAGATGCGGGTTGATCAGGTTGTGATCGGTTCTTGCACTAACGGCAGGATATCTGATCTTAGGATTGCGGCTAAAATATTAAAAGGCAAAAAAGTACACCCTAAAGTTAGGTGTATTATTTTCCCGGCGACACAGGCGATTTATCTAGAGGCTTTGAAAGAAGGATTGCTGGAGATATTTGTTAATGCCGATGCTGTTGTGTCTACTCCTACCTGCGGGCCTTGTCTTGGCGGGCACATGGGAATCCTAGCTGAGGGAGAGCGCGCAGTGGCCACAACCAATAGAAATTTTGTGGGAAGAATGGGGCACAAAAACAGTGAAGTGGTTTTAAGTTCTCCGGCGGTTGCCGCTGCGAGTGCAATAACAGGATATATAAGCCATCCTGATGCAGTATAGCATCAAGTAAAAAGTTAAAAGTAAAAAGTTAAAAGGGAAATCGCAAAAAAGAGGAATAGTTTGATGAGAATTAAAGGAAAAGCCTGGAAATTCGGTGATAATATCAATACGGATGAGATCATCGCCGCAAGATATCTGAATACCTTTGATGCCAAGGAACTGGGAAACCACTGTATGGAGGATATAGATAAAGAATTTCCGAGAAAAATAAGTCAGGGGGATATTATAGTTGCCGGGAAGAATTTCGGCTGCGGATCATCTAGAGAACATGCTCCGATCGCAATCAAAGGATGCGGGATCTCCTGCGTTATTGCGGAAAGTTTTGCCAGAATTTTCTACCGCAATGCGATTAATATAGGGCTGCCGATACTTATCAGCCGGGATGCTCCCCAGAATATCAAAGAAAATAATATGATTGAAATAAATGCTCATGAGGGTATTATTTATGATTTGACACAGGGAAAAACTTATTCCACCGATAAATTTGCCGATTTCATGCAGGAGATAGTAAATTCCGGAGGACTGTTGAATTGGATTAGAAAGAAAGGACTAACAAAAGATGAAAGTTGAGCAGACTGAAATAAAAGTTGTGATTTTTACGCAAAACAGTCGAGTGGAGGGTAAGCTTCATTTGCCGTCAGGCGGCAGATTGACTGATTATCTGGCTTTAGCAGAAAGAAAGTTCATACCGATCACAGATTCAAAAATATTCCTTATACCTACTAATGAGCTTATTTACAGTGTACCGTTTTTGAGTTTGAATAAACATTTTATTATTTATATATTTCCGAAAGATGAAACCCAGTAGAAGAGAGAATAAAGGAGAATTTCAAGATGCATAATATAGCTATAATACCAGGTGACGGAACAGGTCCTGAGGTTGTGGCAGAGGGATTAAAGGTTCTTGAAGCTGTAAGTAAAATGTATAACTTTAAGTACAAAACAAAAACTTTTGATTGCGGCGGTGAGCGTTATCTTAAGACCAAGCAAACGATAAGCGATACTGAAATAGAGAAGCTTAAGACTTTTGATGCTATTTATCTCGGAGCGATCGGACATCCTGATGTAAAACCGGGAATCCTTGAAAAAGGTATTCTTTTGAAAACCAGATTTGCTCTTGACCAGTACATAAATCTGCGTCCGGTAACTCTTTATAATAAAGACTTCTGTCCTTTAAAGGACAAAAAAGAGGACGATGTTAACTTTGTAGTCGTAAGAGAAAATTCTGAAGGTTTATATAAGGGAATGGGGGAGTTCCAGAATAAAGGCACAGCTGATGAGGTTGCTATACAGACATCATACAATACCAGAAAAGGTGTTGAGCGCTGTATAAGATATGCTTTTGAATATACCAGAAAACGTAATAAGAAAAAAAAACTGACGCTTTGCGGAAAAACCAATGTTTTGACCTATGCCTTTGATCTATGGCAGAGGGTTTTTGATGAAGTAGCTGTTGAGTATACGGATATTGCAACTGACTATGCCCATGTGGATGCTACAACAATGTGGTTTGTTAAAAATCCGGAATGGTTTGATGTAATAGTAACCGACAACATGTTCGGAGATATTATTACTGACTTAGGCGCTATGGTTCAGGGCGGCATGGGTATTGCCGCAGGAGGTAATATAAATCCTAAAGGTGTGTCCATGTTTGAACCGATCGGAGGTTCAGCGCCGAAATATACGGGAAAAAATGTAATTAATCCTCTGGCAGCGGTTTGTGCTCTGGCTATGCTTCTTGAAAATATAAAGGAAGAAAAAGCAGCCCGGGCAGTTGAAACAGCGGTGATTAATATTGTAAAAACTAAATTAAAGAGTCTGGGAGCGGGAAAGATGGGGTATTCTACTACTGAGGTTGGTGATCTGGTAATAGATAACCTTAAGTAGGGTCTGCGGAAAAACTCATCAGACCCTGATTACTGAGATTGAAGACAAGCTCACACAGATTAATAATAACGGAAAAATCATTGTAATCATTTTAAAATCTGTGTGATCAAGGTTTGCTGAGAAATGTATTTCTGTTAAAAAGCGCAAGGTTTTAACACTTTTATTCAAATATCGTGCGCTTTTGGGCTTATTATTATAAGGACTTATGTTTAAATCATGTACGATAGATAAGAGCACGGCTGCATTTTCCAGTGAACCTTAAGTGAGGGATTTTGACGTTTAAACTTATATAAATTAATCTGAGGGAGAATTAAATTTAATGAAAAAGAAAAAAATATATAATGTAGCGGTTGTGGGTGTCGGCGCTGTGGGAGTACAGATGCTTAGAGTTTTAAAAGAGCATAAATTTCCTGTGGGCAAATTGCTAGTGCTGGCGCGTAGTGCCAGAAAAATAAAAGTTGATAACGTTATATATGATGTAGAAAAGATATCAGCTGATTCTTTTTGTGATATTGATTTTGCTCTTTTTGCCGGGACTGAAGGTGAAAAGGGAGCGGCAGTTACTTTTGCTTCTGAGGCAGTAAAGTGCGGCGCAGTAGTTATTGATAACGGTGCTGACTTCAGAATGAAAAAAAATGTGCCTTTGATCGTGCCGGAAGTAAACGGTAAAGAGGCCAAAAACCATAAAGGGATAATTGCTAATCCGAACTGTTCGACTATCCAGATGGTCGCGGCTCTTGCTCCTATTTACAGAAAAGCGGGGATCAAGAGAATAATTGCCAGTACTTACCAGGCAGTCAGCGGTGCCGGAAAAAGCGCTTTAGAACAATTGTGGGAAGAAACCGGTTATATGCATAAAAATAGCGATGTCCTGAGCGCGGCAGACAATCCTATGCAATGCAAGGTTACTAAAGACCAGGCTTTCCCAAACCAGATCGCTTTTAATGCTCTGGCACAGATCGGCGGGTTTCAAGATCATGATTATACAAGTGAAGAATGGAAGATGGTGCATGAAACGCATAAAATTTTTAATGACAAAAAGATTAAAATTTCTGCGACCTGTGTACGTGTTCCTGTGCTGAATTCTCATTGCGAATCGGTGTATATTGAAACGAAAAAAACAATAACCCCCGCTGCTGTTAAACAGCTGCTTAGTAAAACTAAGGGGGTGGTTGTTATTGATGATCCGGCAAAGGGTAAATATCCTATGCCGGGTTCAAGCAGTTCTCATGACGAGGTGTTTGTGGGAAGAATACGAAAAGATCCGTTTGTTAAAAACGGACTATGGCTGTGGATCGTAAGCGATAACCTGAGAAAGGGCGCAGCTACTAATGCTGTTCAGATAGCAGAATATCTTATTGGAAAATAAAAGAACGTATCGCGTTTATAAAAACAAAGTAGCGAGTAGCGAGAAGCCCTTCGACTTTGCTCAGGATCCCGAGTGAAATCGAGGGACAAGTAGCAAGTGAAAAAACGAAGGACGAGTAAATAGAAAATTATGAGCTGTAAGTTAAAAGCTAATAATAGCTCTTAGGCTGTTATTCTCTTAGGCTTTTAGACGGGAATTGTTTTTTTACACAATGCGCAATAATTAATACGTGTTTTTTAATATGCCGCAAACAAAAAATATTTTTCTCAAAGTAGAATATGTCGGCACCAGGTACAACGGTTGGCAAACGCAACGGGAAATATCAGTAAAGGGCCGAAAATCAGCAACAATACAGCAGACTATAGAAAATGTATTGAAGCAGATCCTGCAGCAAAGGATTAATCTTACCGCGTCCGGGCGCACCGATTCAGGAGTGCATGCAAAGGGCCAATGCGCCAATTTCAAAGCAGTCTCAGATATTTCTCTTAAAAAAATGAAAACTTCAATAAATTCTTTGCTGCCTCAAGATATAAGGGTAAAGGCAGTAAGGTATTTAAAAAATGATTTTCATTGCCGTTATAACGCTAAATCAAAGATTTACAGATATGTGATATTGAATAACGTTCATGGTTCTGCGTTTTTAAGAGAAACCTCGCTTCATGTTTGGAGGCCTCTTGATGTAAAGCTGATGAAAAACCAAGCAATGGCGCTTAAGGGCAGACATGATTTTAAATCTTTTCAGTCTGCTGATAAAAAAGAGAGAAGTTCCTTGCGTACGATTAAAAATATTTCTGTAAAGAAAGCAGGAAATTTAATTATTATAGATATAGAAGCGGATGGGTTTTTGTATAATATGGCGAGAAATATAGTCGGTACCTTGATAGAAATCGGCAAGGGTAAGATGGGGCCAGGAGCTATGAAAAAGATTTTGAGCAAAAAAAGCAGAAAATATGCAGGCCGGATGGCCCCGGCAAAAGGGTTGTGTCTTATGAGGGTAAAGTATTGAAGAATAAAGTAGCGAGTAGCGAGAAGCGAGAAAGAGCAAAAGCTTATATCAAAGAAGAAACTAGAGAAAATTGCGCATATAAAACAGTTGACAGTCTTTATTAATTTTGTTATTCTAATTTCCAGTGGGACTTAAACATAATCACATATCCACATAATTTTCGGGGGTTATTATAACCAAGGGGGAATAATGGATAAGGAATTTATAGGCCAAGGCATTCCGTTCGATCCGATTGACCCGGAGGAGCTTGACTCAGGGCAGAAATCCAGCTCACCGCAAACACCAGCCGACAGTGCAAAAGATAAAAAACTGCAAAAGAAGGGATCACCTATTATAACTGTTGTTCTGGCTGTCTTTATGATCGCTTTTATGTCAGCTGCCGCAGTTTTATATTTTGTCAAGGAAGATGAAGTCAAAAAAAAATTGGTTGTAGAGAAAAAACTGGAGCAAGTAGAAGCTGATTACAAAGATCTAGACAAGGAATTGAAAGACACTATGCTAGTTAAAGGACAGCTTCAAATGGATCTTGAGCGCGGGCAGGAAAATTATCGCAAGCTTGAAGTAGATTATAAAAATGGGTTGGCTGAAAATGAGACTTTGAGCACTAAACTTGAAAGTAAGATGAAGGTTATTGCCACGCTAAAGTCAGAGCTGGAGAAGGAAACGAACACAAGCACTAATGTAAGTACTAAACTCGAAAGAGTTTCGCGTGATTATGACGATATTAAAGCGCAGCTTAGCCAAATTCGTATGGCTAAGGAGGCTTTGGAAAACCGCATAATTCAAATGAGCCGTAAAAACAGAAGAGATTCTGTTGAACTTGAAAAGATAATCGTGGATTCTGATAGACCTGCTCAGGCGGCGCCTGAAGGGGGCACGGTTACCGGAGTTGTAACCGAGGCTCAAAAACCTGCTTTTATACCGCTGGGGCCTCCGGCCAGGCTGGAGGGGCAGATACTGGTAGTTAATAAGGAATTTGCTTTTGTGGTGATCAATATCGGCGAGAAAGACGGTATAAAAAATGCGGAGGTTCTTGATGTGTACCGAGGGCAGGAGCTGCTGGGTAAAGTACAGGTAGAAAGAATTTATGATACCATGTCATCTGCTATAATTCTGCCGAAAGTTACTAAAAAAGAAATTAAAGAAGGTGACAGCGTAAAGCTGATGTAATTTAATATTTAAATTTTCAGGCAAAAAAGGGGGAGTTATAAACTTCCCCTTTTTATTCTATCGCAAAACAGATGAAAATAATAAAAATTAAAAAAGCAGTCAGAATCAAAGGAGAGTGTATTGCCCCTCCGGATAAGTCTATATCTCAGCGTACTGTTATGATCAGTGCCTTGTCCAAGGCAAAAGTCAGAGTTGATAATTTTCTTGATTGTGATGATTGCCGCAGGGCAATAAGCGCCTTTAGATCGATGGGGATAGGAATATCTCTTGAGAAAAGTGCAGAACATACGTCAACTTTATATGTCCAGGGGAAAGGTTTGAAGGGGCTCAAAAAGCCCAAAACTAGTATGTATATAGGCAATTCAGGTACAACAATGAGACTAATTGCCGGGATTTTGGCGGCACAGGATTTTAGAAGTATTCTTAGTGCCGATGCTTCTTTGTCTGCTCGGCCTATGAAAAGGATCACAGCGCCGCTTCGTGCAATGGGCGCTCAGATAAAGGCCAGAAAAAAAACAGGGCAGGAATATCCCCCGCTAACTATCGACGGTGGGGATTTAAAATCAATAAGCTATTTCTTGCCCGTAAAAAGCGCGCAGGTAAAATCATGCATTCTTCTTGCCGGACTTTTTGCACAGGGTACAACACGCTTAAGAGAGCAAATAAAAACCCGCGATCATACGGAGCGGATGTTAAAGTTATTTAAGGCAAGGATTTCTGTTTCCGGTCTTAACGTTGGTATAAAGCAGACAAAAGAACTTGTTGCTCCTAAGAAAATATTTGTACCGGGGGATATATCATCAGCAGCTTTTTTTATCGTAGCGGCAACTCTTTTAAACGGATCAAGATTAAAGATAAAAAAAGTCGGATTAAATCCGACGCGTATTTACTTCCTTAAAATACTCAAACGCATGGGAGCTGATTTTGAGGTGCTGGAAAAATGTTCCAACCTTAAAGCATTTGAACCTTATGCCGACATTCAGGTTTTAGGAGCCCAGTTAAAGTCAACCATAATTAAAGAGGATGAAGCGGCTTACTGCATAGATGAGTTGCCGATAATATGTGTTGCCGCTTGTTTTGCAAAAGGGCAAACAAAGATTATCGGGGCCGGTGAGTTAAGGGTGAAAGAGACTGACCGAATCTATTCCATGGTTACTAATTTAAGAAAAATGGGCGCTGATATAAAAAATTTTGGCAATGATCTTATTATTAACGGTTCCGGGGCCCTTTATGGCGCAGAGGTTGAAAGTTTTGGCGATCACCGCACGGCAATGAGCATGGTCATTGCCGGATTGATGGCTTGCGGACAGACAACGGTTAAAAATACCTCTTGTATAAATAAATCTTTTCCTGAATTCATGAAAATACTAAAAAATATTACAGAATTGACATAACGTCTTTGTTATGTTATAAATATAGTGTTTTAAACCAATAATATTGTAAGGAAAGAAGGGACCCCATGAAAGATATTCTCCGGAGAATACTTGCTTTTTTCGAATCAGTAAGGACTTTTTTTGAGTTTGATATTGGTATTGATCTAGGCACAGCAAATACTCTTATATATGTTAAGGGAGAGGGGATTGTGCTTTGCGAACCTTCTGTTGTGGCCATCAAAAAAGGAACATCGCATGTTCTTGCCGTAGGTGAAGAAGCTAAAAAAATGATTGGGAGAACTCCCGGTAATATCGTTGCCATCCGGCCGATGAAAGACGGAGTTATCGCGGATTTTGATATCAGCGAGAGGATGCTGCGCTATTTTATTAACCGCGTTCATAACCGTAAACGTTTTATTAAACCGCTTATTGTTATCGCTGTGCCTTCCGGGATTACGGAAGTGGAAAAAAGAGCGGTAGTTGATTCTGCAGAGAGAGCCGGAGCTAGGGAAGTTTTTCTTATTGAGGAGCCGAAAGCTGCGGCTATCGGAGTAGGACTGCCGGTGCAGGATCCGATAGGGAATATGATTGTTGATATAGGCGGAGGCACAACCGAGATTGCGATTATTTCACTCGGCGGTATCGTCTGTTCAAAAAGCTTGAGGATCGGCGGCGATGAAATGGATGATGCGATTATTCAGCATCTTAAGCGGTCATATAATTTAATGGTCGGTGAGCGTACAGCTGAAGAGATAAAAATAAAAATAGGTTCTGCTTATCCTCTTGATGAGGAATCAACTCTTGATATCAAGGGACGCGATCTAATTGCCGGTCTGCCGAAAACGATTAAGATTACTTCTCAAGAAGTCAGAGATGCTTTGAGTGAGCCGATAAGTTCTATAGTTGAATCGGTAAGAGTAATTTTGGAAAAAGCACCGCCGGAGCTTTCTGCGGATCTAGTAGAACAGGGCATTGTGCTTGTAGGCGGCGGTAGTCTTTTGCGAGGTATTGATAAGCTGCTTGCTGAGGAAACAGGATTGCCTGTACGGGTTGCGGATGATGCTTTAACAGCTGTGGCTTTAGGAACCGGCAAGTTCTTGAGTGAAATACATAATTTGAGAAAACTTGGCGTTAAAAGGAACAGATATTAATTAAAAGTATGGTACTGTGTTTAAACAGCAAAAAAGACCACTTGTATTTATTCCATTAATTGCTTTATTCTTATTTATAGTCATACCCTCCCATAAATCAGTGCATTTTAAAAGCGGGTTTTTACTTTTTTTTAAGTATCCGCTTTCTATTTTCTACCATGTAAACTCATCTGTTTTCCATGCAAAAAAAATATTTACTTTCTATTCTGAGTATTCAGCCATGAAAAAGGAAATTGATGAGCTTAAATTTAAGCTTAATCAGGTTAACGAGGCGGAGCATGAAAACGCACGCCTGCGTAAGATTCTGGAATTGAAGGAAAATGAACCTTATGAATTCGTGGTTGCTCAAATAATCGCTAAAGAACCAACCAACTGGCTTAACTCACTTATTATAAACAAAGGCCAAAAACAGGGGATTGTTATTAATCAGCCAGTAATGAATTTTTCCAATCTTGTGGGAAAAATCATTGAGGTTGACCCGGGAACTGCTAAAGTATTGTTGATCAGCGATGCCAATTCCCGCGTTGTTTCTTTGATCCAGAGAACGCGTGTTGAAGGTATGCTTGAGGGAATAGGTAACGGGCTTTGCCGCTTGAAATATTTGCCGGTTAATGCGGATGTTAAATTAGGGGATGTTGTTGTCAGTGCTGGTGTCGGAGGGGTATATCCCAAGGGGCTGATTATCGGCAATATTGAAAGTATCCGTATTGAACGCGGAGGGATATATAAAAGCGGCATTGTTCGGCCTGCGGAAATGTTGTCCGGATTAGAGGAAGTCTTATGTTTAAAATCAAATTTAAAACCATAAGGTTTATATTTATAGCCTATTTTATGCTCATTTTTCAGTCTACGCTTATTAACAGTATCAGTATTGCCGCGATAAAACCAGAAATAATCCTGCTGCTGGTTATTTTTTTTGCTCTTTATAATGGCGCAAGGGCGGGGATGTTCTGCGGTATGATTTTAGGTTTGTGCCTGGATGCTTTAAGCGGAGGGATTGTCGGAATAAACAGCTTTATTCTTGGGTGCTGCGGATTTTTCTGCGGCCTATTGAAAGAAAGGGTATATACTGCGCATGTGCTGACAAGAATATTGATACCCTTGATAAGCAGTATATTTTCCTTGGTTTGTTATTATCTGATCGCAGGCTATTTTTACCATCTGCCTCTTTTTACGGATAACTATGGTATTATTTTTGGGACAATTGTTTATACAACGGTTTTTAATATGTTTTTCAGCATTGTCCTTGATAGATTGATAATTGTGCGTACGACTTCACTGTTATGAGAATACTAATTTTAAGAAATGTAATAGTTTTTATTTTTCTTATACTATTTGCTGACGTCTTTTGGATGCAGCTTATTAATGGGCCAGGTTATGAGAAAAGAAGTAAAAATAACCGTATTCGTCTTGTTCCTGAGGATGCTTCGCGAGGGATTATTTACGATAGGAACAAAATTCCTTTAGTTGAAAACAATCTTGCTTTTGATGTTGTTGCCATACCGCTGGAAATGGACAGGGAGAATAAAGAAGTTTTATTTTCGCGTCTGGGTAAGTTTCTTGATATAGATGCGGAAGTTCTTGCGGATACTTTTATCACTAATTTTGATTTTAGTTTTTCTCCTGTGATGTTGGCCTCTAACGTGCCGCGGCAGACGGCTTTCTTAATAGAGCAGGATATGACCAGTCTTAAGGGCATATTTATTAAAACAAGCGCCAGGAGGCAATATGTCTATAAGGAGGCAGCAGCGCATATTGTCGGCTATATCGGTAAAATGCGGGAAAGCGAATATCCGGAGCTAGCAAAATACGGGTACCGAATTCTGGATGTTATCGGAAGATCAGGTCTTGAAAAGAGCTTTGATAAAATATTAAGAGGTAAACCCGGAGGAATGCAGCTTGAGGTAAACAGCAGGGGCAGCATAATCAATATCCTTAGTTACCGGCCTCCTGCACAGGGGGATGATGTGTATACTACAATTGATATAAACCTTCAACAGCTCATTCATAAGGAATTTAATGGAGAAAAAGGAGCAGCCTGCGTTATGGACTGCGAAAACGGAGAAATACTGGCTCTTTACAGCGGGCCTTCTTTTGATCCGAACGTACTCATTGATAAAAAAGAAGTTAATGCTATCGGCAGAATTCTAAAAGATCCTGATTCGCCGCTTTTTAACCGGGCCCTTAATGTTTATGCCCCAGGTTCAATATTTAAAATAGTTACGGCTTATGCTGCGCTTAAAAATGGATCGATCAGCTCAGAAAGCAATTTTGAATGTAAAGGAGAATTTGAACTGGGTAATTCAACAAGAAATTGCTGGCTGAAAACAGGCCATGGATGGGTTAATTTGAGAAAAGCTATCGCTGCATCATGCAACGTGTTTTTCTGGCAGGCAGGTTTAATAATAGGAGAGAAAAAAATATCCTCTACTGCCAAGGAATTTGGATTGGGAAAAATAATCGGGATCGAACTTCCGGGAGAGCGCTCCGGAATTGTTCCCAGTCTCAAATGGAAAAGAGCCGAGTTGCACGAAAAGTGGTATGGAGGAGACACGGCCAACTTTGCCATAGGCCAGGGGTATTTGCTGATTTCTCCTTTACAGGCTCTTAAAATAGCCGGGATTATTGCCAGCGACGGATTGGAAGTTACCCCGCATATAATTAAACAGAGTTTGAAGCAAAATCAAAAAAGAATCGCTGATTACCCATACATAAAGTTAATACAGGAGGGGATGTTCGATGTTGTGAATTCCGGATCAGGGACTGGGCACAATGCTTTTATCCCAGGGGTAAAAACATTTGCAAAAACAGGTACGGCTCAGGTGGGAGGAAGTGATCCTCATGCATGGTTTATGGGATACTCACTTGTTGAAAAGCGAAACATCTGCTTTGTTGTTTTTTTGGAACATGGCGGTCATGGAGGGGAGCTTCCGGCTCAGATCGCCAGCAGTATAATAGCATATTTTAAAACCCCGATTTTGGATTAGACACAGATGAAGAGTACTAAGATTTTTGAGATAAAACAGTTGCAAAAAACGCAGACATACCCTCTGAGTACGTCGAGGTTTTTTGTTACTTGTTTTTGCCAAAAAGATTTGGGCTATTCGCTATGGCCTAATGCAAATTCTGGGTTTAAAGGACATCCGGAATCCTAAACGAAAAAGTTAAAAAATTATGTTATCATTGTTATCCAGTTTTAAAAATCTTGATCGTATAATACTCGGCATTCTTTTATTGCTGTTCATATTCGGTTTAATGGTTCTTTTCAGCGCCTCATACCAAAGGCAGGCGAGTACAGGAAAGAACTTTGTGCTTAACCAGGGGGTATGGATTGTTTTGGGTTTGATCCTTGCTTTTATGGTGGCTAAAACCAATTATCATTCTTTTTTGAGCGTGTCATATATTATTTTCGCGATGCATATCCTCTTTCTTCTCCTGGTGCTGCTGATGGGCAAAACAGCGATGGGAGCTCAGCGCTGGATCAGTGTCGGCGGTGTCGGATTTCAGCCGTCTGAATTTGTTAAGGTATTTACTATTTTGGCTCTGGCGCGAATAATCGGGGACAATCCAGCGAGGCTTAAAAGCAAAAGAGGTCTTATCGTGCCGTTTTTTGTTGTTCTTTTGCCAATGCTCCTTATTTTTAAGCAGCCGGACCTGGGCACGGCATTAGTTTTGATGCCCATTTTTCTCGCCATGGTCTGGGTGGGTGGGATCCGGTTGAAATATTTCTGGGCGATAATCTTAAGCGGATTGTTATCCCTGCCGCTGTTATTGTCCTTTTTAAAGGATTACCAGAGGGACCGTTTGCTGGTGTTTATAAATCCCAATGCTGATCCTTTGGGAGCTGGTTATACTATAAATCAATCAAAGATAGCTATCGGCTCTGGAATGCTTTTTGGTAAGGGGTGGCTTTCCGGTACTCAAAACCAACTTAATTTTTTACCGGAAAGGCACACGGATTTTATTTTTTCTGTTGTAGGGGAAGAGTTTGGTTTTGTGGGTACGTCTATTATGCTTGGCCTTTTTTTGCTTATAATACTCCGGGGATTAAAAATTGCCGAGCTTACAAAAGATGTTTCCGGCAAACTTATTGCGGTGGGGATAACGACAATGCTGGCATTACATGTTATAATAAACATTGGTATGACACTAGGGCTTATGCCTGTGGTGGGAATGCCGCTGCCTTTTATAAGCTACGGCAGGTCTGCTCTGGCGGCAAATCTTATAGCCGTGGGATTCCTGCTGAATGTTCAGGAGAACAGGACAGTTTTCTAATTTTGTCCACCTCGCAGCTGCCGGAGAAGAGCTTAGCCTTTAGCGGCAGAACATGGGCTTTTTTCTCGTGCATAGATGAGTAAAACGTAAATAAATATTTATTAGTGCTGCAGTGGATTTCGCATAATTTGGATAACTCTCCGATCTGCCCTGCGCAGCTTCAGCTGAGAAGGGAGCCAAGGCGTTGGAGGGAGTTTTAATAAAGGGTTACATGCTTTCAATTTTTTTGAATAATTAAAAACCGTTAAGGAGATATTGATATGGAACTTAAAAAATGGGAAACTCCGTTAAAGGGGTCGCAAGAGGAAAAAAGAATCGTGGATTTACTTAAAACATTTTCTTCAACACTGCGTAAAATACCGCTTTATCCAGCAACCCACCCTATGGTCAAGGATTCAATACTTAAATTTTATTTTGACCTTGAGGAATTTTTTAAGGTTTACGGATATTTATCTATCGATATTTTTGAAGGAAATGTTCTTATTTGTGAACAGCCGCTGGAAGACTCTCAGAATACGTCCAAGGAACTTATTGCCGACTTCAAAAAATCCACAATTGAAGGGGTTAATCTTAAAAAAGGTCTCAGTGATGCGGAACTGAGTAATTTCCTGAAAGTATTCAGCCTTAAACCGGAAACAGTCAAGGAAAAGGGGGGGATGAAAAGTATTTTGGCTGAATACGGGGTCAAGAATATCACGCTGAATGAGGTGCACTATACGCGCATTAAGGACGAAGAGGAGATAAAGAAAAAAGAAACGGAATCAAAACTTCAGGCTGAGCAGGAGAGCCTGAAGAACAAGGAAAAAGATATAGTCTCCATGGTAAGCGATTTCTTTGGCGGCAAATCTGATGTCCCTCTGGAAAAAGAAGTAATTTCTTATGAGTTTAAGAATCATTCAAAACGTTTGGTTAAACAGCTTTTAAAGCTGGTGGGGCCTGAAAAAGCAGTTGATGAGGTCCTAAAAATTATTGAAGAGAGATTCGGCAGGGCGGGATTCACAAAAGAAGAACAGGATGTTTATGTAGAAAAATTAAGGGCAGAAATCATAAAAATAAAGCAGCCCAAGGTCAGTAAAGAACAGCTTGAAAAAGAAATGAAGGCCTTGAAAAAGGAGAATGAAAAATTAAAAGAAAAAATCGATAAGATAGATCAGACTATAAATGAGGCAGTAGAGCAGGAAACAAGGCTGCTGGTTGAAGAAAATCGTAAAATTAAACGGGAAAAGCATCGCATCAATTCTGTGCTAAGACATGTGGCAGAGGGTCTGATCATCATTGATAATGATGGAAAAGTTCTTGTGCTTAACCCTGCGGCTGAGGAACTGATGGGAGTTAACAAAGAGAATAAGATCGGTGAGCATATTTTAGACGGAATAAAAGAAGAGCAGATAATTAGTCTGGCTAAGGATAAACAGCAGGAAATTGAAATTGAGCTCGCCGGACCTAGCGAAGATACGAAAAAGACGCTAAGAGCAAGTACGGCGGTTATAGAAAGTGAAGAAGGTGAGACGATAGGTATGGTATCGGTTCTAAGCGATATTACCAAACAAAAAGAACTTGAGCGTATGAAGGAGGCATTTGTTTCTAACGTAACGCATGATCTCAGAGCTCCGCTTATTTCTATTCAAAAAAGCCTTTCTCTATTTCTTGAATCCAATAAAAATGCTTTGTCTGGGGAGCAGAAACAATTTCTAGAGATTGCCAGCAATAATGCTTCCCGCCTTACTGTTCTGGTTAATGATCTGCTGGATGTGGCAAAGCTTGAATCCGGTCATGTGCGGCTTGATTATTCTAAAGTTAAGATTGATGAACTTGCCAGCGGTGTTTTCGATATGCTGGGTGCCTGGTCGCAAAGCAGGGGTGTGGTTTTAAAGAAAGAAGGGCTTGAATCAATAGAGGTTGATGCTGATAATAAGCTTCTTTCTCAGGCACTCACGAACCTGGTGGGCAATGCAATTAAGTTTACGAAAGAGGAAGGAAGCGTGACGATTAAAGCCGAAACGCTTGAAAAGGAGATCAAGATTTCTGTTATTGATACCGGTTGCGGAATTCCTCAAGACAGTTTAGAAAGGATATTTGCTAAATTTGAGCAGGCAAAAACAATCCCTACCCCCGGTTCTCCAAAAGGCACGGGGTTAGGGCTTACGATAGTTAAAGAAATCGTTCAGCTTCACGGCGGAAAGATCTGGATCGAAAGTGAAATTGGAAAGGGAAGTAAATTTATTTTTCTACTGCCTAAGGAAAAAGAGGTTCTTGATATCCGTGATTAAAAATATCAAAGGGCAGGAAAAAGTATTTTTGGAAGATTTTTTGCTTGAAGTAAAAAAACCCGGCCGTTATATCGGTAAAGAATTCAACAGTATTGCAAAGGATATCGATGATGGCGGCATTCATTTCGCTTTATGCTTTCCTGATTCCTATGAAATAGGGATGAGCCATCTGGGCATCAAGATTCTCTATGATATCCTAAATAAACAGAATGATGTTTGCTGTGAACGTTGTTTTTCTCCTTGGCCGGACATGGAGGATAAATTACGAGAGCGCGGTATCGGGCTTTTTAGCCTCGAAAGCCAGCGTCAAATAAGCGCATTTGATATAATAGGTTTTTCGCTTCAGTATGAATTGTGCTACACAAATGTCCTTTCTATGCTTGAACTCTCCGGTATACCTTTGGAATCTGCATCTAGAAATGCCCATCCGCTGATCATTGCCGGAGGACCATGCAGTGTTAATCCGGAACCAATGGCTGAATTTATTGATGTTTTTTTTATCGGTGAAGCGGAAGAATTAATCCTGGATTTTATAAATGTTTATCGGGATTTAAAAAAAAGATTTCCGCTGGATGCTAAGGAAAGAAAAGAATGCATCAAAGAAAACCGTAAGCAGATGCTGGCTAAGATAGCGAAGATCCCCGGAGTTTATGTGCCGCGGTTTTATAACCTGCAGGAAGTACCTAATGGGCAGCGCAGGCTTGTCCCTGAAAGCAGTGAGTTCCCTCAGCGAATACAAAGGAGGTTTATTGCGGATCTAGAACAAACTGAGTATTTCACAAAGCCTCCAGTTCCTTTTATTGATGTAGTTCATGATCGGATCAGTTTGGAAATAATGCGCGGATGTCCGAACCGCTGTTTTTTTTGCCAGGCTGGATTCACTATTAATCCGGTGCGTGTGCGCAGCGTGCCTAAACTTTTAGATCTTGCCAGGAAGACATATGTTAACACAGGTTATGATGATATTTCCTTTTGCGCATTGTCCAGTTCAAGCTACCCGTATCTTAAAGAGCTTATAAGTAAAGTGCATGATTTTGCAAAGGAAAACGGGATGGGGATATCATTGCCGTCTTTGCGTATAGATAAAGATTTTCTCGGTATTTTGAGTATGATCGGGGATCTAAAAAAAACAGGACTTACATTTGCTCCTGAGGCCGGCAGCAGCCGCTTGCGAAAACTGATCAATAAAGATATTGACATGGAAAGGCTGAAAGAGGCGGTTGCGGAAGCATATCGCAGCGGCTGGAGAAGATTGAAACTCTATTTTATGATCGGATTGCCAACGGAAACGCAGGATGACCTTATGGGTATTATCAATTTGATCGAAGAATTTTCTGCTTTGAAAAAATCAGTGGATAATAAAAGGGCCAAGGTGAGTGTGGGGATTTCCAATTTTATTCCCAAGGCACATACTCCGTTTCAATGGCATCAAATGCAGACGATAGAGTCTCTTTTGGAAAAGCAGAGTTTTTTGCGCAAAAGGCTGAAAAGCAGATATCTTGATGTTGATTTTCATGACGCGGGAATGAGTTTCGTAGAGGCTGGTCTTGCGCGGGGGGGCAGGTCTGTATCTATAGTTATCAGGAAAGCTTATGAAAAAGGTGCGCGTTTTGATGCCTGGAAAAATATGTTTGATTTCAATAAGTGGAAGAATGCATTTGAGGACGCAGGGCTAGACCCGGAGGACATTGTCTGCAAAAGGCGCGATATTGATATCCCTCTTGACTGGAACCATATAGATTGCGGCTGCAGTAACGATGCGCTTTTAAAAAAAATAGAGGAAAACGCTGCTTTTTAAACGAGGATAAAATTTGGGCATTAATATGCGAATTATGACTTAAGGTAGAGTATAATGACCCATGAAAAGATGATTTAACTAATTGACTTTAAGGTGCTTATATGTTATATTTATTTTATTATTCAGAAAAAGGGGAAATCTAGATGGCAATTACAATGGATTTTTTGCTGCAGACCATGATAGACAGAGGGGCTTCTGATTTACTGGTGCATAGTCATACCCCGCCGCAATTAAGAGTGCATTCAAGGATGGTTGCCCTTGACTATCCTGCACTGACCGCAGAGGACAGTAAAGCTATTATCTATTCAAACCTTACTGAACAAGAGATAAAACGTTTTGAAGAAAAAAAAGAACTGGACAAAGGCTATGGGTCGGTTGATGATGAGTTGTCTGCCAGATTTCGTATGAATGTTTTTTATCATCGCGGAGCTGTTTGTGCTGCGATCCGTTCTGTTCCGATTAGAATCCCCAGCTTTGAAGAGCTTGGTTTGCCTGATGAGCAGATGAGTGCTCTTTGCAGACAGAGAAGAGGCATGGTGCTTATTACAGGAGCTACTGGCGCCGGCAAGACAACTACACTTGCCGCATTGGTAAATAAGATCAACATTGAGCGTAACTGCCATATTGTTACGGTTGAAGACCCGATCGAGGTTGTGCATAAAAATATTAACAGTGTTATAAGTCAGCGTCAAGTTGGAGAAGATACACATACATTTGCTGATGCGCTTAAGTATGTTCTTCGCCAGGACCCTGATGTCATTCTGATCGGTGAGATGCGGGATCTGGAGACGATACAGGCTGCGCTTAATATTGCCGAAACCGGACATCTTGTTTTTGCTACCCTGCATACTTCGGATTGTGTGCAGACTATAAATAGGATTATTGATGTTTTTCCCGCTTCGCAGCAGGCGCAGGTCAGGACGCAGCTTTCCTATGTTTTGCTGGCAACGGTCTCACAGCAATTAATACGCAATACTAATGGCGACGGCAGATGCTTAGCTTATGAGATCATGCTGGAAAATTTCGGCATTAAAGCCATGATCCGGGAAGAAAAGGTGCATCAGATCTTTTCAAGTATCCAGACCGGGTCTAAGGACGGGATGAGAACAATGAACCAGACATTGTACGAGCTTTACAAGCAGGGAAAGATCACATATCAGGAAGCGTCGGCTCATGTGACTGATTCAGAGGATTTCAAACGTTTTTTTAAAAGTGCAAAATAGAGAGATTCAGAGGCAGATTATGGAAGATAGAATTAAGGTTTTACTTGTGGATGATGAAGTTGACTTTATAAATATGATGCAGTATTGGCTTATAAGCAAGAACTTTGAAGCCGATGTGCTTTACAGCGGAGAAAATGTTGTTCAGCTTGTAAAAGAAAAGGATTACAGTATTATGTTTCTTGATCTTAAGCTTCCCGGCATCGAGGGTATTGAGATCCTAAAGCAGATACGTGAGGTTGATAAAAAAATTCCAGTAATAATTTTTAGTGCTTACGGAACTGCCCAGAGCCTGAAGGAAGCTACAGCCCTGGGTATTTCCGGTTTCTTTGCCAAAGAAAAGGGGTTCGATGAAGCCGCACGCTTAATACATACCGCTTTACGAATTCATAAGGGATTGTCACGTCATGAACCTGAAGGAGGAAAATAATAGAATGGTACTTGATATATCAAAAATGCTGAGAATGCTTGTTGAAAGAAACGGTTCAGACCTGCACATTGGTGTAAATACAAACGCGCATATTCGTGTTGATGAAAAAATAGTTGCTCTTGACCAGCATATATTATCTGCGGATGATGCGGAAAAGCTGATTTACGGTATGCTTACCCATGAGGAAGTTAAGAAACTAAAGGAAGTAAGGGAGCTGGACAGGTCCTTTGAGATCGAGGGCTTAAGCCGCTTCCGTATGAATGCGTTTTATCAAAGAGGATTTATCGGTTGTGCTATCCGGGCGATCCCTTTTAAGATCTTAAGTTTTGCTGAATGCGGTTTGCCGGAAAAGATCGTAGTCGAACTTTCGCGAAAGCCCAAAGGGCTGGTTCTGGTTACAGGCGCTACCGGAAGCGGCAAATCCACGACATTATCATCGATTGTCGATAAGATCAATGATGAGCGTGCCTGTCATATTATTACGGTTGAAGATCCTATAGAATTTGTGCATAAGAATAAACAGGCGATTATTGATCAGAGAGAAGTCGGGCAGGATACACGAAGTTTTGCCGCGGCTCTAAAACATGTCCTGCGCCAGGACCCTGATGTCATTCTGGTGGGAGAAATGAGAGACCTGGAAACAATAGAAGCGGCACTGACTATTGCGGAAACCGGACATCTTGTTTTCGCTACTTTGCATACTTCAGACGCAGTCCAGACGGTAAACCGTATTATTGATGTCTTTCCTTCGCATCAGCAGCAGCAGGTACGCACACAGCTTTCTTTTGTACTCTTGGGCATTCTTTCTCAACAGCTGATACCTAAGGTCGGCGGGAGCGGACGGATTCTGGCCTCTGAGGTTATGGTCGCAACCCCTGCGGTCAAGAGCATGATTAGAGAGCAGAAAGTGCATCAGATTTACTCTATTATCCAGACAGGCACAAAAGAGGGAATGAGGACAATGAACCAGTCTATTTATGAGCTTTATACAGAAAAATATATTTCATATGAAGATGCTGTATCACGCAGTATGGATCCTGAGGACCTGGTAAGACTATTCAAAAGATAAGATTATGCTATGAAAACAAAAAAAGGTAAGCAGTTAGGACAGCTTTTAATTGAAAAAAACGTGATCACTCACGAACAGCTGGATAAGGCATTAGAGGTGCAGCTCAAAGAGGGTGGTTTGCTCGGGCAGATACTTATTAAACTTAATATCGTGACAGCCGAGCAGATAGAAAACAGCGTAAATGAACAGACGAGCAGTGCTGAGAAATTAGAGAATGCCTTAAAAGAAATGGGAGTTCTCTCCTCTGAACAGTTAAAACAAGTTTTGGATTTGCAAAAAAAAGAGGGCGGAACTTTTGCTCAGGCTATTGTTAAACTGGGAGTATTAGGGGAAGAAGACCTTGTGAGCACTATGGTAACCCAGTTCGGGTTTCCTTATTTGCAGTTGGTAAATTATGAAATTGAAACCGAAATTGTAAAAATAATCCCCAAAAGTATTGCCGAAAAATACTCTCTTATCGCTATTGATAAAATCGGTAATATTCTTACAATAGCTATGGCTGACCCTCTTAATGCCCCTGCTCTTGACAGTATACGTAAAGAGACAGGCTTGAACGTGGAAGCATTTATTTCCACATTCTCTGACATTAATAATGCTATATCGCAGTTTTATGTTTAATTATCCGCTTTATTGAGGATTTAGTAGATGGCTCAGAGCTTAAAACAAAAAATGCTTGATGTTTTAACCCGGTCTAATTTTTTGACCAAGGAACAGCTGGACGAAGCAATTGAAATGCAAAAAACCTCAGGCAAACACTTGAGTGAAGTTTTGACAATGATGGGGTTTATTACGCAAAAAGATCTGGTCATTGTCTTAAGTCAAAGCATGAATATCCCGCCTATTAATCTGGCTAAAATAAAAATCAGTTCTGAGGTGGTTCAGATAATTCCCCGGGCATCAGCGGAAAAGTACCAGGCAATTGCTGTTTCAAAAATCGGAAAAGTCCTGACCGTGGCCATGGTCGACCCTCTTAATATTTTGGCTATAGACGAACTTAAGGTTTTAACGAATTATGAGCTGAAGATAGTTATCGCCGATGAAGACAAGCTAAAAAATGCCATAAAAACATATTATGAGTCATCAGCTAACGAGCGGATGAAAGGAATAATAGACGATGTAAAAGGCATGAACATGGAGATCATTGAAGATAAGGGCGATGAGATCATAGTAAATACGCAGCAGATTATGAAGGATGTCGAGGATGCTCCTATAGTTAAAGTAACTAATATGCTGCTGAGTGAGGCGATAAAGTACCAGGCTAGTGATATTTTAATTGAGCCTCAGGAAAAAACAGTGCGTATCAGATATCGTTTGGATGGGATTTTAAAAGAGTTTCCCGCACCGCCTAAGTCGATGCAGGAGTCGATTGTTTCTCGCCTTAAGGTTATGGCGATATTAAATATTGCGGAACACCGTCTGCCGCAGGACGGTAGATTTAAGATAAAAGTTTTGGACCGGGAGGTTGACTTCCGAGTTTCGATCATGCCTACAAGCCACGGGGAAAAGGTGGCATTGCGTGTTTTAGATAAGACGGCGGTGATTCTGGATATTGATGCAATGGGTTTTGAGCCCGACCCTCTTAAAAAAATAAAAGAGCTGGCAATGGAGCCGCATGGAATGATCCTTGTCTGCGGCCCGACCGGATCGGGGAAATCCACTACACTATATTCAATTCTGCGTTATGTAGATGATCCGGAAAAGAATATATGTACAGCGGAAGATCCTGTCGAATACCAGATGAATGGCATCAATCAGGTGAATGTTCACCCTGATGTAGGGTTAACTTTTGGCATAGCCCTGCGCTCATTTTTACGCCAAGACCCGGACATTATTATGGTCGGTGAAATTCGTGATGTCGAAACACTGGATATATCTATTAAAGCTGCTCTCACAGGTCATTTGGTCTTAAGCACTCTGCATACAACCGAGGCAGCTGGTGCGGTGACCAGAATGGTTAATATGGGTATTGAGCCATTCTTGATCACATCATCGTGTTTGATGGTTTGTGCACAGCGGCTGGTCCGGAAGATCTGTACGAAATGCAAAGAAGCTTATCCTATAAGCGATGAAATAAGAGAAAAATTTAAGATTCCTGATAAATATAGCGAGCTTTATCGCGGAAAGGGCTGTGAAGATTGCTCGCACACAGGTTTTAGGGGAAGGACAGGACTGTGTGAGGTCTTGTCTTTGACTCCTGAGGTGAAAGATTTAATCATGAAGAAAGCCCAGGAGGGGATCATAAAAGCTAAAGGCCGAGAGCAGGGCATGAGAACTTTAAGAGAGCACGGAGTAACAAAAGCATTAAAAGGCATTACAAGCCTGGAAGAGATTACCAGGTTAACAGTTGATGATGACTGATCTATAGCGAGTAGCGAGAAACAAGAAAAGAACGAAGACTGAGGGATGAGGGACGAAGGACGCAAAATAAGTTATGAGTTACGATTGAAAAACGGGTTTAAAAGGTAGCCGGTGACGATGCCCGTATCGGCTTAAAAGGCAACGGCAACGGCTAGAACCGGATAAGTTTTTAATAAATAGTTTTTTAAGCGAACGAAGAGAGCGTTCGTCCATCGTCCTAATGATCCTGCCGTATCCTGGCGGGGGAATGGTCATCCGTCGTCCTTCGTTTTTAGACGCAATGCTCAATACGCAGAACGCAATACTGATTTTTTAAGCAACTATTAGTAACTGACTGAACTGAAAAAAAATTAACTTTTGCGGGACAAGACATATAGGAACGGCTGATGCTCAGAACAAAAAAACGCTTAAATGAACTTTTGCTGGACTACGGCCTTATCAATGAGAAGGATGTGGTCAAGGCACTGGAGATACAGCGCCAAACCGGCTCTCAGCTTGCTACGATCCTGATCGAGGAGGGATTTGTAAAGGAAGAGGATATTGTAACCTGTTTTTGCCGGTATATGAGCATGCCGCCTATTTCACTTTCAAAATTCAGGGCTGATGAGGCGAGTGTTAAAATCATCCCGGAGCATGTGGCGCGGCATTACCGGCTGGTTTGCGTATCGAAGATGGGCAATATGCTTACTGTGGCTATGAGCGATCCGCTTAATGTTTTAGCTATCGATGATATAAAGGCTTTGACAGGCTATGATGTTATCCCTGTTGTTTCACGCCTTTCGGAAATCACAGAGGCTGTTGACCGGTTTTATCACCATAAAGCAGAAGCGAAAAGAGAAGAATCCTTTAATGAACTGGTTAAAGGAATCACTGATGCAGATATTGAGGTGATCAAGGATGTAGAGCAGATCGATATCGGAGACGTAATCCGCTCAAGCAGTGAAGCGCCAATAGTTAAAATGATTGATGCTTTAATTGCCGAGGCTTTGATGAAAAGAGCATCGGATATCCATATTGAGCCTTACGAAGAAAATATCCGGGTGCGTTATCGAATTGACGGAGCTTTGCAGGAGGCAGCAGTTTTGCCGAAGAAAATTCAGAACGCTATCGCTGCACGCTTAAAGATCATGTCAAACATGGATATTACGCAGCGTCTTATCCCTCAGGACGGTCGTTTTAAAGTTCGCTTGGATGAAAGGGAGGTTGATTTCCGGGTTTCCGTATTGCCTATTAGTTATGGTGAAAAAGTGGTTATGAGAGCTCTGGATAAGGCAAATTTGAGCATCGGACTTGAAGCTCTGGGATTTTTACCTCAGGCAATGGATGGTTTTCAATACGCAGTAACCCGCCCTTACGGGATGATATTGGTTACGGGTCCAACAGGTTCTGGAAAATCCACAACTCTGTATTCTGTTTTGAATAAACTTAACCAGCCGGGAAAAAACTTGATCACTATTGAAGATCCTGTTGAATACCAGGTTGAAGGTATTACTCAGGTTCAAGTCAAACCTGATATTGGATTGACATTTTCTCATGGGCTGCGGGCGATTTTAAGGCAGAACCCTGATGTGCTTATGGTCGGGGAGATACGTGATTTTGAAACAGCTGATATCGCGATAAAAGCGGCATTAACCGGAGCATTGCTGTTGAGCACTCTGCATACCAATGACGCTCCCGGAGCGGTAACCCGTCTAATGGATATGGGTATTGAGCCGTTTCTTATCGCCAGCAGTGTTATTGCTGTGGGGGCGCAGAGACTTGCCAGAAAGATCTGTTCGGACTGCAAAGAGCCGTATGATATTCCGCAATCGGTTCTGGATCGGTTGGATCTGGAGATTGATGCGAGTACGATCAAAGTATATAGAGGAAAAGGCTGTAAGAACTGCAGCGGCAGCGGATACCGGGGCCGTTTTGCAATTCTTGAGGTGCTGCTCATAAATGATGAGCTGCGGGATATGATCATGAGAAAGTGCTCCAGTGATGAGATGAAAAGATATGCAAAGAAAGAGCTGGGGATGCTTACTTTGCGGGATACGGGAATCCAGAATTTCTTAAAAGGGCAGACAACGCTGGAAGAGGTTTTGAGGGTAACAGCAAAAGAATAGATGACGCGGTTGCAAAACGCATATCTTGGACGTTGAACGCTGGCTTACATGTGCGGCGTACAACGAGTA
>JAZDHG010000087.1:0-4967 GCA_043806135.1 Candidatus Omnitrophota bacterium
GATCTGCGCCTTGGCCAGCGTATCCAGAATCGACGAGGCAACCTCGCCGAACGTTGTTGTGGAAATAAATACTTTTTTCATTATTTAGTTTTTCCTTCCTTGCCCTTCTGCCAAAATTCCATAAAGAAGGCTAAAAATACACCAAACATTAAACTGAGCATACCCGCAATAAGAACATTCTGTTTCTTCTTAGGCCCTACTGGGTATTTAGGCTTAATTGGCGCGTCAAAAACCTTAAAATCTTTGGAGTTATTAAGTAGAAGTTTCAATTCATTTCTTTGATTCTTAAGCGTAGTTAGGTTACTTTTGTAATTAGGTAGACCACTCTGTAATAAAATTATTTTTAAAAAAACATCGGATTGAGTAACATCACTGGGATTAGGAAGCCCAGAAATTAAAGCTTTTGTCTTGGCTATATCCCCCTCAGTATTATTTATTTCCGTGTCTAATTCCTTTAATTGTTCATTAATAATAGCCAATCTCCCCTGATACATATTTTGCCCTTGAGCAATAAGCGAATTTATGATTGTATCGTTTATCTTAAGGGCCGTATCAATGCCAGGATAGGTTATTTTAATCTTTAAAAAATTAGTACCAGCTAAATCACTAATCTCAATAGCTTTTTGAAGGCTCTCCACCTCTATCTTAAGACCCAGTTCATTGATTACGAATAGAAGGAAATTTTGATTCAGTATTATCGCTTTTGCTTCTTCATTTTTGATTAAAAGCTCATTAACACTTCCCAGCTGGATTATAGAGGTAATTTCATAAACCTTAGGCATCCTTAGGCTAACTATTGCAGCAGCAGCAACTGAAACTAAGAATATAGCTAGAATAAGCTTTTTTCTTTTAATTATAACGTTAATATATTTCCTTATGTCAAATTCATCTTCCTGTATATACTGTTGATTTTCCATCGATTCCTCCTATTTAAACACTGTTTTTACTATTTAATAAATACACCATTCCCTGTTTTAATTTATCTATTCCTATAGTAGCCCTATCAGTTTTCCTCTTTTAAAACTGCTCAATTTTTCTTTTCTTAACAGTACCAGTAAGCGTATCGCTTGCCTTTTTGGCTACAATATAATATTGATAGGTCAGAAAATGTTGCATACTGTTAAAGAAAATGAAATTAAGTATTTTTAATAGCTTTGATGCTGTTATATTTCTTTTTATTTTAATTATTTCGTATCCGGCCTCGCTAAATAATTCTTTTATATTAACAACGGTAAAAAATCTAAGGTGCGTTTTATCCAATATTCCGTTTTCCATATAATCCCAGGTGCCATTGCAGATCAACCGTTTAATAACCTTATAATAACAAATGTTTGGTATACTGGCAACGATATATCCTTTATCATTGAGGTGATCCCTGTGTTTTTCTAATAAGCCTAAAGGATTAACCAGGTGTTCCAGAACATCCGCATAAAGAATGCAATCAAAATAGCCCTTCGGAAAAGGGAGCTCGATGCCCTCGATATCTCCGGTAATAACCCGGTCTAATTTCTGTCTTGCGCGTTGGCATAACTGTTCGCTTCTTTCTACTCCCACAATCTCCCTTTGCCCTTCCTTTAACTTCAAACCTAAGCCGCCGTCGCCGCAGCCGATATCAAGGATCCGCCTTGCGTCAGCAGGGATCATGGCCAATAATTCATCGCGCTTATCTTTTTTAGGCTTCTTCATACGCTAAAATTTTTTTCTTGGCCGCGGAGCTTCCGTACCGCCTGTAAGACTTCCTCTACGGTAATGTCTTCTAAACACTTTTTATTATACGGGCATGGGGGCAAACGGAATTTACGGTAACAAGGCCTGCAGGCCATATCTTTTTTTATAACTACGGTCCGCCCTTGCTCGTACGGATACGGCCCATACACTTTTTCGTCTACCGGCCCGAACAAAGCCACTATTTTTTTATTCAAGGCGTCGGCAAAACGCAGCGGACCCGTATCATTACCGATAAACAAACCGCACTTATCCACCAGCGCAGCCGTTTGCGCTAAAGAAGAGCCGGTAAATTCATACACATCGCTCTTTAGGCGAACCGCCTGTAAGATTCCCGCGACGTCTTCTTTTTCTTCGGGCCCGGCAAAAATAAAGATCTTGGCCTTAAATTCGTTTATCAACCCGTCGATCAACGCAGAATATTTATCTGCCGGCCAGCGTTTAATGTAAGCGTCTTTGCCAAACGCGCTTCCACCGCAAGGCGCGATGCCAATAATACAATTTTTTTCCGAAATTCCTTTTTGCTTAAGAAATGTTTCTGCCCGGTCGTTGCTTGCTATATCAGTATAAATTTCCAGGCCGCAAATTTTAGGCTCTATGTCTAACAATTTTAAAACGTCCAGATAATAGTCGGCAACATGTTTATCGCTATAGCCTCCGATCGCGATCTTTTTATTCAAAAAGCGGCATCTGTTCTTATAATCAAGGCCGTATCTTCTGGGTATACCCGCCAGCCAGGCGAAGAAACCATACTGCGTGTTCAAGGAAAGGTCGATCACCGCATCAATCCGTTCGGCGCGGATCTCACCGATAAAACCGCAAAACTTTTTCAGCCACGCCCGGAAGGATTGTTTTCGCGCTTTAACGAAATCGTCGCGCTCATAAACAAATACTTTTTTTAATAAAGTATGCTGTTTAAGTATCGGCGCGGTCCTTCTGTTACAGAGATAATATATCTCGGCTGCGGGAAAGTTCTCGCGCAGGTTGCGGATAAGGGGAGTCGAAAACAGGACATCACCGATACCGAACGGGTTAATGACCAGGAATGAAGCTGATTTTTTTCTCAAAGAGCTCGTCAATTTTGTCTATCAGGTCGTTGCGCTGCTGGTTAGCAAGATCGATCTTGCGCTTGATCCGGCCGATACGATCCAGCCCCGCATCTTTACACCTTGCCTCATCCTCCAGATGCCAGAGTTCCAAATTCTTTTGAGCAAGACTGGAAATAGCCGGGCCGATATCGGCAAATTGCGGGATCTTGTTCATATCCTCGATCGTATGATAAATCTGCAGTTTTTCATCTCTTGGGCGGGTCTTTCCTTTTGCCGCGGCCCGGACAAACCCGTCGATCTCACCGGCCATGGCCCTTATCTGCCCGTCCAATAGCGATATTTTTGCCTTAATGACATCTGCCTGGAATTTTTTATCCTTTGCCCTTAACATCTCTTTAAGATGGTATTGTCTTATTTCTTTTATCGTAAACTTATCGATAAGACTGCCTAAAGTCTCAGCCATTGATTTTCTCCCTTACCCTGGTATCATAACTCATCGATTTGAAATTTTGCCGCCGCCAGGCCCGCTACCGACCAAAACATCACCGCCAGAGGAAGTGAATACAAGTTCGTGTCGAATAAACTGTGGACAAGATAGGCTAATAAACCGCCGATCAGGCCGAGAGATGCGGCCCTTAAAAAACCTTCTTTTAGGGTGAAGAACTTAAGCATAGCCTCCCATAAAATAACAAAAGTAAGCCAAAGAAAAGCCAGCAAACCGATTATCCCGATTTCTGCCGCCATCTGTAAAAAACAATTATGCGCATACATGATCCAGTTGCACCCCTTCGGCCTAAAGTCCGAAAAAACCCGCATAAAAGTGTTCAAGCCGTGGCCAAAGACAGGTTTGTCAATGAACATCTTCCATCCTGTCTTCCAGATTATAAGATGTTCATTGGTTGAAGCGTCGCTGCCGAACTTCAGGAATGATTTCATCTGTTCTTTAATCGCGCCGGGCGCAAAAAAACTCAGGATTATCCCCGACATTATCAAAAGGGTGACCGCAATGATAAAATTCTTTCTGCCGCTTATAAGACACACGAAAAGGACCCCCGTTACAAATCCAAGCCACGCTCCCCTGGATTGCGCAAAAACAAGGTCGATCAACAAAATGAGACAAAGGCCGATTAAGATAAATTTTGACTTTTTATTCGTCGCTTTACTTGCGATAAAGGCGATAGGTAAAGGCAGGACAGTAGCTAAGTAAGTGCCAAAACCGGTCGAAAACTTAAAAGTGGCGGACATTTGAGAGCCCAATAAGGGAAATTTGCGGAAAAAATCAAAACCCGTGATCTGCTGATAAATGCCATCAATACCCGTAATAAATGCGGAAACAAATATTACGATCAATATGTTTCTGACTTTTTTGCGCGTATTTATCGTTTCTGCCATTATGAAAAATAAAAGCAAATATTCCATTGTTTTGAAGAAAAGGGAACCCAAGCTCTTGCTCATGTATTGCGTGGTAAATAAAGAGGTGATTATGCTTATATCTATCAGCAAAAGAAACGGGATTTTAATTTTACAGGAAACATATTGAGAACTATATACGGAAACAAAAACTATAAAAAAGAAAACAAGGGCTATCAAGCTTACAATTATGGCCAAAAATAAAGGAAGCGGAGTTTTTAAGCCTACTTCTACATGCTGGGAAGAGATCGTCGAAATCATGGATATAAAAAACGGGATAAGAAGAGCGAAGCTTATAGCTGTAACCGTTAAAAGGGCCGGTGAAGCGCTTAATCCGACCTCCGACAACCTGAGGTGGCGCGCTTTCTTTACCAACCATGCAATAATCGCTAAAGTGGCGCAAACTTCTATTACGCATTTCGAGAAAGGTATGAAAAAAACCATCGCGTAAAAAGAATATTCTATTATCTTTTCACAGACGATGTCGATTTTGTTCTTATTCTCTTTCACTTTAAATATACCATCTTATCTTTCGTGTATTTTATCACGTCTCGGATGATTCCCGTTAAGTCGACTGTCGGTTTAAAGCCGATGAGATCATGGATCTTAGTCGTGTCGGGAACCCTCTTCTCCATATCCTCGAACCCCTCTTCATACGCCTCTTCATAAGGGATAAACACGATCTTTGAACGGCTCGCGGTGATCTCTATGACTCTTTTGGCTAAACCTTCCATTGTGATCTCTTCCTGGCTTCCGATATTAAAAACCTGACCGCAAGCGGCG
>JAZDHG010000088.1:0-18232 GCA_043806135.1 Candidatus Omnitrophota bacterium
ACGAAATGGACCCTGTCTTGAAACGAAAACTGTGCAGCCGTATTTTTTAATTCAGCGAGCATCCCGCCATCAGGCCCGGCGAAAACGAGATGATACCCCTCCAGTCCTTCCCGCGCCTCGCAGAAGGCCCGCAGAAGCAGATCCGGGCCTTTGATATGATTCAGACGACCCATAAACAGTATAAACGGATGACTGCCTATATTATATTTGCTACGAAAGGCGTTTTCGTCCCCTACCTTAAAATCAGCACAGTTAATACCGTTAGGAATAAAAGTAATTTTATCGGCGCCTATTCCGTAAGCCTTAAAACGAGCCTCTTCGTTTACCGCTATCGCTATACAGGCCTTGGCATTACGGATGATCTCTTTGCCGATAAAAAAATTATAAAGCTTCTTAATGACCTGCGACCTGCCGTATATCGGAAGAGCACCCGCAGGGCATATAACATACGGCTTTTTCAACTGCCGCGCGGCACAATAAACCAACGCGTTTATAAACGTCCAATGCCCCATGAGATGAACAACATCGCTCTTGGCGACCAACTCTTTTATAAATTTGTAAGAGAACTTCGGGAAATAAAAACGCTTCACCAGACAAGGCAAAGCGATAATTTCAACACCATCAACGCCCTTTATATATTCTTCAGGCAAGCCTATGTCGGTAGTTAAAATAACAGCCTTAACACCGCTTCGAGATAATTCCCGGCTTATTTGAATAGTTCTTTCTACGGTCCCGCCGCCTAATACCGGATCCAGCGACATATTAACATTTAGTATCTTCATAAGACACTCTTCTGTACTTCAAGATAATGTTTATACCAATTCGCAAAATCAGCTAGCCCATCTTCAAAAAGAACAGTTTTCTTAAATCCGAGGTTTAAAAGCTTTTGGCAATTATACGTGCAGCGCGGATTAAAATTCGATTTACCCGTCAACCTCAACAACATCTTAAGCACAAAATAAGGAACCGGAACAACCGGAAGCGGATAACCGGTAAGACCTAAACTTTTTAGCAAATATCTTTCAATGTAAGAATAATTATTGGATTGGAACTCATCATCGGAAACAATAAAAACTTCCCGGTTAATTTTCTTATCCGTCTGCATAAGTAATTTTATCGCAGCAACAACATTGTGAACACTTACGAGATTCATTTTGCGCATATTGTATAAACATGCTTTCAGGTAATTAGCAATTTTATTCCCGGATCGTAAATCATTGGCTAATTTTAATAAATTCTTTCCCCCTGGCCCAAAAACCGCTGTTGGACGCAGAATTACCGCATCGAACGCACTACTTGCCCTTTTAAGAACAGCCTCCTCTATTTGCAATTTAGTAATCTCATATTCATTGATAGGATCACACTTTGTATTTTCGGTAACGACATCACTGGAAACCTTACCAAAGACCGCAGTAGTGCTACAATGAATAAAACGGCTTATTTTAGCTTTTACGCACGCCTCAAGCAAATTATTATTAGCGGCTAAATTATCTTGGCATGACTGGTTTCTCAAGTACACCAGGTTAATCACTATAGCATTTTTCTCGCAAAGTTTATCCAAAGTCCCAAGGCGTAGAAGATCGCCTCTAATCACAGTAATATTGTCTTTGTTAAACAAATCTTCCGGAGTGTTCCTATGCACTAAAACTCTAAACTTTATTTCTTTTTGACATGAAATACTGGCGATTAAATACCTTCCGATAAAACCTGTTGCTCCGACTACCACAACATCATTCATAGGCCAGCTCCACAACCTCCTTCACATATCCTATTTGGACCTTTGCCACTTAATTCCTCTGAATATGTAACTTTTAATATCAGTAAAGATACATGCGCCATACCCAAAAAAATAAAGATCGAACTATTTCTTTGCGCAAGACTACATCCAAGCATGGCTAACATAGAAATAATAATTATCCGTGTGTTTATCTTTAACTCGCGAACCTTTGTGCTCAGCAAAATAAGAGGTCGTATCATACTCAAGACAAACAAGGAAGTTCCTATAATACCAAACTCGTAGATAAGTCTAATAACTTGTGCATTTGGATTGCCATATACACCACTCGACAAACCAATGTTTTTCCCGACAAAACCATTTATAATTGAACTAGTGCCAATACCATTTCCGAAAAGAATAGGAAAAAAATTGTAGATCGTGAGCTCTTTTAAGATATGTAAGATGGGCACAATGTTTACTAGCTGGCCTTCCAACACTTTCGCAACCTCAAGCTTTTCAGAAAATTGCCAGGTTTGAAAATTTTTAAAGAGCGACTGAATGCTTGTAATGTAGGGCATCATCCGCTCACTCGAATAAACAATCGCGATAATCATTACAGATGAAAAAAGAACTATAAAAATTAAATGCCGAATTTTTACATAGCCATAACAGGTGCCCGTGATGAGCGCTAGTAAGATAAACAATAGTATGCCGATTAACCCCGATGCTGATTGAGTAAGGACAAGGGCGAGCAAAATAACCGAGATATACAGGTAGTTGATTTTTCTTTTCAGAACTACTGTAGTCAAAAGATAGATAGCAAGTCCAAGCACCAGGTAAACAAATGCATCTCTCGGTTCACCTGCAAGGCCATGAAACCTTGGTCCGACAAAAACTGCTGAACCCATCAACGCCTCAATTAAATGACGAGGAATTATATGTATTTTAGCCCAAGCGGCAACAATATCTACATAACCTAAAAAAAGATTAAAAATAAATACCGATGAGAAGACCTTAAAAAAATACCTCAAATGCCCAATATTTTTAAAGATCTTATGAGGTAAAATTACAAAATACCAAAAATAATATAGATAAATAATGATTTCAAAAAATGGACGGACATAGGCGTGATGCAATAAAGCCATTTCACCTGGCCAAAATACTATTTTAAAAAACGGATCGTTAGTTAATAAATGCGATAAAAACACAAGCGATGACCCCGTTAACGAAACAAATAAAAAAGCCCAATAGTGATTCTTCAAGCATGATAAACTCGATCTGAAAAATGAATTGTTCAAAGAGTATATGGGCTTAGTTAATGAAGCCATGAAATACAAAACTATAAAAATTAGCTGTAATCCCCTTGCAAGAGAAACCCCAACGCCAACCGTAGCACCTAGTCCGGTAAAGAATAACAAGGGCTCCAGCACAACTGACCATGTATAAAGTTTATATAAACGCATATTTTTGCTAATCCTAAATTTTTTGCATCATTCTATCTAATACGGGTACTTTCAAGCACGGCGTACCAAATAATCCCCGCCCATTCACGGTGGATAATACACCCGAGCCAAGTAGCGACAGCACCAACAGTAGCCAGATCGACTTCCAAGCGCGAGACACCTTGGTCCAGCAACGATAGCGTAAGACAACCATTCCTCCCAACTGCAACAAAAGAAACCAAAGCAATGGATTAACCAACTGTTTCAAAAGGGACCAACCTTTCATTAGTTCGACTGAATAATGAGGCTTAACTTTTCAATGTCTTAATTATTCTGCTAAATCTCATCTTAGTTAAAAGACTTAACAGGTTGTAATATATAATTTCTATATTTTTTGTAAATATAGGGGAAAAACTTAAAAAATACAAAAGGCCGAAAAAATTAAACGATCCTTTTGCCTGAATATATTCCCTTAAAGCATCTTTTGCACTATCATATTTGTTTTTTTGAAGTAATAAATATATTCTTTTTTTAAAGACTCCCTGCTTCTTCTCCTCTTTTACTTTTTGGATCAAACTATTTGATAGGCCAAGCTCAGGCTTAATGTTATCGTATAACTTATCTATTAGCTCATCAGCATTGCGAGTTTCTTCATCGCAAACCTTTATATCATTTAGAATCTTCCATAAAATCCTTGTTTCATTTTTCGTTAAGAAACAGTTTGTAAAATTTATTGTATTCTTTTGCATTATATCAATACACTCCGCATCCCGTATGCTTTTTCCGCGCATGCCTGTAGATACGTTATGTATTCTTATAGCAGTTAATATCTCATCCATATTCACTAACCTATACCCCCCGATAAGTAATTTTGTCCACAAATCATAATCTGCGGCAATCACATATTTCTCATCATATCCGCCAACCTTAACAATATCTTCCCTGCGCATCAATGATCCAACATGGTTGATGGGAGATTCCATTATATTCTTTAAAATAACCTCATGATAAGAGAGCGGTAATCCGGTATACTGCTTAACCTTGCTATTCTCATCAATAATTAAGGCTTGAGGGCTAACAACCGAATAGACACTATTTTTTGTAATGAAATTGTAAACTTTTTTAAGCCATTGCGGCAAGGCGATATCATCCGCATCCATGCGTGCTATATACTTGCCTTTCGCTTTATTTAAACCAATATTCAGCGACTTGGTTTGGCCTTGATTGACTTTATTTTCACACAATACTATTCTGGGATCAGAGTAAGATTTTATCAGCGCAACCGAACCATCGCTGCTACAATCATCTACTATCAAAAATTCAAAATTACTAAAGTTCTGATTAAAAACACTTCCGATAGATTTTTTCAGAAAATGACCACCATTATAAACGGTCATTAAAACACTTATAGGAGTATCCACATTAACACCCTATTTTTTTTAGTAAAACCCTTGCCGGCGCCGCATCGCCTTTATAAATTTTTAACGGCAGGCACAACATATTATAGCGCCCCGGCCTAACTCTGGTAAGGTCCAAACCCTCAACAATCCAAATCCCCCTGTCCAATAAAGTTTGGTGAACAGCTTTACCGTCGGGCTTACCATATCCGCCTATTGAGAGAGCGTCGATACCAACTAACCTTACTCGTCGAGAGACCAAATACTCCGCCGCCGCCAACGACAAAAAAACAAAATCCTTACAAAAACCTTTCTGCCACCACGGCGCCTTTGAATTTATTGTCCGAAAAATAACACTTTGGCCAAGACATATATTCTTCGACTTAAGTTCATCCGCACAAATAGCAAAACGATCTTTGATCTCAATAACTCGTATGGAACTAACCATAACATCAGCCGGCATTGCATCAATTGTAGTCCCATCATTAAGAAAATGCCGTGGAGCATCAATATGTGTGCCGGCATGACTGCCTAATTGTAAAATCAAAACATTTGAGCTTCCGCCTTTACTAATCCCTTTATATTCTGAAATCTTAACCACAGGGTCGCTGGGCCAAGAGATCATATCAGTATCAATTGGTAACGTCGCATCTATCCAATTATTTCTTTTAATACCCATATTATTACCTGCCAATCTTACTTCCTATAAAATCTCGTAATCTGTCTTCAGTTGGACTTAAAAAATAATTTTCGGCAAAAACTTTCTCTTCTTGTAACAAAACTTGGCAATCCTGACCATTCAATGATCTTGCCGCCTCAAAAGCAGCCCTTAATTCTTGCGGAGTTTTAGCAATCCACCTACCTGTCATCAACTCCTCTATGGGATCGCCAGATAAAGGTAAATCAACAGCCAGATGTATCGCAAAAATACCATTAGTCAAAGCTTGTATGCCAATTGAGCTCTGACGATAAACAACACAAAAACTATTTTCCAAGTCTCCCTTCAAATCACCAGATGATATCACTAAATGTTCCGGCATAGGGCATAAACATTGCCTTTTCAATTTTTCAAAAGGCACATTAGGATGCGCTCTGATTAATATTCGGAAATTACTAAAAATTTCAGCGTGCTCAAACAACCAATCCAACATTACAACACTAGTCTGCATACCGTCTAAAGCAACAAGAATTTGCTGCGCAGTTTTCCGCTGCACCTGGGAGCAAGATGTAAAAGGAATACTACGCAAAGAACACCCTGCAGACATTTTCACTACATTCCTGCTTCCTATTTCCGCTAAGCGTTTTTTTGTATACTCTCCAGTACAAACATATCTATCTGGCCCTGGTTTGGTTAAAACTTCATTGGCTGTTAACCGTAATTTAAGGTTTAAACGATCCAAAGTGCCATGACTATACCCTATGATCTCCCCTGATGAAAACTGACGAAAAGCCTGTATGCAAGCACGCTCAAAAACATTGCCTTCGTAAATATATAAAAACTTGTTAAAAATTCTTTGCTGACATAGCTGTTTTGTCGCTTCAAAAATTATCTCTGCATTAATACTCCAATAGTCCGAAAATCGATGGGCATTCCAAAGCATTACTCCGGAAAAATTAACATCCATAAATTTACATTTAGCAAAATGAAATTTTCTAAAAAAAACTCGCAACAAAATAATAATTAGCTTGCTCAAGCTTAATAGCGAATATGGCATAATCAATTCTGAACTATGGCATTGGCTCATGTCTCGTTTTAATTCAAAATTCGGCCAATCTAAAGAATCACATAAATAAAGATATCGAAATTTGTTCTTTTCTAAGTACTCATGAAAAGCACCAAAAAATGGATCATTATATTTTCCTTCCCGAAACGATTGATTATAAAATAACGATGCAATCAAAATATTCGGGCGTCGATCATCATCAGAAACATTAACCCTAGTTCTAAAAGCCATAAATTTGCGATAAAAACACAATACTAAAAATTTTGCAAAACGAACGCTATTCTTAACCTTTTGAATAAATATCCTGAACCAACGAAAACTAGAGTCTTTGCCATAAGTAATAAGCCAGCTATATTTTTTTGCCCAAGCCCTCAAAACGTCTTCTTCCTGCAAGCTGGCACAAATAAATATTAAGTGCAAATCTTTATCTATATATGATTCCTGCGATAATGTAAACAATATAAGAGCAAAATACGCCAATGACCGCTCCCATTCCTGCATCTTAGAGGATACGGGATTACGCCAAAAACAATGATCCTCAGAGAAAGGTTGAACCACCCCATCCCAAAATGCATCAAACTTCTCATAAAATTCTTGAACATTTTTTTGGCCAAGCGATGGAAGACAATACCAGCGTAACCCTCTTGCTCTAGCTAAGGCAACTTCTACTTGTGTTAATTGCCTCATCGAAATTAAACGTAATGATTCAATGTGATCCTGCAAAGCCCTTTCGCTTAATTTATCTACAATCTTTATCTTTAACATAAGTCAACAGCCAAAACCTTACATTCGTTGTTTTACAACCTGCTCTAATTCACTTAAATCATTGATCGTGCCTTCGATCACCTTATTTTTAAAAATATTGGGATACCCTCTAGGAACTCTTCCAATAAAATCAATCCCGGCTTGCTTCGCCCCATCATAATCGGCCATTGAATCTCCAACAAATACCATCTCATCCTTTTGCAATCCATACTGGCCCATGATCTTAATAACCACCGAATATTTACTCATAAGCGAACCGTAAACAGCCTTAAAAAACCCATTAAGCGCTTTATCTTTGATCAAAGAAATCATCTCTTCGTGAGGAGTTCCTGAAACAATAAATAATAACAATTTTTCATAATATTGATTTAAAAAATCTTCGGCACCTTTGACAAAAGGCGCCTGAAGCACACCCGAATAGCAATACTGTGTAAATTTTTCTCCTAGCTCTTTTGACTTCTCTTCAGAAAGATCCTTTTTTAAAAAATCCCTATATATAACTTTGAATTTTTCAAAACGGCTCATGCCGCCATTCATTATATGAAAATCAACGATTTGCTTAAGATGTTGAGGATAGTCTTGGAATAGCTTCCTAAACGCCTCGGTCTTTACATCTACTGACTCGCAAATAACGCCATCAAAATCAAAAATAACAGCCTTTAGCATTTAAATCTCCCCCTATACTTTCTCATAAAATAAACGAATTAGATTTTTTGGTTCAACCAATTTTTTCAAAAACAAAAACTCTTACATAAGGGGCTGCTCGGCCTATGATGCTAAAAAATTTATTCGAACATTTACATAATCCTCCCAGGCGCCGCACAAAATAACTTCTCTCCAGCTCCGTTAAATAATCTTCCTTATAAACGTCAATAAATTTATACCCTTCGCTTTGGACTAAGTCTATAAACTCTTTATCGCTGTAACGAAACCCCTGGTGCTTTTTTATAATCTTTTTCCGATCTCTTTTAATGACCTTCACAACAAAAGCCCTCAAATATATCTCATACCAGGTAATCAAATTATCTATCAAAAATGTTAAAAAATTATCTTGTGCGCCACCGATGTCAACGATCAACCGACCATTCGGTTCAAGACCAATTTTAAAATTATTTAAAATTTCTTTAAGCTGGCCCTTATCGAATAAGTAAAAACTTGAAAGTGCGAAAATATTATTAAACCTTCTCTCTGAAGGTATTTTTTGAGTCATATCGTAACAAATAAAATTAAGGCCGGGAAAAAGACTCTTTACTTTTGGCAAAACCTCTAAATCCGAGCATGTTATGTCATAACCATCTTTGGCCAATAAAACCTCGTTAATGCAGCGCCCACTGCCAATAGACAAGGCTGGGCCTGGGCGTAACATTGATCGAAGGACTTCATCATAAACGAGATACCTGCGCTGACTATTGAAATATGTTTCAAGAAATTCTTCGGGGCTGGATAATCCGGCTTGATGGTCATACTGCATATCTTCTACATTCTGCTTAAACGTGGATGATCGTGACGCAGAAGGTGATTTATCTTTATCGATTAAAAAATATTTAAACCACTTTCTCATGTCTTATGTCATCTTTGCTTAGTCCAAACAACAAATTCTAGAATAATAAAAAATTATCTTTCGTTTTACTTATTTCTTAGGCACTAAAACAAAAAAATTGAAGTACGTCCCAACCTTATTGAAAAGTCTTCGTATGTAGGTCTTATCATCAAAATAATTAATTGGAAAACTTTTTTTATAATCTAAATTTGTATAGCTCAAAATATTTTTATAATCTTCCGTTGAAAATTCAAAAATATGGCCATCTACCGCCTTGGGATCCTTGATTTGCCAAGACTCTTTTTGCATTTTGGTCCAATAATCCATATTATAAATTATCGTTTTATTTACATAGGGAATAGAAATAAACACCGCCTTCCTTGCCACCCTGCCCAATTCATTAAGCGCCCTTAAAGGATTGGGAACATGTTCTAGGCATTGGAAAGAAAAAATAAAATCAAACGAAGAGTCACTTAATTTAAGATTTTCAACATCCCCTACAATTGCTTCTATGCCTTTATTCTTCATAAATGCCACACAATCCGGATTAATATTAAGGCTAGTCCCTTTTTTACCAATAGCCTCAAACAATAACCCCCCAACATCACCAACATTTAAAATAGTTGTATTGTTTTCAAATATGTCTGGATAATTATCCTTTAAAAACCTATAAACAGTATAGTATCTAATTTGATTCACATAAAGATCTGGATGCTCAATCGTATTCCTTATCGGTTCGTCTTTAGCATAAGCAATAAATTTTTCCCGTGGAAAAAGAATATCTATCTCGGGAACATCTTTTATTTGCTGCAATAATTCGTCGTGCATCAGACGAGCCATCCCCTTGCCCGTTAAAAAACCATATATTCTTAAAAAAATAATGGCTCTAACACGCGGCAAATCATAGAAAATCGGTGGCGTGACCTGCTTGACTATCTTAAAAAAAATCCCTGCGCTCATATACACCTCAATTTCTCTATTTGCTCCTTGTTAATACCAATCTTCTTTTTTTGGCTAACTACTTTTTCATGATATGCTCTCGATGAATTTCCTTCAAAATACTTAAAATCCCTTGGCCCATATCAAAATACTCCTTGCCTCTGACTTTAGAGGCAACTTGAGGATTAAATGCATAGGGTGTTATTTCATAATGCGCTTTCGATTTGACCGGTAAAAATTCTAATTCAACTTGGCCTTTTAAAATTTCTTTGATCATCACCATTAAATTCCTAATCTTCATTTGTTCATTTCCAGTTATGATCACGCACCTATTTTTATACTCTTCACTTAATATATCCACGCTTAACTTAGCTGCATCTTGAACATGAATATATTCACGTATTTCTTCACCATCGCCCTCGCGAGTTATCTTTTTTTCAAGCAAAGCCTGTTTTAATATCATATATATCCAATTTCTTTCATCGCAACGAGGACCATAAAGCGAACCATATCGTAAAATCGTATAATCAAGGCCAAATACATCATGATAACTTTCAATAAATAACTCACATGATTGCTTGCTGCTTTTATAAAAAGATCCTACATCGCTATAAACATAAATTGAACTCGAAAAAATAAATCTTTTTACTTTAGCCTCTCTGGCGGCCTCTAAAACATTTATATTGCCTAAGACATTAACCTTTATCGTTTCAGGCGGCATAATCATCGCTTGCTCAATATCAGATACAGCAACTAAATTATAAACAAAATCAACACCCTTAACAGCCTTTTTAACCGCCTTTTCGTCTAAAATATCACCAACGATCATCTCTTGGCTTGGCTGCAAATAAGCTGATGCGGCTTTATCGAAAATAATCACCTTGTGGCCTCTCGCGGTTAAAGCATCAGCTACATGACTTCCTAAAAACCCTGCCCCACCAAAAACGACTGCATTCATTTTCTGCTCCTGTATTTATCTTCTTTCCAAACACCCTATTAGCACCCTAACGCGCTGTTAAATTTTAAAAACTTTGCTATAAAATTCCTTCTTTAGCTCTTCAAACATCCGATTCCCTTCATCATCAAAACGCTCAGCAATTCTAATCTTCGCAAACATATTCTCCGGCATTTTAGCATAAAGCGGAAATGTTCGCTGAAGGCCCTTTAACTCTTGATAGGTTATACTATCCATCTTCAGCGGTACTCCATCCAGTAGTTGATGAACACGATCACTCTTATCAAGATAGCCCTTTTCTATACAGTACTCATACAATCGAGTCCCCTTATAAGGAGTAAAAAAATAAATATTCATCGTTGTCGGATTGATTTGGCGGTTCACATTGATTGTGTCAAAGACCAACTCTCTGGTCTCATCAGGGAATCCAATAATATTATTAACCGTATACGCGATTTCATATTTCTCAACAATTTTCAACGCGTTAATGATCTGCCGATTGGTGCAGTGACGATGAAGCGTCTTTGCCCTAAACGCTTCATTACCGTGCTCAATGCCAAATTGCATATTCTGACAATTCATTTCTTTTAATATTTTTATTTTTTCTTCCGTCACAGTTTCGGGACGAGACTGGCACCAAAAAGAAATCCCTATATCTTTATACAATAGCGCAAATTCCCTTAATTCATTTACCGGCTTAGCGAGAAAAGCCTCAGAGTTAAAATTAATAAAATCAGGATTATATTTCTTAACCAAATGTTTCATTTCAGCTATGACTCGCTTGGGATCTTTGCGCCGATAATAAACTCCGCAACCTTGCTCACGAAATAATATTCTTAAATGCGGGGCTTCGCAATATGTACAATCGTAAGGACAACCGCGATCGATTTCCACATGAATCATCGTATAAATCTTGCCATGCATAGGCCGATAAAGCCGCTTCTTATCAAAAATATCATAATCAATAAACGGCAAGGTATCCAAATCTGTAAGTTTTCTCATGGGATTTTTAATAATCTTGCCATTAGCTTTGACCCAAAGATTCTGAATTAAACTATAATCTTCTTTTTTTTGTATTTTCTCGCACAACTCCACAAGGGCCGCTTCACCTTCGCCCATACAAACCATATCAACATTTTCATTATTAATTACCTCATCCGCAGAAAATGTAACAAATACCCCTCCCGCAATAACCGGCTTATCATATTCTTTAATCGCCTCTAAAAGCGACATCCCTAACTGATACGTATCTTCGACAAGGGTTATACCGATCAAATCTGGCTGATATTCTTTAACTTTCCGCCTTAAATCGGCAAACATATCTGTTTTTGCGTAATGCACGCCTTTTTCTTCATAACTAAAAGGCATTAACTGCAAAAGACTAACTTTCTTCTGCTCGAAATTAATCTCTTCCCAATTATAATAAGTCGTATCAAAAAGCTCACATTCAACCCCTGCCTGATTCAAACAAGTTGAAAGTTGAGATAAATTAATAGGGACCAGTGTCGCCATCTCTGTGTTGGGATAAATAAAAAGGACTTTAAATTTTCTATTCACCATTGCCTTCCTTACAATTAAAAATTAACCATTCAATATCTTGATAAATATTCTCCAAAAATAAATCATTTTAGCTTTATCAACTGCAGTTACTCGAATATAATTCTTTAAAAAATCCTGTTTAAATCCTCCGTGAATCAATATACCTTTTTCCTTAAGTTTATTTACGATCTCGTCAATACGGCCTTTACATTCAATCAAAATAAAATTACCTACGCTATTTTTATATCCAATTCCCGCAACCCTCAACTGGTTGATTAAATATTCTTTCCCTTCGTCTGTGGCGACTATCATGCCCTCTATAATCTTTGGAGATGAAAAAAGTTGCTGCGCAAACAATACTGCCACGCTATTGACATCAAAAGTCGGCCTAACCTTTTTAAGATAATTTATAATATCTGGACATGCCGCGGCATATCCTATTCTTAACGCCGCAAGGCTGCACAATTTAGAAAATGTCCTTAAAACGATAAGATTATTAAATTCTTTTATTTTTTTAATCATGGTCTTAGAATAAAAATAAAAATACGCCTCGTCAACAACAAGCAAAACATTATTTTTATGAGCGATCTGAACAGTTAAAAGCAAGTCCTTAGGGCTTATCGCTGTACCTGTGGGGTTATTCGGATTAACAATAATCGCAAGTCGGATTTTATGCGAAAGCATTTGCTGAAATTGTTCGAGCGGAAATGAAAAATCCTGTCCATACTCAAGATTAACAACTTCTGCATTAAACATTGCGCTATATACAGAATACATCGCAAACGTTGGATTAACAAATAAAACCCTATCGCCCTCAGAAACATAAGCATCGAAAATATATTTAATTGCGGCATCGGATCCGTTGGAAAGGCAAATATTATCGGGACAGATACGATCATGTGCCGCGATCTGCTTAATAACCTCGTCATATTCAGGATAACGAACCATAAACCTAACGTCAATTTTTCGACAAACTTTATTTACAAAATTCTCCGTAAGCCCCTGGCCTTCATTCATATCCAGACACAGCTTATAAGGACGGTTATCCGGCGAAATCCGTTTTAATTCTTTAAGGTGACGTTTTGGTAATATCATGCTCTACCTTAATTATCCTTCTTTTTTTAACTTCTTGATTTGTGCCGCTCTCCATGGACAACCATCACAATCGCTTACCTGATGTGAGTTGCCAGCCCGATGTAAGCGCCGCATCTCCATAACCCTTGTATCATGCCAACATTTATAGATACTTTTTTTAAATGCATTACCTGGAGAAAATTCACGCAAGTCATCATTATTACAGGGTAAAACTGTTCCATCCCATTCAATCGTTATCCGCTGCCATAACTGCGGGCAAGCCCAATCAGCAACAATCCCTCTCTCGCGTTGATCGGCATCCTTATAATCAATAGCGGCCACCTCGTCACAGTGTGGGCCCCAAAAATCTTTATACTCGTTAACGTTTAACCCCGGTAAAACTACCGTCTGAATGCGAAGCTTCGGGTAGGTAACATTTTTCTTTTTCTTAAGCTTACCTAACAACTTTATATTGTTAAAAATGACGTCAAAATTCGCGCCAACTCTCTCTTTCTCAAAAACTAGCGGATCGGTGCCTTCAATTGAAATAGAAATTCTATTCAAACCGGCATCAATCAATTTCTCGCTCATCGACTCAGTTAAAAGCATAGCATTAGTATTAAAATAAATATCCAAAACTCCTTTGCTTCTTGCATACGCCACCATCTCGACAATATTTTTATGCAATAAGGGTTCACCGCGATAACTTAGCTTAATGCTATATAATTTATGCTTTGATCCTTCATCAATAATTTTTTTATACAAAAAATAATCAATAAAACCTAACTGCCCGCTTTTCAAAACCGGCAATTTATCACAAAAAGTACATTTAAGATTACAAGCGCTAGTTGATTCAATATCTAAATGCAAAGGAAAATCTCGTAAAATAAAGTTTACAGGGTTTTCCTTCCAAGCACGGCGATATTCCTGATATTCTAGCGAATCATTATCATGAACTGATATTCCGCCTAAGATTTTAAAATTAGAATTAGGCTCAATATGTACCATGGATTACATATCCTTATTTTATTTTTGTTTATCCAATAAATTCTCTTTGACAACCCCGTATTTCTTCAGCCAATACTCAGTCTGAACTATTTGAAATTCATAATCCACATCACACCCTGCCTCTTGAACTAAAGGAAAAATTTTTTGCCCCATCCATTTCTGTGGCAAAAGTCCTTGTTCAATATGCTCAAGACAATGCGAGCGAACAATCGACAAGCCCATGTCGGCAAAATACACATCACCTTGAGAATCACGGTCACAGTTCAATGTCCGTGGGTCGCCAAAAGCCTCAAAGGGAACAAATGGATCAAGCAAGCCCTTTTTATTGATGCGCCGGGCGCGTAATGGGCTCCACATATTATACTGAGAAACTGATACTGCGGAATCATATGACGGATTTTTTCGTAAAACTTCAATTCCTAAATCGATCATTTCTGACGTTACGGTTGCTGAATTGCAATGCAATAATACTACCAACTCTTGCGGCCCCCATCTTTTAACAATCTCTTGATGACCATGTACAAAAGCATCCTCGCCCTTAGCCTCTTTTGTCGCCAAATATGCCGGGCGTTCAATAATATCGATATTAAAACTATTTGCAATTTTTTTAAGCTGCTCGCAATCCGTAGAAATAACAACTTTATCAACCAATCTAGCCTTAAGCGCTGCCTCCATAGAATACTGACCAAGTGGTTTACCAAAAATAAGATATGTATTCTTTCCGGGAAAGCCCACACTTCCTTTCCTGCCTATCAATAACGCGGTAATCATTTTTTAATATCTCCTTAAAACACTTTTTATACTATCATTTTCTCATGCCCGAGGCCCGCGATGGACCTTGTCTTTACCCCACTGGCGCGCATAGCGTTCAGCCGTCATCTCCATGACATTTAACGGTGTCTCTTTGCGACGTAACCCATCTAGCAGTTCCTTAAGATATACGCTCATGCGTTCAGCGGCACGACCATCGTGAAAAGGATCAAGCTCATCGATCATCGAAGACCAATCTCCAAAATGTGGGCGCGATCGAGGAGCCTGAAAATATTCGGCGCATGCTTCCCAGGCGCTTGACCAATCCTTGAATACAACATCAGGGCCCAGTCTATACAACGGGCTTCGTGGCCAGCCCTCAAGATCCAACAACAAAGTCGGCACTCCAGCCAGAGCCGCCTCTAAACCAGCCGTCCCCGCGAGCAATCTCTCATGGATAGCAACATCCGATGCTAAAGCAGCAAATGCCGGAGGATAACTACCCTGGATCCGCCCTTCCATAATCAACCGACAACGCCCTGTGGCTTCGGCAGCAGACAAAAGATCAGCAATGGATCCCAGTCTTTTTCTCAAAGTGATCGGACGTTTAGGTTTAAAAATAACGCCCAGATCCGGTACCGCAAGAACTTTTTCCAACCAAAAAGCATAATTCTTGCACGCCTCCGCGTGTCCCGCAAACCAGCGGCCATCATCTATGGTGTTCTCATCAAAATAAGCAACCACACGTTTCGCCCCGGAACGCATCAGATCTTCACGAAGCTCGCGTGATTTTTCTTTCAACAATGAAAAACGGTGATCCCCAATGTACCCGACAGCCACATGACTGAAGAAATCTGAATGATTCCCCTGCTCAATAGCAAACCCGCCGGAAGAAAATCCAAAGATCACATCCGCGCCAACGGTCACTTCCTCTGAAGAATTTGGCTCAAACGAACGCTGATAAATCGCCGAAATCCCACCAACCTTAGTGAGCGCATCTGCGGTCGCTATATGCATAGCATTATATTTATCCCAGCTAGTCCACAATTTAACATTATACTGTTCAAAGAAAGAAACCCATTTCCGAACTAGGCCCTCATATTCACACGCATACGTTTTCCAGGGATCCGGAGCATCAATCAACATCGCTGATCTAACCGGAATCGGAGGAACAAAAACTGGCACAACCTTTGAATCAATCAAAGTAGCTTGCGGACAAGAAGCAACGGCTCGAATCCCATATTTTCCTAATTGCTCCAGCTTAGCTTGGTCCAAAGGATCGGCGCTAAGTTGAAAACTTAACAAAACATCCCCTCCGGTAATCCCTTCTGGGCAAAGAAAAAAAAGATCTGACAAACATTCCGGCTTATCCAGATTCAAGTGCCCATAATAATCCACAAGTAAATTGGCTTTGACCGACATCCCAGCCACAGCCGGAGATGGCATCTGCACTTTAAACCAGCAACTCCACAAACGTCTCAAACGAAATAAAAGAACCCGCCGAATCGCCTGCGGGGACGCCTTAAACAACTTGCCAATGATCCTGAATTTTCCACGCGGCCTATAAATACGATCTTCAGCAAGATCGACATTATGAAAAGCAGCGCTCTGTTGTAATTCAGCCATAAATGGCCTGGACTTAAGCCACAATGTCGCTCGGAAATCCTGTTGCCCTAAGGACCTCCGATGCCATTCCAAAACACGCAACATCATAAAGACGTGCCAAGCCTGCTTATATTTTTCATCACCGTACCAGTCATATTCACCGACAACTTTCTTAAGTAAATACACTGCCATGCGACCCCATGAACACGCCTCCAGCCAAAATCGCTGACCACAGATTCGAGGTAATAGAAACTCCCGAAACTGCCGCAGATCCTGATTCGCAACGCTCGCATAAGCAGATATCCCGTCAGGATCGCGCACATCAACTATACTAAAAGAAAGCATGTCGATGGAAAACCGAAAAAAAGTTTTTAATAGCCAGACCGCCAGTCTAGCCGCCGGCGTGATATCAAAAACATAAAGCCGCGTTTTAGATGAAAATTTTACCTTATCAGACAAAGCAGAACGCAACCAACGCCCCAGCGCAGGTAGATCCAACAATTCAACGTACACCAAACTTTCAGAGGTTGAACGCGATGAGTTCATAATTCAAAAATTAATTCTCCCATACCGGATTCTTAAGAACCCATTCTCCCGTTTTATTCTTGATAAATAATTCTTTGTTATATAACCCATCCACAATTTTCCAGAATTGGGATTCTGAGTAACCGAGAAATTCGCAGAAATCCTGTACTGCCTTAACATCCAGATTATGATCATGCTCCTTAATAAGTTTTTGCGCCTCTTCTCTGGTTAAAAGTCCATAACGAACAAACCGTGCAGCATAATCCGTGGCAGAGGCATGACCAAACTTGGGATATTTTAGCCACGAATGAATTAGATATGCACGGCTATCTACCTGATCGAACTGTTCTATGTGGTGTGTTCTTTGCCATTCGTGTGTCAGATCATGAAAACCACGACTTTTCGCAAAAATATAGTTGCCGTAACTGTTCCACTCTAAAAAATAGCTTAAATATATGGGATTTAATCCATCTAATTGTAACTGCGAAGGAGGATCGATAAAAACCAGATCTTTTTGGGTAACTTGCTCATCCAGTAATTCTATTAAATCAATTCCAGATGCAACACCATTATTGATCTGCTCTTTCGCTGAATACGTCTCTTTCTTTTGCACACCGCCATATTCATAATTCACATTCTCGCCATAAACTAATAGCGGCGTATTAAACTTTACGGCCATATGCAACGGGTAGGTGTAAATATATCGATCTATTAAATAGGTTGGTTTACCATATTTTTCAAAAGTTTTACGCATAATATTTTTCTGAGCTTTAATATTTGGTTTCATGCTTATAATATCACATCCAAATTCTTCGGAAATATTCTTGAGATTATGCACCCCTGCATCTGTCATGGGAAAATTGTCTTCCACCGTCACTAAAAGAGGGTTCATTCCCATGATTTCTTTCAAAATATGTACCTGAAAATGGCTATCTTTTCCTCCGCTAACGGCTATCATACAATCATACCCATGCGGCCCATTCATCCCTCGATACTGATTACATAACTTTTTAAATTCTTCCCACCGCTTATTAAAATCAATGTTTTTGCGGTTTTCATAAGCCTGACATGCAGAGCAAATTCCGTTTTCATTAAATGAAATTCCGGGTCGCGTGCTGGGCATAACACATTTTTTACAATAATTCATGACAGCATCCCTCCTCCTTGCTTACTTCTTAAGAAAACTAGCAATTCTAAAATCGTATTCATTATCGATATCAACCGAGCGCTCCGGGGGCATTATATAAGCAAA
>JAZDHG010000089.1:0-7157 GCA_043806135.1 Candidatus Omnitrophota bacterium
ATTCGAGCTGTTCAATGAGATAGACAATCTGGTTGAGATCATCAAGAACTCGCTGTATACAAGCTATACGCAGAAGAGCCTGGACCACAACCTTAAGGTTATAAGGCTCTCACGCAATCTGTTTGCGACCAAGCTTTTGACTAGGGAGCTGGGGATCATCAAGAAATACCGCACGGATTTTAATACCGTGAAGATGAAGACCTTTATCGCTCAGCAGGCCAAGAGATTGAAGCTTGATTTGGCATTACCCTCGGATGAGGAGTTAAAAGAGATGGAAAAGACCCTGCCTGATGTAGAGGATTTCTATCATTATGCATCGCAGCGTAATAATATCCTGGCGACCAATACCATAAACGCCATGGAATCAGAAGGGGAGAACATATCGATACTGATAACCGGCGGATTTCACACAGAGGGGATCACAGATTATTTTGAAGAAAAACGCATAAGCTATGTGGTTGTTGTGCCCAAGATTGAAGAGATAGACGAGGACGACACCAGATATATAAATGCTTTGCAGGGCAGGAAGACGCCCTTTGAGTTACAGCTTGAAAAAGATAAAGAGATTGCAAAACAAAATCAATAAAAAATATTAACAGGAGAAAAACGATGGGTATCTTTGGTCAAAGGAAATATAGTGTTGTCGTAAAATCAATAGCGATCTTGCTTGTGCATACGTTTGTAATGACAAGTATGGCGCTGGCATATGCACTTGGGATTAAAGCCGATAGTGCTACTCTTTCGCCTAGAATTGATATGGGTGTTACGGCAGTGCAGGCTGGTCTAGATGCAATGTACCGCCAGTCGCTTTCTTCACAGCTTAAAGCGGCAACAGGCCTTGATATTAATCTTACACTTGTTAAAACAAAACTCGAAGAGCATTTGACTAACCAGTTTAATAGTAAGCAAATGACAGAAGGTCTTTATAAAGATGCTATGGCTAAAACCTATAGAAATCTTGAATTATGGTTAACTGACCCTGATATTGCCCGTCTTGACCCAGGAGCTCCGTTGGGAATTATTAAGGCTATTCAGAATGAAGAATGGAGCAATTTAGTTGAAGTTTTTCGTGGTGATATCTCCTTTGGTACAGCCGGCATCCGCGGTAAATCAAGCCGCAGCGAAGCAGAGCTTTTAGAGCTTAAAGAAAAAGGTCCTTTTGCAAATACTTTAAAGGGTCCGAATAATATGAACCCTTATGTAATCCTTGAGAAAACAGCCGGTGTTATCCGCTATATGAAGGAAAACGGGATGAAAAAAGTGGCGATCGGATATGACAGCCGTATTAACGGTGAAAAACTTGCTGAAATGATTGCTGAGGCTTTTGTAGGTGCTTCTGCTGAAGGCCATGAATTTCAGATCTTTCTTTTTGATGAAGCAAGCCCGTTCCCGGAATTATCCTACGGTCTTACCACTAATCCTGTACAGGCAGATATCGGGATTCTTATTTCTGCCAGCCACAACCAGTCTAATTATAATGGTTATAAGCTTACAAATTACACTGGGTCGCAACTTCCTCCAAGCCAGAAGCCTGATGTAGTTAAACATATCAATAAGGTTCGCCCTTCTGAAATCGTATTAAAGCCTATAGCAAGCGCAAAGGCGGGTAATCTTATATGGCTCGGCGGAGAAAAACCGCTTAAAGGAAAAGATTATAAGGGAGTAGACCTTAGTAAATATTTTATTGATATGCATAAACTTCATGCCGAACAGGTGAAGAAGTTTGTTATTGATAAGGAACTTGTAAAAAAATACGCACCTGAAGTCAAGATTGGGTTTTCCGCTTTTAACGGCTCAGGATATAAAGCGGTTCCTCGCTTATTAAGGGAACTTGGATTCAGTGATCACAAAGTTATCACCAAACTGCAGGATTTAAATGGTATGTTCCCGGCATTTGGTTGGGGTGAACAACCGGACCCGGGCGATCCTATTTCTGCTGATGTTGCAGTACGTGAATTTATTGCTGAACATGGACAAGAAGCATTCGATCAATTGGACAATCTTATGGGGACAGACCCTGACGCTGACCGCATGGGCATGATCGTGCGTGTTCCTGCAGAACAACAGGCACAGTTTGGGAAATACCGTTTACTTTCCGCAAATGATACATGGACATTGCTAGTATGGTATCGCTTAATGAAGAAAAAAGAATTAGGACAGCTTCAAGATCCGAGCAAGCATTATGTGACATTTACTCATGTTACTACAGATGCGATTGGTGAAGTTGCGGCTCTTTTTGATGTTGCTGCACGAGGAGAAATGCTCAGCGAAGAGGGTAATGAGGACCGCGGTCAATACTTGAGCGGAAAGCGCTGCTGGGTTGGGTTTACTTATATTGGTGATTTTGCCAACAAAATGAGAAAAGAAGGTCTTACTAATGAAGCGGGAGCTGAAGAATCTAATGGGTTTAGTATTTTAGGCGGCCCTAAGGCGGATAATGAGATTTTAGCTCCTGACCAGCATGTTAATGATAAAGATGGAGGATTTGCCGGTTTGCTCATGGAAGAAGTTGCCTGCTATGCTAAACAGCAGGGGACAACATTATTTGAGCTTCTGGATGATATTTATTTAAAGATCGGTCATTATGCTTCAGCAAACAAGCCGCTTCCGCGTGTAGGTTCTTTTGAAGGCGCAGAGGGTATGACAAAAAAAATTCGATTGCTCGAAAAAACGGTTGAGTGGAAGAATGAAGCTAACAGAAGACAAGAGGCTAAAGAAGCACCTTTTATGCTGGCCGGTATGCCGGTTCTGGGTGCTGTAGAGTTTAAATCAGGCCGCTATGATGCAAGACATATGTGGAAGGGTTTTCCTGATGAAGGTGTAAGATTTTTCTTCCCAGACGACACGTTAGGGGATAATGATCCGTATTATATGAGTAAAAACTATATTACGATCAGACCCTCAGGAACTTCTGAAACACTTCGTTTTTATACCCAGATCTTCTCTCAAGTCACAAGAGAAAATATCGCAGAACAAAAACTGCGCAATTACAGGCTTGCAGAAGCGGCATCATTGCAGGCACAGAAAGAACTTTTAATTGCAACTGCAGATATGGCCGCTGGGATCATTGATTTTGTGCCTATGGTCGAAAAACAGATGGAAGAATCTGGATTTAAGAAAGACAGGGCGGCTAGGGAGTTTTTAACCCAGGAATCAACGGATGACACGGTTGGGGCAAACCCCAATTATCAGCTTTTAGATATAGTTCCTCTTTTAGAAAATATCCAGCCTGCAGACCAGGGAGTTCAGGAGAATGTAATTTTCCACGGAGTTGTTAATGTAAAATCTAACGCTCAAGGGACAACAGATGATGGTACGCGTTTAGACAATATGGATGAAACCATCGGAATTTTGTTGTCCAGAGGATTTACTCCTGTAGTTATCGGGCATAACGGAGGGGCGTCATTTGATAAGAAAAAGGACTTATGGAAAGATAACCGTGAAAATTTAGAGCATGTTTATAAATATTTAATTGCCCATTATCAGGAAAAGGGATGGGAGGTTGTTTATCATAAGGCATTCGGAATCGGAGAATTTGACGAGTCCGGCAGAGAAATTTTTGATATTACAAGAGATGAAAACGGCAACCCGATAAAGATAGTAAAAGGCAAGATAAACTTGCTTGAAAACGTGCGGCTTGATAAAGAGCAGGGGACATTAGCAGAGCAAATGGATTTTGCAGACCGCTTGATGAGCCTTGCCGGTCCGCGTAAAATTTATGTTGCGGATGATTTTGCCGATATCGGTTCAAAGGGCGCGTCAGTTGAGCTGGCGCCGTTATTTGCTAATGAAGTATATGTCGGCCCGGCAATGGCCAGAGAATTCAAAGAAGTTAAAACCGTTCTTAAAGGCATCAAAGGATTAGTATTCGGCAGTGGAGAAAAACTTGACGATAAACTACCCTTACTTAAGGGATTGCTTAAATCACTGAGTAAGGATGGTTATGCGTTTATGGGCAGCGGTCCAACCAAAGCATTGCTGAACAATCCGGAATTACTTGCAGAGTTAAGGGTTATTGCTGGTGACAGGCTTCTCCTGGCAGAAGATTTTAGTGATGAAAACGGATTTGATATCGGACCGAATGCTATCGCTACATTCAAAAAGATACTTGATACTTTTAAAGCCGGAGACATCATCTTAGCTAACGGAACCATGGGTTTTATGGAACATAAAGAGAACGGAAAATTTACCGATAAATATACTGTGGGCAGTGAAGCGGTATTCGGAAAGCTTAAAGAACTTGCGCAGCGCGGCGTAAAAGACGTGATCGTCGGCGGAGACGGCGGTTCTACAGCTGTGCGTTACGGTTTAGATAAGGAAGAAAATGTTGTTACCTTTACCGGCGGCGGTGTTCCGCTTAAGATTATGGTAAACGAACTTTTATCAGGCGTAAAGGCTCTGGGAGAAAGGCAGCAGGAATTAAACAGGATGAAAGAGAAAAATGTTGGACAGGCAGTTTCCGGAAAACAGGAAAACGATAATCTTGCAGAGCAACAGAACAATCAGTTGATAGAAAAACTAAAGGCCGAAGGTAAACTGCAGGATTATGACGAGCGTTATCTGCGTGCTCTTTATGAGAAAAATAAAGAATTTAGTGCTGGACTTGCGATTGGTGAAAACTTTACACCCTCTTCAATAATGAGTCCTTCCGAGCGTAGAAGTAAGATGGGTGAGGTAAGCTACAGTTCTATTAATAACAAAACTTACCGCAACGCGGCAAAAAATGTGATACTTGTCGGAAATCCTATGGATGGCGGTCTTGGAAGCTCTTTTACAAGAGAGATGTATTTGCTTGAAACAGTTTGGGAACAGATTAAAGATAGGTTTACTAAAGAGGAAAAGAAGAAAATTGAGCAGACAATGAGCGGTGATGAAAAACTTATCCAACAAGTTTGGCAGCAGGTAAAAGACAGATTTAAAGAAAATGAGCAAGATAAAATCGAACAGGGAATGAAAATAAATAATAAAGCGCTTGCTTTGGCACTTATTAAGCTTGGAGCCAAGGGAACCGATACATTTTTTGATATCGAGCTGCCGGGTTTTGACTCTAAAGGCAATAGTATTGTTGTAAAAGAGAAAATAAGCGTAACGGAATTAAAGTATTTGCAGGCATTGGGTGACAAAGATGCTTATGGGGATATTATAATTCAGGAACTTGTCAATGATGAAAGCGAAGTCCCTATGAATCAGTTTCTAGATAAGACAATATATTTATGGGATAGACTGGATGCAAGAGAAAATGCGAAAAACCGTACTTATCGGGAATATATTGATGAAACTCCAGGTATTAATTTGGGAAGTGAAATGATCAAACAGGCAAATCTGCCTACGATTGATAAGGTTACCGGTAAATTGACCACAGAACATACAGCCCCTGGCGGACACGGGCAGCTTGGCTCTATGGCATTGCAGGATGCTCTTACAGTTGTATTGCCCGAAGGCAAGACTTTAATCCGTGCTCTTTATAACGGTGACGGCCCGAATAACTTTATAACACCGGAAATAGCAGGATATATGGCAGAAGAAGATATCCCAATTGTAATGATTACGACAGAAAAGACAAGCCTAGACATGAAGGGGGGGATGCTTGGTTTGGAGACATTGTCTAACGGTAAACAAAAAACACAGATAATGGAGAAAGCACAGGCAGAAGAAGCTAAACAGCTTGAGCTTTTTGAAAAAACAGGGTTGCCTAATAGCGATGTGAAAAAGTATGGAGAAGCAGGTGAACAGTTTTTTAATACTAACATTGCGGCAATAAACTATAGTATACTTGGACCTTTTTTAAAAGCATTATACAAATATATGGAATCTCAAGGTAAAGCTGATGAGTTCGCCGGGATCGTAACTCCGGATTTGATTCGCAATGAGAAAGAAAAGAATGGAAAGAAATTTATTCAGCTTGAGGGAGCAATGGCCTCAGCACTACTTAATCTTAATGGTTTTCTGCAAACAACTGATGATGCTGGAATAAAAGCATTACTTAAAGAATATAAGCTAAAGCAGCTTCTTTATATTGTAAATTTTGACGCTAAAACAAGAAATGAGATTTTTACACCGGTAAAATTTGCTTATGATTTCTGGTTCTATGCATATTCTGACCACTTCAAGGTTAATCCGGAGACTTTCAAAGTAGAGAACATACACCCCGGGCATTTACCGGCATTTGATCTAGACAAATATTATACAGATGTTAGCAACTGTATCAAGAGTTTCGGACACAGCTCAACTATCGGCCTTGATTCATTGAAAATCAGAGGAAAAGTTAAGATGGTTGATGTTATTCTGAAAGGCAATGTTGAGGTCATAAGTGAGTATGAAGGTGTTTTTGATCTTAATGAGGTAAAAGGAAAACTTGGATACAGCACAGCAAAACAGCTTTTACTTGAAAATGTGTCAATCAAGATTGACAAAAACGGCAACCTTGATGTGACTAGAAAATTTTCAGCTGAGCCGAAACCTGCAAGTTTAAAGGATGTTGATAGAACTATTCAGGAAGTACAGGATTATCTGAAGGTCATGCAGGGGGTAAGGGCTGTTTTCCAGGCTATTTAAGACGATTATATAGGAAAAATGGCAGTCTTCAGTTTTTGTCCGTTACCCCTTGCATAAACAGTATTTATAGGGTATACTTACTCAGATTTTTTAAAGCTATTTTATTAGTCCAGGGTTAAAAATGGGGGCAAAAATAATGAAAGTAGTTACTAAAAAGGAAGAAAGACGAAAAACAATCAGGGTGGATACCCCTAATTCGGTATCTAATTGCCGGCTTTTTGCCGCAGAAACTGAAGGCAGGTTTCAGTTTACGGTCTGGCCGATAAAAAATCTAAGTACGCAAGGAATAGCTATTAAAAGCGATGAAAACGTTTCTCCTGGGGCTTTGGCATTTTTGAATATTGATCTGGCTGTAGTCATGAAGACTGTAGGTGTGATTGCCAAGGTTATCTGGTGCCAGCAGCGCGAAAAAGGATACGAAATAGGGCTTAATTTCAGCTGGTGGCCGAAAGAAGACGATAAGGAAGTATTAGTAGAGTTTATTAAGGATAGAATTTCTTGCGAAGAAATATTATAATAATTATTGGACAGCATGGTAAGATTAATTAAGGAGTTTTAAAGAATGAAAACAAACAGGATGTCACTTAAAATAATTTCATACA
>JAZDHG010000090.1:0-2304 GCA_043806135.1 Candidatus Omnitrophota bacterium
GACCTTATCTTCGGCATGCTGCCTGACCGAACAGGTGTTAATAATAACTACGTCCGCTTCTTCAGGGCTAGCGCAAATATTGAAACCCGCCGCCTTAAGCATCCCGCAGACAACCTCCGTGTCCCTAACGTTCATTTGACACCCAAACGTCTTCAGATATACCAACGGACGTTTGAGTGTCATGTCCGAGCTGCCGTGGGGTAAAGGTTTCGCAGAAAGCTTTACCCCACACGTTTGGCAGCCGGACTTGACAACTCCTTTTTTATTAATTTTCATTTTCTCTTAATCCCGGCGTCAGCCAAAACCTTATCCAGCCGCTTCCCGCCAACTAAAACTTCTTTCTGTAACCTGGTTAACTGCTTAATAACTATCTCGGTTTTAAAAGCAGATTGAAACTGATCGTATTCCTTACTCCACACCAATCTAACCGGAAGCCTTGCCCTTGTATATTTTGAAGCAAACCCATCATTATGCCGCTTTAAACGTTGCTCTAAATCATTCGTATATCCAGTATAATATGTTCCATCCGGGCATTCCACAATATAAACATAAAACTTACCCAAACGCTTAATTTTCCTCTTCATTATGCCCCGCTCGAATCTTAATTGCTCTTCACTGCCGTAAGGATAAATTTTGATGACTTTGCCGGCTTTATCACAAAGAACCAAATCCTTTTTTAAAACCGTTCATAAAAACCTCCATATGTATAGTGCTTGGACATAAACAAATTACATATCCCCTGAATTCCTCAATGTTGCTAATGTGCTTTGCAGTGCCTTAAGATCGTTATCATTCGCAAGGACAAGCAAGACATCGCCACCTTCTAGCACAGTCGGCCCGGCAGGTATAATAAATTTATCTCCCCGAGAAACCAGCATAATAAGGCATTTCTCGGGTGTATTCAAATCTGCGATTTGCTTACCTACTGCCCAAGAATTATACGGCACGATCACATCTGTCAATTCGGCGTCCATGCTAGCTGTTTTTTCAAATTCAATTGGATAATTTATCCTGTTAGCCAAGGGAACATCCAACTTCAATATTTTTGAAAAAATAGGAATAGACTTGCCTTGAATAAAAACTGACGCAATAACGACAAAAAACACGATATTAAAAATGGTATCAGCCTGCGGAATACCCGCCATGAAAGGAAATGTCGCCAAGATAATCGGGACAGATCCCCGAAGTCCCACCCATGCGACCATACCTTTTTTTCGCAGACTTATATTAAACGGCAATAAGCACAACAAAACACTAACAGGTCGAGCAACTACCATAAGAAGCAACGTAAGTAATAATCCCGCCCCTATTAATGGAACGATATGTGAAGGAAAAACAAGCAATCCCAACGTCACGAACATGGCGATTTGCATAAGCCATGCTAATCCATCATGGAATCGCATGATCATTCTTTTATTTGGAAACTCCGCCTGCCCTAGCATTAAACCCGCAAGATAGACCGCAAGAAATCCATTACCTTTCAGAAAAACAGCGATTACGTATGTTAATAAAACAAGTGAAATCATTATTACCGGATAAAGCCCTTCATATTCCAGCTTCAGGCGGTTAATGAGAAATACAATAAATCTCGCCATTAAATATCCTATGAGCGCACCCATCCCCATATCCAGCATGAATCTGGGGATCAACGCAGCAATGCTCATGTCTTTCACGGTTAGAAGACTGATGAAACCTACAGTCAAAAAAACAGCCATTGGATCGTTACTGCCAGATTCAAACTCAAGTAAAGGCTTCAACGGCTTTTTAAGTCCTATCCGTTTTGATCTTAAAATTGTGAATACTGCGGCGGCATCAGTTGAAGAAACGATAGAACCAAGAAGCATTCCTTCGAGAAAAGAGAACTTTAAAATATAGACAGCAAAAAACCCCGTTATGAGCGCAGTTATTAAAACTCCAAGCGTCGAAAGCATGACTCCCGGCCAAACAACTGATTTGGTATCTTTCCAATTAGTATCAAAGCCTCCGGAGAAGATAATAAAAATGAGTGCAACAACACCAATGGATTTCGCTAACTGCGCATTGTCAAAATATATCTTGCCTATTCCTTCTGAACCGGCAAGCATTCCGATCCCTAAAAATAGCAACAAGACAGGAACGCCAAACCTATCAGAAAGTTTGCTTGAGACAACGCTAACGAAAATTAATACAGCAACCCATAATAAAATAGTGTCAATTTGTATCATAATAAAGTTAATCTCACGCTTTTTTGTATATCATTGTGATTCTAAAGCATTTACCCTCTTTATAATCCCCAAAATCATCACGCGGTACTTGCACCAACGG
>JAZDHG010000091.1:0-3331 GCA_043806135.1 Candidatus Omnitrophota bacterium
CAGCTTATCCTGTTTTAATCTGGAGGCAGAAAGGAGACCGCCTTGGAAGATATTTACAGGCAGATGTTTGGCAGGAATATCGGCAATGTTACCGATGAAGAGCAGGAAAAACTCGCCAAAACAACAGTAGCGATTGCCGGCGCCGGCGGAACAGGCGGCGCTGCTTTGTTTAATCTCGCGCGCATGGGAATCGGGCACTTTAAGATCGCCGATCCGGAAAGCTATGCCTATACTGATCTTAACCGTCAGCAAGGTTCAACATTCGCAGCGGTTGGCACTTTGAAGGTTGAGGCAATCACGCAGGCGCTTAAGGCAATAAATCCTTCTCTACGGGTAACAGTATATCCTGAAGGCCTTCAAGAGCACAATGTAGAAAACTTTTTAGACGAAGTTTCTATAGTTGTTGACGGGCTTGACTTTTTTTGTCTTGCTGTCAGAAAAAAGCTTTTTGACGCGGCGCGAACACGGGGGCTGTATATTCTTAGCTGTCCGATTTTCGGTTTTGGTACGACCTTGGCAGTTTTTTCGCCGCAAGGGCCTTCGTTTGATCAGGTTTTCGGCAAGGTCCCCGAAAAAATTGACGCGGCGTACGCGATTAATTTCGGCCGGACATTTTTTCCGGTTTTACCCCGCTATATTGACCTGGGGGCATATATTGAGGCAGTGAAAAAAAAGCGCCCGATTCCCAGCTTCGCGACAAGCTGTTCTTTATCCGGAGCAGTTACCGCGGCAGAAGCACTTTTTATTCTGCTTAATAGGAGAAAGGCCGTTTGTTTTCCCTTGATCAGGCACTATGATTTGTTTGATGCTAAAATTAAAATAACAGACAGCCGCAAGAAAAAATTTAATTATTTCCAGAAACTTATTTTTAAAATAATTATAAGCGGGAATAAAAAATTAAGCGGCTATAAGGATTTTATAGATAAGCTTTAAAATAAATCGCTAATCAACAGGAGGGATGTGGGAATGCCTACGAAAAGCTTGCTCATAAGTTTCAACGATTGCCCCTCAAGTATGGATTCTCTGATACCTGACAACGGCTTAGCCAATTTAGCGGGCAGTCTCATTAGTAAAGGACACCAGACCCGTATTTACGACTATTCCACTTTTGAAACGGTGAGAGATTATCGTCCGGCTCAAATAAAGCGGAAGTTAAAAAAAGCCTTTTTAAGATACAAGATAGAAACAATGATTTTTAAAAAAATGAGTAAGGCAGTATATAAGGAATTCAGAGATATAGAAGAAGGGATTGAGTTATGCCGGCAAAAAAAGATAGAAAATGTAATCAGTGAATTAGAGGCCGAAATTAAAGAAGAAGGCATAGATTTTTTAGGGTTTAAACTATGGAGTGGCGAAGGTTTTATGGGTTCAGCTAAAATAGCAAAAAAAATAAAAGCAGATTTCCCGAAGATAAAGATTTTCGCCGGTGGGCCCCACGTGGAGGTTTTCGGAGAGCACGTATTCAATTATACCGATGCATTCGATGTTTTATGTCAGGGAGAAGGGGAAGAAACTATTCTTCAGTTGGGAGAATATGTCGAAGGCAAAAGAGAATTAAAGGACATCAGTAATATTATTTATAAAGAAGACGGCAAAATAATCTTAACCCCCATTGAGCTTATAAAGGAATTGGATTCTCTTGCTGAACCCGTATATGATGAATCAATCTATCCGGCAATGAAGGATGACCAAAAGATTAAAATTATAATGTTAGAAGAAAGCAGGGGCTGTCCGTACGATTGCAACTTCTGTATCCATAAAATCAAGAGCGGGAACCGATGGAGAGTGCGCAATGTCGGTAACATTATAGAGTCAATAAAAAAAATATCAAACAAAGTCGGCACTAAGGCCTTCCGTTTTTCCGGCTCCAATACCCCTTATTTTTTAAGGAAGCAGCTTGCAGAAGGCTTGATAGCTACAGAGACAAAAATAAAATATATATGCTTTGCCGATACCCGCCAACCGGAAAAAGAGGATTACCTGCTCCTGAAGAAGTCCGGGTGTGTTTCTTTATTTTTCGGCGTAGAGTCGGCAGACCCCTATCTTTTAGAGGAGATTATGAATAAAAAAACAGATCCCGAATGGATAAGGGAGAGCTTAATTAAAGCAAAAGAAGCGGGAATTCTTACAGTTGCAAGCATAATTGTCCCTTGCCCCAAAGAAACTAAAGAATCAATAAAGGCTACCATTGATATATTGGTTGAGACAATGCCAGATGGCGTGAGCGTCTGCCCCGGAGCTTGTTACCCTAAGACTCAATGGTTTCTGGAAAGTAAAAAATTCGGTTTTGAGCTTCCCGAGGACGTAGAGAGAAAAATGATGACCTATACCATTAAATTCACTATGCCGCCTGCTTTAATGGAACCTTTTCCTTTTAAGATAGATGGAAAAGATTTCTACACAATGATAGATGAAATAATTCAAGTCTCCGAGGCGCTGGAAAAAAAAGGTATTACCACCAACTTAAATGATTCTTTGTTGCTCATCGCTCATGTTTTAGGGATAAGCCCGAAACAGGTTAAACATCTTAACCAGCATAGCATGATTCTCGGAGAGTGCGAAAAGCTAAGGAATAAAATAGCTGCTTTTAATGCACGCGTTAAGGTTAAATAAGGAAAAGGCTTATCTAAATTTTGGTTTGAACGTTATAAGAATCCAAGGAGTTATCAGGAGGTCGCAGCAAAGTGCGACAAGCGTGGTGAGGGCGCAAAGAAAGCCAAAAAGAGCAGTAAGACGGAATTGAGAGAAGGTTAATATAAGATAGCTTGCAATCATAACGAAAGAGCTATACATCATTGTTTCTCCTAATAGAGAATAGGTATGATACATATTTTGTGTATAATCGGGGTATCTTGACTGTTCTATCTTAAATCGGTTAAAAAAATGGGTTGTGTCATCCATTGCCAGGCCTATGGCAATACCGGATGTCAGGGCTGTACCTACGTTAAGCGTAATTCCAGTCCAGCCCATAAACCCGAAAGTAAAAATAATCGGGATGATGTTCGGTATCATGGCTAGGGTTCCGATACTAAGTGAGCGGAAATAAATAACCGTACATAACCAAAGCGTAAAAACAACAAAGATTAAGTCATTTTTCTGTCCTCTCGCTATCGAATCAACCATATTTGAATAGATAATAGGATATGAGGTTATTTTTATATCGAGGCCAGGGCTCATATTTGTTGCGGCAAATTCTTTTATTTTTTTTGTTAAGGCAATAATGGCTCTTGAATTATGCTCGGAAGTGCGGCAACGGATACGCGCCAGCCGGTAGTAAAAATCGACAAAGTCTTTTTCTATATCGTTACGCCGCGGAGACATCGAGTACATT
>JAZDHG010000092.1:0-34727 GCA_043806135.1 Candidatus Omnitrophota bacterium
CAGCGGTTTCACCGGGAATTCTGGGATGCGGTTGTATATGAGGGCAAAACTAATCTGGCTAAAGCCATGCAGGATTCAAAGCAGGATAATATCGGGCTGGTAATCGCGGATGGCGCTCATCGCTGGAGTTATTTTTGTATTAATCTATTAGGCGATCCGCATGCTCCGGTAAACGGAGAGTTTTTGGCACCGACGGATTTTTCCGCTACTAATGTGTTTGTGGCCAATAGAAGCTGGGTTAGTCTCAGATGGGTTAATTCCGGCATGTCCGCTTTAGAGAAGACAATGATCAGATACCGTACGGACGGCATATATCCCACCAGCAGTACGGACGGAACTTTGCTGACGGAACGCAGTGCAACACCGGGTACGGCAGATTTATTTAATCATACTGATGTTGAAAACGGTTTAACTTATCATTATGCGGCTTTTGGTTATGACGGCAGCGCTTATGAGGGTAATGATGCGCTAACAAACCGTGCCTCTGTCACTATTATAGGAGGCAGCAGCGGTACAAGTACCGGCAGAAGTGATTGTTTTATTGCCACGGTATGCTATGGCAGTAAAGACAGTATTAAGGTTAACGCTTTAAGATTATTTCGGGACAAGGTTCTGGTTAATACATTCTCAGGTAAACAATTTATAGCTGAATATTATGTTGTTGGGCCTAAATTAGCAAAATGGATCGAGGATAAAGAAGCTTTTAAAAGGATAATTCGCGAATGTCTTGATCCAATCGCAAGATGTGCCGCGATGATAACAGGAGGAAATTAATGCTAAGGTTATTTAAATTTTTGACGCGTTTTTTGAACCTTTTGATATGCATATTCACTTTATGCTGCTCTATGCCTGATTTAATATATGCAGCAGCCGGCGGTGCAAGGCCAATATCTTTAGGAGGTGCTTTTGTGGCCATGGCTGATGACGCTAATGCGGCAACCTGGAATCCGGCCGGCCTGGCCTGGCAGCAGGAACAGGAACTGACTTACAGCGGTCTTTTCTCAAAGCGCGGAGATTATATACCAGGTGATTTTATTAGTGATGATTATATTATTTATGCGCAGCCGCTGCGTGTGAATTACCGGGGTGATTTTGATGAACTTGGCGGATTAGGTGTCTACTTTCTTAATTCCGGATATGAAGACGATACAACCCGGGCAAAACAGACAGTATGGCAGCCGGGTATTGCCTACGGACGTGCTTTTAGCTCTAACGACACAATGGCTTGGGGAGTAAGTGTAAATGTACAGATGTATGACTCTGAGATACCCGGGGCAACCGCAAGCGATAATGCTTTGGGATTAAACGCGGGTTATTTATGGTATTTTAACAGCAGTGTAACGCTGGGCTTATTGATCGAAAATATAAATGAACCGACATTATCCCTGTATGGTGTCAACAGCAGAATAGTAAGGGTTTGGCGTCCGGCAATTGCTTATTATATGAGCGATTCAACTGCAGTATCTCTTGAGATATATGATTTAACCGGAAATACGAAGGAAAGCGGTTCTGACTATAGCCAGAATATCAGATTAGGGTTTGAACATAATCTGAGCAAAGAGGTTTCATTGCGCCTTGGAGCGCATAATATTAATTCTGAGGTTGATACAAGCAGATACTTAAGTATGGGTATCGGCTGGATGCGCAGTGAGTTTTTTGATGCCAAACAGATGAATTACTATGTAGATTATACCTTTATTTACTGGACTGATCCGTTAAGCAGCATGGAAGACTACACTCATCAAATAGGATTAACTATTAAATTTTGACACATTCGGCGACAAGCCCCAATGCTTGTCATTGGGGAATCAGAGCCGCAAGTTCGAAGGGCTTGTTTGCTCAGTGTCAAGCCTAACAATGATGAAACAAGTCCTAATGCTTGGCATCGGGGTATACCAAATGGCTTGACAAATAAATACCTTTACCTAAAAATCTTTACTTGTAAATAGGTTATAGTTACAGAAGGAGAGACGTTATTAAAAAACCTAATCATATATTGACAATTAAATTTTATTATGTTATACTTACTACAGGAGTAAGTTTTTTTTTATCAGTATATTAAGTACTTTTTAAAAGTGTGAATAAACAGGAAAGGAGGGTGTTGTGAACAGGAACAATCTGTTTATTCAGCGTAGATTTCAGGTCCAGCAGGATAGGTCAAATGATAATATTCATTTTCTCGGGTCATTATATATAGCCTATTATTTTTTTGTTGGGAATGAATTGTTTGTCTCTAAATATGCCCTGTGTGTAAAACTAACAAAGACAAGACAGCAGTTAAATGAACTTTTAAGTAAATAATAGTTGAAGTCTAAGGTCTTATAATAAAAGCTCCTCAAAAATGAGGAGCTTTTTTGTTTGACAAATCAATCTAAATCTTGTAAAATCTTTGGGTTAAGCAGCTTAATTGGTTTGAATATCAGCGGAGACTTATACAAAATGTATGAAATATCAGAACTTGAGAATGGCCTTAAGGTTGCCACCTGTAAATTGCCAAATACCAGATCTGTGGCCGTGGGACTCTGGGTAAGAACCGGCGGCAGGTATGAGCCAAAAAAATTAAACGGTATTTCCCATTTTTTTGAGCATATCGTTTTTAAGGGGTCAAAAAAAAGATCCTACAGGCAGATAAAGGAGTCAATAGAGGGTGTAGGAGGAATGTTGAACGGCTTTACTTCCGAGGAAGTAACCTGTTTTTTAGCAAAAGTTTTGGAAAAACATCTTGCGCTGGCATTGGATGTACTGATCGATATGCTTCTGAATCCGTTAATACGGCAAAGCGATATTGACAAGGAAAGGCTTGTAATTTTTGAAGAAATAAAAATGTATTTTGACCTTCCTCATCATCTTGCTTATGATAATTTTCAAAAAATGCTTTGGCCTCGGCATGCGCTGGGACGGAACCTGGCAGGCGAGGTGCAGACACTTAATAAAATTAATAATCAGCAGTTAATCCGATACAAGCAAAAGTTTTATGACCTTAATAATATGCTGGTCTGTGTGAGCGGGAACATAGAACATGCTGACTTGCTAAAAATACTTAAAGGAATTTTTAAGTCAAACCTCAGCAATATCAATCCCGGGTATAAAAATAACGGATTTGCTCCGGTAATAATTACGCAAGAGGCGCCATGCGTCAGCCTGATAAATAAACATACTCAGCAGTCACATATTGTGTTAGGAGCGCACGCGCCCAAACGCGAGCATCCCTTGCGGTATGCCTTGATGATTTTACATATAATACTCGGCGCGAATATGTCCAGTAGGCTTTTTAATGAACTGCGGGAAAAAAGGGGATATGCGTATGAGATTGCAACCTCAATAAAAGGCTTTGATGATACCGGCGCTTTTATAGTGCATGCGGGTGTTGTTAATGAAAAACTTGTCAATGCCTGCGCATTAGTCCTTAAAGAATTGAAAAAGACATGTAATACTCCTGTAGGTGGCCGTGAACTGGCAAGAGCTAAGGATTATTTTTCAGGACAGATGCTAATGTCTTTAGATGATACGTTAGACCGTATGGTATGGATTGGAGAAAAACTGATCAATAAAAGAAAGGTTTTACATCCGGATGAAATAATTAAATGCATAGAGGCGGTTACCCCGGATGATCTTATGCGCGTGGCCAATTTAATATTTAAAAAGGGACTTTTCAATCTTTCCGTGGTCGGACCGGTCGATGAAAATGAAAACAGAAAATTAGTTCAACTTTTGAAAGGATTTAAAACATGAAAAGAAAGAAAATATTGATCGCTCCTTCAATCCTTTCGGCTGATTTCAGCCGCTTGGAAAATGAAGTAAAATCACTGGAAAAAGCAGGTGCGGACTTGATTCATGTTGATGTGATGGATGGACACTTTGTTCCCAATATTACAATAGGGCCTGCGGTTATAAAAAGTATTTGGATCAGAACAAATTTGCCGCTGGATGTGCATTTAATGATAAGTGATCCATGGTTTTTTCTGGAGGATTTTATACAAGCCGGCAGTTCTTTGATTACGGTACACAGCGAGGTGTGTTCATTATCTTTAGTGAAAAAAATAAAGGCTAAATTAAGGTCAAACAATGTTCGCTTAGGTATAAGCTTAAATCCGGGTACGCCTCTTAAAAAATTATATAAGGTGCTTGATTTGGCCGATCTTATACTTCTTATGAGCGTAAATCCAGGATTTGAAGGGCAGTCTTTTATGCCTGTTGTTATTCCTAAACTTCGGGCGCTGCGGAAGATATTTTCAAATGATATTGAAGTTGACGGCGGCATTACCGACAAAACAGCACCTGCGGTTATAGAAAACGGAGCAAATATACTGGTTTCCGGCTCTTATTTGTTTAATGCGAAAAATAAGGCGCAAGCAATTAGAAAGTTAAAAAATGAATGATATAAAATTCGGCACTGACGGATTCCGGGCGGTTATTGCCGATGAATTCACTTTTGAGAATGTAACTAGAATAACGCAAGCACTTGCCTGTTATCTGAAAAAAAGGAAAAAGGGGCAGATCCGTAAGGGAGTTATTGTCGGATATGACTGCCGCTTTCTATCGGATAAATTTGCTATGAAGGCGGCAGATATCCTGTCTGATTGCGGTATTCCTGTGCGCATGACTAACCGTCCTGCGCCTACACCGGCAATAAGTGCTTATATCAGAGAAAACTCTCTGCCGTGCGGAGTAATAATTACGGCCAGTCACAATCCGCCTGAGTTTAATGGGATAAAAATAAAAAATGAATTCGGAGCATCAGTTGGAAAAGAGGTAACAAAAGAAATAGAATCGCTTGTGAAAAACGGCTGCAACGCTTTAGGTAAGAAACCCAAGACAAAGATAGAATATGTGGAAGTGCATCAACCTTATATCGTTTTTTTGAAGAGTTATTTGAATCTTAGACTCCTTAAAAAATCACACTTTCATGTTATTGTTGATGCCATGCATGGCTCAGGAACAGGCATTGTGGAAAAAATTCTAAGAGACACGGGCTGCTCTGTGAAAGGAATCCGCACCGGCAGAGATATCCTGTTCGGCGGAGTAAATCCTGAGCCGATATCAGATAACCTGAAACTATTAAAAGAAACCGTGATTAAAGAAAAGGCTGATCTTGGTATTGCCTTAGACGGCGACGGTGATCGAATCGGGGCAATGTGTCCGGACGGAAAGTTCATAAGTTCGCATCAGGTGATCTGCCTGTTGCTTTTACATTTAATTGAAGATAGAAAATTCAAAGGGAAAATTGTCAAAAGCTTAAATACCACAACACTTGTTGATAAAATAGCGCAGTATTATAATCTTCCTTTGGATATTGTTCCGGTTGGATTCAAAAATATTGCTTCGAAAATGCTCAAAGAGGATATTTTGCTCGGAGGAGAAGAATCAGGAGGAATAGGATTTAAGGGGTATATGCCTGAGCGTGACGGTGCCTTGTCCGGGCTGCTTATTCTTGAGATGATGGCTTATAAAAAGAAGTCTATCCTCAAGATCATAAGTTCCATGGAAAAGAGATTCGGAAAATTTATTTATATGCGCAGGGATTTAAAGGCGCGCTTAAAAAAGGTGCTGCCGAATTTAAAGTATATCCTGGGTAAAAGGGTATTGCAAATAGAGACTTATGACGGGACTAAATATACACTTGAAGACGAAAGCTGGCTTATTGTAAGAGCTTCAGGCACAGAACCTATCATCAGAGTTTACGCTGAAGCTGCTACTAAAAAGAATGTGCTTAAACTTATTGAATTCGGATCTAATTTAATATGAATAAAGAACTAATCAGAAATTTTTCCATAATTGCTCATATTGACCATGGTAAATCGACGCTTGCCGATCGGATGCTCGAAATAACTCATTCGGTACAGGAACGTGAAATGCATGAGCAGATGCTGGATGATATGGAACTGGAAAGAGAGCGGGGCATTACCATCAAGGCCTCAGCGGTAAGGATATTTTTTGATTCTCAAGACGGTAAAAAATACCAGCTTAACCTTATTGACACTCCCGGCCATGTTGATTTCAGTTACGAGGTGAAAAAATCACTCTCCGCATGCGAAGGTGCGCTTTTACTGGTTGATGCGGTTCAGGGAATTGAGGCGCAGACAGTGGCTAATTTTTATCTGGCAGTGGAGCAAAACCTGAAGATCATACCGGTTATAAATAAAATCGATCTTCCGAATGCTCATCCGGAGGTTATCATGCATCAAATCCAAGATATACTTTGCATGGATGAAAAGCCCTTACTGGCAAGCGCTAAACAAGGCACAGGAATAACTGAAATTCTGGAAACAATTATTGAAAAAATCCCTCCGCCGTCTGGCAGCAGTAAGAATCTTCTACAGGCGCTGATATTTGATTCTGTTTTTGATTCTTACAAAGGTGTGATTGTATATGTGCGGGTTATCAATGGGAAAATTGAGCCAAACATAAACATAATGTTGATGCACTCAGGGAAAAAATACGAGGTTTTGGAGATTGGGGTTTTAACTCCCTCGCCGCAAAAAGTGGACAGTCTTTCCTGCGGAGAAGTGGGATATATTTGCTGCAATATTAAGGACCCTGCGGACGTGTTGATCGGTGATACAGTTACGGACTTTAAAAGACCGTCTGAGAAACCCCTGCACGGTTTTAAGAAGAATCTGCCGCTGGTTTATTCAGGACTTTATCCTGTAAACAGTACGGATTTTGACCATCTGCGTGATTGCCTGCATAAGCTTAAATTAACTGATTTTGGCTTTGTTTTTGAAACGGAAAGCAGCCCTTCTCTTGGATTCGGGTTTCGTTGCGGTTTTTTTGGCCTTTTACATATGGATATTGTGCAGCAGCGTTTAGAGAGGGAGTTTGAGGTGAATCTTATCGCCACAACTCCCAGCGTAGTGTACCGAATAAAACTTATAAACGGCAGTACGATTGAAGTGGATAACCCGGCTAAATTTCCTGAGCCGCAGCAGATTGACTTTATTGAGGAACCCTATATCAAAGCTTTTATGATCGTTCCGCATGATTGTCTTGGACTGGTTATGAGCCTGGCCCAGTCAAAAAGGGGAACACATAAAAGCAAAGAGTTTCTTGATGAACAAAGGATGATGCTCACCTATGAATTTCCACTGGCGGAGATCATTGTTGACTTTTATGACAAATTGAAGTCTATAACCCGCGGATACGGATCGCTTGATTATGAAGTGATCGGATACCGCCATACTAAATTAGTTAAATTGGAGATCCTTATAAACGGAGCGCCTTGTGATGCTCTGTCGTTTCTTGTCCACAAAGATAATGCGCATTATAAAGGGCGTCAGGTTGTTTCAAAGCTGCGTGAGCTTATTCCCCGTCAGCTTTATGAGGTCGCGATACAGGCAGCGATCGGTTCAAGAGTAATTTCCCGTGAAACAGTTAAAGCAATGGGGAAAAATGTTACGGCTAAATGTTACGGCGGGGATATCTCCAGAAAAAGAAAACTGCTGGAAAAACAGAAAGAAGGACGAAAAAGAATGAAGCAGTTCGGGAAAGTGCAAATTCCTCAGGAAGCTTTTATGGCTGTCCTGAAAATATAATGTCAAACTTAAACAAAGGAACTCAATGTTAAAAGAAAAACCGGAAATGTCTAAAAAATCATTTTGGCAAAAAGCTAAACCGGTGATCAAAGAGTACGGGGAATCCCTGCTGATCGCTTTTGTTCTGGCAATGCTGATCAGAACATTTGTTGTTCAGGCATTTAAGATACCTACGGGATCAATGAAACCGATGTTTGTTGAAGGGGACCGGATACTGGTTAATAAGTTTATTTATAAGTTCCGAGAGCCGGCGCGGGGGGATGTCATTGTTTTTAAATATCCGGAAGATATGAAACTGGCTTTCATCAAGCGTCTTATCGGGAAATCAGGAGAAAATATAAAAATTAAAAATGGCCGGATATTAATAGATGGCCAGGAAATAAATAACCAGGAAATAAATGCAAATTTTTATTACAATCGCGGTGAGTACGGCGGCGTCGACCAAGTGATAAATGTTCCGGCAGATGCGTTTTATGCGCTGGGAGATAACAGCGCCAACAGCAGGGATTCACGCTATTGGGGGTTTGTTCCCGAGAAGAATCTGATAGGCAAAGCCATACTAATTTATTGGCCGCCGTACAGAGTGCGCTTAATTGAATAGGCCGTTTATCTGATGTTTTGTTACATTTAAAGGGGTGCAATTATGAATATAGCTAACTGGATATCAGTTTTTAGAATAATTCTTATACCTTTTTTCGTTTCTACTCTGGTATATTATTCTCCGGAAAAGGATTATCTGCGCTATATATCACTTGCAATCTTTTCCGCGGCAGTGATCAGCGATGGTGTGGACGGTTATATCGCCAGAACCCGTAGATTGCAAACAAGGCTGGGGTCATTTCTTGACCCCATGGCAGACAAGCTTTTGCTTAGTGCCAGTTTTATAACCATGGCTGTTACACAGGAAATACCATCGGCGATCCGGCTCCCTTTATGGATCGCGATACTGGTTATCTCCAGAGATATTATCCTGGCGCTGGGGTCTTTGCTGATTCATGTGCTGACCGGAAATCTTAAAATAGCCCCTAGCTTTTTAGGAAAGATTACTACTGTATCGCAGATGTTTACGATAATCTTCATACTTCTGCAGCTGCCTTTCTCTTTTTTGATATGGGATATAGCTGCTTTTTTTACAATCGCATCCGGGTTTGATTACATTTACAAAGGGAGTAAATTGCTTAGCAATGCCGGTATTAACCACGGATAAAGGTCATTAAATGAAGACAAAACATAAGATCGCTATAGTTGGCAGGCCGAATGTAGGAAAATCATGCTTGTTCAATCGTCTGGTCGGTGAACGCCGCGCTATTGTGGAACCTACAAGCGGCGTAACAAGGGACCGCGCATACGCAGATGTATTCTGGTGCAAAAAACAGTTCTCGCTTATTGACACAGGAGGATTGGTTTTAAAAAGCAAAGAACATCTCATTGATATGATCATAAAGCAGGCACAGACTGCTATTAGGGAGGCTGACCTGATCATTTTTGTGGTTGATGCCATTAGCGGTGTGCATGCCTATGACAGAGAGATACTTGATTTTGTCAGAACTTTTAATAAAAAGATGATTCTTGTTGTCAATAAAGTAGATAATATGGCCAAAGTCGAAACTTTTAGCGAATTCTATGAATTGGGGGTTAGTGAGATAATTTTTATATCCGCTTTGCATGGTTTGAATGTTGATGAGCTGCTTGATATACTCGTTAAAGACATTGCCATAATAGAAAATGATGCCCCTAGTGAGGAGCCTTTGGTTCTAAAAGTTGCTTTGATCGGCAGGCCTAATGTCGGCAAATCCTCTTTTTTGAACAAACTTTTAAATGAAGAAAGGGTGATTGTGAGCGATCAGCCTGGAACCACAAGGGACAGCATAGACACTGTTTTTGAGCTTGATAACCAGAAATATATTATGATCGATACAGCCGGCATTTGCCAGAAAAAGAAGCTGCAGGAAACGATTGATGTTTACACGCGTTCAAGAACTATTCAGGCGATCAAACGCAGCGATGTCTGTATCGTTCTGGTTGACGCCGTTGAGGGAATTAAAAGAGATGATCTGCATATTTTCAGCCTGATAAAGGAAGAAGAAAAGTGCTGTGTTATAGCTATAAACAAATGTGATTTGGTAAAATTGGATCTTGCTGATTGTATTAAGACAATAGATATAAAAGCAGCGTTTATGAATTTTGCTTTTTGCGTGCTTTGCTCTGCGAAGCAAGGGAAGAACCTTGATTCTACGCTGAGACTTGTTCAACATGCCTGGCATAACGGAAAAAGAAAGATCCAACAGCGGAAATTAGCAAAAACCCTTGAGGAGATCATTGAGCATTTAAAAAACCAACGCTCTTTTGAATCCCTTAAACTTCGCTTTTTAACTCAGCTTAAGACAATGCCTCCGATTTTTGCTTTTGTCGTAAACCGGCCGGAATTGATTCAAGCGTCTTTTGAACGCTTTCTTGAAAACAAGCTTAGAAGTCATTATGATTTTAAGGGGACACCGATAAAAATTCTGTTTAGAAAAAAGAAAAGGTAAACGCTTATGAATATTATTTGGATTTTAGCAGGCTTGTCATTAAGTTACCTGATAGGGGCTATTCCCACGGCATATATTATCACTAAAATCGTCTCAGGTAAGGATATCAGAAAAATGGGCAGCGGCAATGTAGGAGCTACTAATGCACTTCGTGTAGCAGGGAAGCTGCCGGGCATTATTGTTCTTGTTGTTGATCTCTTAAAGGGGCTGGCTGCCGTAACTATTCTCGCTTCCTTTATCGCAGCAAAGATCACTCTGCCTGTTGAAATAATCAGGGCCTTGTTTGGATTATTGACTGTTTCAGGGCATATATTCAATGTATTTTTGAGGTTCAAAGGAGGTAAAGGGGTAGCTACCAGTGCAGGCGTAATGCTTGGGGTTGCACCGCAGGCGCTGTTTTTCGGGCTAATATTGTTTATTATTATTGTGGCAGTTACTAAATATGTGTCCATAGGGTCTATTGTTAGTTCTATGATCATTACGTTTTTTCTTTTGTGGACAAAGGCGCATTACAGCTATGTGGTACTTAGTGCGGTATTGTGCATAATAATCGTTTCAAAACATAAATCGAATATTAAGCGTTTATTAAGCGGCAGAGAAGGAAAGGTTTTTTATAAAAAATGAAGATCACAATTATTGGAGACGGAGGCTGGGGCACTGCTCTGGCGGTGCTTTTAAACAGAAAAAAACTTAAAGTAAATCTTTGGAGCGCTTTTCCAGAACATGTTAAAATAATAAATAGAACCAGGAGGAATGAAAAATTTCTTCCCGGTATAATTATTCCCAGAGCTATTGAAATAGGTGCAGATCTTGGCAGCGCCCTGGAAAATGCTAAGGTAATTATACTTGCTGTTCCTTCGCAATATATGAGGGAAGTCCTAAAAAAAATTAAAAAATTTAAAAACACCGATGCCTTTTTTTTAAGTGTAACCAAAGGGATTGAATATAAAAGCAGTATGATAATGTCTGATCTGATCAAAGAAGAACTTAAATGCCGGAATTTAGCAGTACTTTCCGGCCCTAATATAGCTTATGAGGTTGCGCGGGGAATACCTTCTGCGGCGGTCTGTGCTTCGGATAAAAAGCATATTGCAGTTATTATACAGGATATTTTGATGCAGGAAAGTTTTCGGGTTTATACCAGTAATGATGTGACCGGAGTAGAGCTTGCCGGAGCCTTTAAAAATATCATTGCAATTGCCTGCGGTATCTCGGACGGCTTAGGTTTTGGCACAAATACAAAAGCAGCTTTGTTGACAAGGGGTCTTGCGGAAATTACCCGCTTGGGAATAGCCATGGGTGCACAGTATAAAACATTCAGCGGACTTTCCGGAATGGGAGATCTTGTTACCACCTGTATGAACAGCAGAAGCCGCAATCGCTGGTTAGGAGAGGAACTCGGCCGGGGAAAGTCGCTTATTAGCGTTCTAAAAGAAACGGAAATGGTTATTGAGGGTATTATTACCACTAAAATTGCCGTAAAATTGGCTAAAAAATACAAGGTATCTTTACCGATAACCCAGGAAGTGTTCAAAGTATTATATGGGCAGAAAAATCCAAAAGCAGCCATGGAGTCTTTAATGCACAGAGCTAAAAAGAATGAGCTCTAGGTCCCTCTAAAAAAAGTTGCTGTTCTTGATAAGTCGAGGATACTATTCAAGTTAAGGTTAAATGCTTAAATATTTCTCTTGAATTTTACGCCCTTTTGTAGTAAGCTGTCTCTAACTTAATTTTCATTTGCATTAAAACAGCTTTTTATGTGAATTTCGGTGAAAATTAAATTAGGCATTAAAATTTAACATTTTTCAACAAAGGCGGGGCGTGGCGCAGTTTGGCTAGCGCGCTTGAATGGGGTTCAAGAGGTCGGTGGTTCGAGTCCACTCGCCCCGACCATTTTTTTTCAAGGGCAATTTAATTTAATATTGACATTAATTTAAACTGAAAAGGCAAGTCTAATAATTTCATGAGCACTTTTGAGAGAAGGTATTTTATACGTATTAACGCTAACTTTGTGGTCAGTTATTACGTGTACCCTGGACATGTTGATAGAACAGATATGACCCTTACGAGAAATGTAAGCTTGGGCGGAATTTGTTTTACAACTGATAAGCATTTTCCGCCGGGAACGATTTTACACATAACATTGCGCCTTCCTAAAGTGAAAAGATTGATCGAGGTTCTGGGAGAGGTAATATATGTAAAACAGGAAATGAACAAAAAGCTGCTTTTTGATATCGGCATTAAATTTGTCCAAGTTGAAGAAGAGGACCTCTATCTCATAGAGAAAATCATAGTTTCCTGCGCAAGTTCTAAAACAAAAGTAGATATAGTTTATAAGGTTAAAAAACATGAAGATAAAAAAGATTAATTTAGGGCTTTTGGGATTTGGGACCATTGGTTCAGGAGTCTTAAAAGTGCTGTATAAGAAAGCGGCATTGCTTGAGAATAAGCTGGGCCTAAAAATCAGCTTAAAGAGGGTTTGTGAAATAAATCCGGCACTTTTGAAAAAGCTTAAAGCAAAAAAAGTGGATGTTTGCAGTAATGCAGATAGAATTATTGAAGATCCTCAAATAGATATAGTTATTGAACTTATTGGGGGAATACATCCGGCCAAGGAATATATACTTAAGGCTTTGCGCAATAAAAAGCATGTGGTAACTGCTAACAAAGCCCTGCTTGCCGAAGAAGGAGAAGAGATCTTTAAGACTGCCAAGGAAAATGGTGTTGATGTTTATTTTGAAGCAAGCGTCGGTGCTGGTATTCCAATTATAAGGAGTCTGAGAGAGGGGCTCATTGCCAATAAGATTGAAAGCGTTTACGGTATTATTAACGGAACCAGCAATTATATTCTAACACAGATGTCGGAAAGCGGATGTGATTTTAAAAATGCGCTTAAAGAGGCGCAGAAAAAAGGCTATGCGGAAAAAAATCCCCATATGGATATCAGCGGTATTGATAGTGCGCACAAGATCGCCATACTTGCCAGAATTTGTTTTAACCAGGCTGTTCAATTCGATAAGATTTATATTGAAGGCATAAATGATATTGAACTGAGTGATCTTGATTATGCCCAAGAGCTTGGTTTTTGTGTAAAATTATTGGCAATAGCTAAAAAGGTACAAAACGGCCTGCAGATCAGAGTGCATCCGTGTTTAGTGCCTAAAGGCCATCTTTTGGCAAATGTGAAAGGCATATATAATGCCGTTTTTATAAAGGCGGACTTGATCGGTAAGGCTTTACTGCAGGGCCAAGGAGCCGGTCAGATGACCACGGCTAGCGCGGTTGTCGGAGATGTTATCTCGATTGCACAAAAGATCGGTCTTGAAAATCAAATGGATTTTCTTAATATCAAAGACAGCAGCCTTTCCAAAGAAATTCTTTCCATAGATCAGCTTCTGACCAGATATTACATCCGGTTTACTGCTTTAGATGAACCGGAGGTTTTGTCAAAAATTTCGAAAATACTTGGCAAATTCAAAATAAGCATTTACAGTGTTATTCAAAAAGGCCGGCGCCAATCACAAGCGGTGCCGATCGTAATGATGACCCACGAGGCCAGGGAAAAGGATATACGCAAGGCATTGGCCCAGATTAATAAACTTCCCTGTATAAAAAAGAAAACCGTGACCATCAGGGCTGAAAGGATTTAAATACTTTGAGCGCTAATTGGCAAGGATTAATAAAAAAATACAGAGATTTTCTACCGGTAAGTGAAGATACCCCGGTAATTACATTAAATGAAGGCAATACTCCTTTAATCTATGCGTCTTATCTTAGCAAGATTGCCGGAACTGAAATTTCCATATATCTGAAATATGAGGGTCTGAATCCCACCGGTTCTTTTAAGGACCGGGGCATGACCATGGCAATATCAAAGGCCAAAGAAGAGGGAGCTCAGGCAGTGATGTGCGCTTCTACAGGCAACACTTCTGCTTCTGCTGCTGCCTACAGTGCTAAAGCTGATTTAAAGTGTATTGTGCTCATTCCGAAAGGAGCAATAGCTTTAGGAAAGCTTGCCCAGGCACTTATTCATGGTGCTCATGTTATGGCAGTTGACGGAAATTTTGACCAGGCTCTTGAGCTGGTCAGGGAGATCACGGATAACTATCCTGTTACACTGGTTAATTCATTGAATCCTTATAGGATAGAGGGACAAAAGACTGCGGCTTTTGAAATATGTGATTTCCTTGGGGAATCACCAGCTTTTGTGGCAATACCTGTGGGCAATGCAGGAAATATCACTGCTTACTGGAAGGGGTTCAACGAATATGCACAAAATGGGAAGATAACTCATTTGCCTAAAATGCTTGGTTTTCAAGCCGAAGGTTCAGCTCCGATAGTTTTAGGAAAAATAGTTAAAGATCCCAAGACCATTGCTACGGCAATTAAAATCGGCAATCCGGCCAGCTGGAAAAAAGCCGAAGCTGCTCGTGATGAATCAGGCGGGCTTATTGATACGGTCAGCGATAAGGAGATTTTAAAAGCCTACTCACTTCTGGCTGCAAGCGAAGGTATTTTTGTCGAACCAGCTTCTGCGGCATCAGTAGCGGGAGTTTTAAAATTGGCTGTATCCGGATATTTTAAGGGTGCAGGCAAGGTTAATCTGGTTTGCGTAGTAACAGGACACGGATTAAAAGATCCTGAACGCGCAATAAAATGTGTTCAGGAGCCGGAGATTATCTCCCCAAACATTCAGGCTGTGCTGGAGAAAGCAGGAATAAAAAAATGAAAAAAGGAACAAAGTATATTGTACTGGTCCCGGATGGGATGGCGGATTATCCGCTTGAAGAGTTCGGCGGCAGAACGCCTTTAGAGGTAGCCAGAACTCCGAACATGGATTTTATGGCTGTAAACGGAAAAATTGGGATGGCTTCTTTTATACCGCCGGGGATGACCCCGGGAAGCGATGTGGCTAATCTGGCTATATTCGGCTATAATCCCAAAAAGTATTTTTCAGGAAGAGCCTCTTTTGAAGCGATAAATCTGGGGATAAAAATCAAGGATGATCAGATCGCTTTCCGCTGTAATTTTATCACAGAGGAAAAGGACATCCTTATTGATTACAGTGCTGGGCATATTAAAACCAAAGAGGCGCATGTTCTGATCAAGGTTTTGAACAACAGGCTTGGTGATGAGGGCATTAGATTCTACCTTGGAAAGAGCTATAGGCATATACTGGTGATCAATGATCCTGAGCATGTCTACGAGAATATCAGATGTTTCCCGCCGCATGATATTATGGGCAAGAGCATATCAGAGCATTTGCCTTGTTTAAAACCGGATGATAAATTGCTTGTCCTGCTTAAGAAGGCGCGAGAGATACTTGATGAACATGAGGTAAACCTGGTACGTAGGGATTTAAGTGAAAACCCGGCAAATATGATCTGGCTATGGGGACAGGGGAAAAAGAATGAGCTTCCTAAATTTGCGGAAAAATATGGCATTCAGGGCAGCGTAATTTCCGCAGTGGATTTAATCAAGGGAATTGGCAAATCAATCGGATTGAAGATAATTGATGTTCCTGGAGCAACTGGATATTATGATACTGATTATGAAGCTAAAGCTAAATACGCCTTGAAGAGTTTAGACAGTGAAGACTTTGTTTTTATACATGTCGAGGCCCCTGATGAAGCAGGTCATAATGGTGATGCCCGGGCTAAAATTACGGCAATTGAGAATTTTGACCGCTTGATCATTGGACGCATCCTTGATGAATTCAAGGATAATCAGAACTTTAGAATTCTGGTTCTGCCTGATCATCCGACACCGGTGGCTTTAAGAACACATACAAGTGACCCTGTATGTTTTCTGATGTACGGCAGCGGGGTTGCAAAAGATGAATTTTCATGGTATAATGAAAGTGAGGCTGGGAAAAGCCAATTTAGGTTTGAAAATGGCTTTGAATTGATGGATTGGTTTATAGGAAGGGATAGTTGTTAGAATATTATATTATATTTTATAATTATTATTTGCTCAATATACGCCTTAATAAGTCCCATCCAATCCAAAAAAGCAGCAGGCTTAAAGCTACTTTTCCAATCTTTATGTGCTACAAAGAGTTACAGGTTTGACTTAATTTTAATGTTGTGATATACTTAATGTAGCAATTTTAAAAGCTTTTAATTAGTTTAATTATTTGACAATTATATCCGAAAATCCGTGAAAAACGGAACTGCCGTTTTTAGGCAGGGGCAACCCCAGGAGAAATTCTGGGGACGCAAAGCTACGGGTCTAAAGCATGTGCAAAGATCGCCGGGCGCACCGATAACGATTTTACACGCTATTGATAGCCGAGCTGCCGAGATATAAGCAGTTCGGCTTTTATTTTGAAACTTAGGAAAGGAGGAAAATGAAAGTACTAAGAATCAGGAGCTTGCATTCATATATCATTCATACAACAGCAATAGGGCAATGTTTAGCTTATATTTCTTTATTTTTTATTCATTTTAATTTTTGAGAGGAGGAAGTCATGTTTAAAGGTATTCGGATTTATTCTTATATCGTATTAGTAAGTTTTATTATTAACGCATTGACACTTGGCAATGCACTGGCATTGGATCTGGAAGCATGGCAGGACATGCTCATGTCTGATGAAGTGATCCAGGGTGTATTCGGAGGGGTTGTCAGCAGCCAGAGTGAACCCGGAGATATGGAGAGTGCAGTTGCTCCGGCGCCTAAGGTGATCGAGTCATCAAATGGAGACATATCCATAAGATTCAGCAATGCTGCTCAGGCAAGTGTTTCCAGGACAGCTGAGGGACTTACACAAGTAACGTATTCGATGAGCGGAGCACGCGTAAAAGTCAAGGACATTGATACAGGGGAAGAGTTTGAATTCCAGTATCAATTTGAAGGTTCTGTGGTTAAACTGATTAACTCAAATGGGGCAGTTGTACGCTCGGAAAGCTATAATAATTTCGGACAGCTCTTAGCTACTTCCGCACAAGGCACAACCAATTATGTATATTCAAATGACGGTCTGAATAAACTGCTCAAATCTATTGACCAATGGAATAATGAAACAATCTACGATGATCAAGGCCGTCCGGATTATGCTCAGTACACAGATATTGACGGCACCGTTGTTGTCTTTAGAGATTATACTTTCGGCAGTAACGGCATTCTTGAAAGCATTGTAGACGAGAATGGAAATACAATTACTTTTTTAGAGGACGGCGTAAGGGTTAGTGAAATTAAAAACTTTGCCGGCACCCTTACAACTTCTTATGCTTATGACCCTGTCACAGAAAATCTGATCAGTGTTAAAGACGAAGTTAACCAGACAATCACTATGGTGGAAGGCGGTAAATACACTCAGACTTACGATATCATCGAAGTCGTAGATGATCAGGGCAATCCTGTGCTGGATAGCAACAATCAGCCAGTGACGGAATTGGTTTTAAAAGGAACATATAATTATGATGCCGCAAATAACGTGGCTTCTGTCACCAGCATTGGCCAGGAAGGTACAATCACCGGATGGACAGACTACGATGAATTCGGCAGGATATCCGGAACATATAACCATGAAGGCGTGCTGGTGCAGTCATATGATTATAATGATCACGGATTTTTGCAGCGCACGTTTAATTTAGGCGGATTTGATGCCCTGACCGGTACTCAGGCGCTCATCTCCGTTACAAATTTTGACAAAAAAGGCAGGCCGATGGAAGTATGGCAGATCGGCAGCGGGGACAACAAAGTAAAAATCCAGGAATATGTATATAAGGAAAACGGGCTGCTTGATGTTACTTATTCATTAGGAATCCTGCGCGGTACTGATGAAACAAATACAGCAACTTTTAATAAGCCTATTGATGCGAACGGAAATCTGATTACAAATGGTGTTTATGTTTATTTTAAAACTTCCATAACGGAATATGATAAAAAAGGCAGGCCGGATTCAGTATATGCTTTAGTACGCAATGCTGACGGAGAGTTTGTATCCGGTTATGATGAAAGCGGCAACGCTATAACCACGGCAAATCCGGCTCAGGCTTTGCTTGAAAAACAACAGGCCTATAAATATGACAAACGAGGATTCCTTTCTGAGACAATCAGCTATGGATTTAATGGCCGGGTAACCGGATCAACCACTTTCGACCGCTACGGCAGACCGGAATTAGCTTCAAACGGTCAGGGGACAAAGACTCAGGAGTATCTCTATGATGATGACGGCTTCCTTTCCCAGACGATTAACAAAGGTGAAAACGGTGTGACAACAGGCTGGACAAATTACGACGCTAAAGGAAAACCCGTAGACGTATTTAACCATGCCGGTACTTTAACTCAAAAATATGTTTATGATGAGAATGGTTTAATGATCATGAGCTTGAACTTAAACGGCGAAGACGGGGTCAATGCGGATCTTGTTTCTACAACGGCTGATCTGGAAATAATCGCGGCTTTGTGGAACGCTTCATATTTAAATGATGCTGCAGCTGCTACCGGCGGTAATCTTAGTGACACTGCTTTTCTCGCTGCAATGTGGAGTGCCTGGAGTGAAGGAGATTCTGAACTAACTAAAAAAATTGCTTTGACAATAATAATGTTCTTTTCTGATGGAGCAAAAGGCGGCAGTGAAGGTTTAATTAATAGTGTAGGTACTGCATATAATATGTTAGGCCAGGCGCTTGAGTCTGAAAACAATAATGAAGGCGCTATTGCCGCGTATAAAATACAGGTTTCTGAATATGGTTCAGCAATGGCTTGGGGCGCTAGTGGAAACTTAGAGTCGGTGACTGCATGGTCAATAAGCCAGCTTTCAACTATGACCGATGCCAACGGTGCTCCGGTTGAAGTCAATACATCAGTTGTAACCGGATACACTATTTTCGGCGGTGACTCAAAACCGATATCCTCTTATCAGTGCTATGATGACGGGGTCAACGGTCTGCAGGTGACCAAGGTTCAGGATTATGACTATTCCTATGAAGATACAGAGAATGTTATAGTAGGTTATGACGCAAATAATCAACCAATATTGGAAGCAGTAACCTCTGTTAAATATTCCAACTTCGTTAGAAAAACAATCAACTTCGGCGACTACATGAAAAACGAAAACGGCGAATTCATTTTAGATGCTGCCGGCAATAAAGTGCAGGCGCAAACCGGATTTACTTTGTTCGATGATTACGGCAGACAGCTTGAAAGCTACAATGAGGAGAACAATCTAGTCCAGAAATACACATATTCTAAAGAGGGGTTCTTAACAGCCACCTATTCATACGGCAAGGACAGGGCACTTACCGGAACCACGATTTTTGACAATTACTCTAGACCGGTTGCCAGTTTTAACGCAGTAGGAAGAGGCACCAATATACCTGTGGAGCTTATTGCTGCACTTGCCGATGGGCTTACCACGGAAGAAATGGCAAAAACAGAATGGCAGCCTTATCTGAAAGGATTAACTCAGACTTTTGAATACAGAGCAGACGGTCTGCTTGAAACAAGCAAGTCCTGGGGAGAAGCCGTGGAAATTGATGGCGGCAAATTAGCGGCATTTGCCAATGCCTACAACAGCAAAAAGGGAGATGAAAATTATAACAGTGAATTTGATTTAGTAGGCGAGCCGGGCGAAATTGATGCGGCTGACTTGGCTGCTCTGGAATCGAAATTCAGCGGAGCTAGCAATATGGTGCTGGGTTTTATTGCCGGTACAGTTGACAAGACTCAGCTGAACGAGTTTTCCAAAACATTTGAAACAAAAGTATATTATCAGCCGACTCTGACTGGATTTACTGTTTATGATAAGTATGGTAAGGCATCCGAGGTTTATAACTCTGAACCGGTTAAAGACGCCAGCGGTAGTACAGTAGCGGACGGTGTATTAACGCAAAAGTATATTTATAATGAAAGAGGATTCCTGAGCAGATCAGAGTCATTCGGGATCAACATGGATGAATACGGTAATGTTCAAATGAATGGAGATATCCCGGAAGCATTACTGACAGGATACACCTTATTTGATGCCGGTTCTAAGCCGACCAACACCTATTCTGTTTACCAGGGGGTGGAAGCAAAAGTTCAGGATTATGTGTATGAGGGCGGCTTCCTGGTGCAGACAAACAATTACGCCAGAAACGGAGCTGCAGGCGGATATACAACATTTGATAAATACGGAAGACAGTCTAACTCATACAATGAATACAGCCAAAAAACCGCAGCGTATATTTATTCTAAACAGGGATTTCTGAAACAGACAAACAGCTATGGTCTTGACAATGCCTATCTTGGAAAAACAATATTCAGTAAACAAGGCAGGCCTATTGAGTCATACAACATGACCGCATCAGGAAATACGGAAAGCGGATTGACCCAAAAGTTTGTGTATAATGACTATGGCTTTTTGACACACAGCACAAGCTATGGTGAGGACCAGATATTAACCGGACAGACTTTTTATAACGGTTACGGAAAAGCCATGTACAGCACAAATGACCTGGGGATAACCAACTCAGCATATGTATACGATAATGCCGGATTCCTGGATCACACTTTGGCCTTGGCCTGGGTAGAAGGCACAGGCGGCACTCAGACAGCAACACATAATAACTTGAATGATGCTGCTGACGCTTTAAACGGAACAACACAGAACGGTTATTATGTAATAACCGGCTACACTGAGTTCGGCGATACGTCAAGGCCGATAGCTTCTTATCAGTGCTGGGGAGGTATTGATAATACCCAGGGTTACGGAGACGGCGCTAAAGTACAGGAATACAACTATACGAACGGTTTTCTCACGAGCACGTCTAATTACGGTAAAGACGAAACATTTATCGGTAGTACAGTATTTGATAAGTACGGAAGACAGCAGGCATCTTATAATGAGGTAGATATTGATAATAACGGACTAGGTGAGTTGACTACAAAGTTCCGTTACTCAAAACAGGGCTTTATGATGGAATCCTATAATTATGGTTTAAATTCATCTATTGTCGGTAAGACAACTTTTAACAGCTTAGGCAGGCCGGTAGAAAGCACCAACCAGAGGGGTGCGCTTACGCAGACTTTCCATTATGATGCTTTCTCAGGAGCAATGGATGAAAGCTACTCATGGGGAGAACCTACTGATGTTAACGGTGTATCTACGCCTACTTTGACCGGAACAACTCAATACGACGCCTGGGGTAAAGCAATTACGCAGTTTAACACAGAGGGTAATATTGTGGCTAAATACCAGTATGATGTCCATGGATTTATGACCCGGGCGTTCTCGTTTAGCGGCGGTACGCCTACTGATGTAGGCGTTTGCACAGGATTCACAAATTATAACGCTGCCGGAAGGCCGGAAAGCTCATATTCTGTCTTTAATCCGACAAATGCCCAGGGGCAATATATCGGTGATTTCTACGGCTTGACCGAGACTACCAGTGGTGTTACCAAGGTGCAGGATTTTATTTACAATACAAATGTTACCGGAATTCCGGAAGATATCAATTTTCTGGGAAATTCTAACACGGGATTTTTAACCATGACTATCAGTTACGGTGATAACTATAATGCTTCTAATCCTGCTGCTTCATTTATGGGATATACGACATTCAACAGATACGGACAACAGATGTCTTCGTATAATGAACTTGGGGAACAGACAACAAAGTTCAGTTATTCAAGATCAGGTTTCTTAAGCGAGACATTCAACTATGGTGTTAACAAAACATATTCTGGAAAAACTGTTTTCAGTGCTCTGGGCAGGCCGACAGCAGCTTACAATGAACGAGGCGCCCTACTTCAGACTTTTGAGTACACAGGAGGTTTTCTTGTAGGCAGCACCAGCTACGGTGATCCAGGAGACGGAGATGTCGGACCGATTACAGGAAAGACAACTTATGATGCCTATGGAAAACAGCTGGAATCGTTCAATACAGAAGGTGCACTTGTAGGAACATTTGAATATTCTGTAAATGGTTTTATGACCAAGTCAAATAGCATGGCATCTGAGGGACTTGGTGCAGCTTCTGTGCGTACTAGCTACACCAACTATGATAACAAGGTAAGGCCGATTGACAGCTATGCTGTTTATAACGGCAACTATGAATCTCTCTCTCAGGTTTTTTCATACGACAACAACGGCGTGCAGTCAGGATTTGTAACCGGAGCTCAGACATATGTTGTTAATAATGCCTATGCTTTCGGCAGCTCCACTGTTGCCAGTGCAATCGGCACAGAGGTTCTTTACAATGGGTATGTTGAGTATAACCGCTATGGAAGACCGGAGAAGTCCTATAATAAAGAAGGCGCAGTCATTTCGAAAAACATATACAGCACTAAGGGTTTTATCACAGCAACAGACAACTACGGAGAAAACGGAAAGAGAGTCGGCTCATTAGTATACAGTGCTATAGGCAGACCGGAGTATTCTACAAATCATATGGGCGGAGTAACTACAGAGTACATTTATAACAATGCCGGTTTTCTCAAGCAGACAGTCGGTTATAATGGCGGATCGTTCAATGCTGACACAGGCCAAATTGAAGGCGTTAGAACTTCTTACACAACATTTGATGTTTATTCTAAGTCGCTGGAAACCTACCAGCTGTGGACAATGGACGGAGGATCTACTAACGGCTATAGATATGCTGCAGGCGGCACACCCAACTATTCTGTAGGCAGTGACGGATCTATCAGCGGCGGCGGATTGACATCTGTGAATAAGAATGCCACGATAAATAACTACAGCGCCTTTGGATCACTTCTGTCAACAAACAATATCGGCAGACAGGGAAGCGTTGTGAGCACAACGTACTATGATTCTTTTTCTAAGCCAACATCTATTTGGAATGATAAAGGTGCAATGGTGCAGGTATATCATTATTCTGCTCAGGGCTTCCTGGATTATTCTGTCAGCTATGCTGAGATGAAGAGCTATGATAACCAGGGTAATCCCATTGATGATGGTACTTGGGATTCAACTGAAACAACCATAACGTACTTTAACGATTACGGACAGCAGACAGCGACTTATCTGCTTACCGGTGACGGCAGCAGCGGTCAGACTGGCTGGGACCTGGTTGCTTATATTCAGGGCATAGACGGAGAGACCGGGATAGCAGTGGGTGCCAGGCAAAGTGCTTATCAATATGACAGCAAAGGCTTCCTGTCTCAAACGAGGAACTACCAGGACGGACAGTATGTCGGTTATATTTCGTTTGATGCCAGCGGTAGACAGTCTTATGGCTACAATCAGACAGGAACTATGACAAGTACTTATTTCTATGATTTCAACGGCTTCCTGACTAGAAGTACACAGAATAATTAATTAGAACACTATAGAACCCTCTGCCCTTTTTAGGGGTAGAGGGTTCTATCTTACCCACCGCTTGATGAGTCTGAATAGCTTTCCATTTTTTTCCTTGAATTAAACCATTTCCTGTTGTAAAATAGAAGCTCTAATGGTCATGAACCATAAATTGGACATATTTTAGGATTAAGAGGATTAAGGATAGGTTAACACACTAATTTTACAGGCATTTATGAATTTCAATTTCGAAGATTTTTTTTCGTGCAAAAAAGGCAAAAGCAATTTTTTTCTGATATGCGGACCCTGTGTTATTGAATCAGAGAAAATGGCTCTAGAACACGCCGCTATTTTAAAGGATATTTGCCGCAAGCTGAATATTCCCTTTATTTTTAAGTCCAGTTTTGATAAAGCAAATCGGACTTCTATCAAATCCTTTCGGGGCCCAGGCATAAAAAGAGGATTGGCTATTCTAAATAAAATCAAAAAGCAGATCCGTGTTCCTGTTACCAGCGATGTACATCAGCCGGGTGAGATTGCTGCGGCAAAAACTGTGCTTGATATTATCCAAATTCCGGCCTTGCTTTGCAGGCAGACCGACCTGATCATGGCTGCGGCTAAAAGCAAACTAACCGTCAATGTTAAAAAGGGACAGTTTATGGCTCCTTGGGATATGCGCAATGTCATAAAAAAAATCGAGGCTGCGGGAAATAAAAAAGTTATTCTTACTGAACGCGGTACAAGTTTTGGTTATCATAATCTGGTCAGCGATATGCGTTCTATAGCGATCATGCGCAACTTTGGATATCCGGTCGCTTTTGATGCGACACATAGCGTGCAGCTTCCTAGTGCTGGTATTGGTATTTCCAGCGGTGAAAAAGAATTTGCCCCTGTGTTAAGTCTGGCTGCTGTTGCCGCAGGAGCGCAGGGCCTATTTCTTGAGGTGCACAAATCACCGGAAAAAGCACTCTGCGACGGCCCGAATATGCTGACTCCGTTTGAACTTGAAACCCTGCTGGTTAAAGCAATTAAAATACGGGAGATCGTTAATGATTGAGATGAATTCTCAGAAAATTGCCAGAAGTGTTCTGCGCATAGAAGCAAAAGCGATATTGGATTTGCTGCCTGGAATAAACAAAAACTTTGACAAAGCAGTTGAAGCAGTTGCCAAATGTAAGGGAAGGGTAGTGATAACCGGCATGGGTAAACCGGGGCTTATTGGAAACAAAATCTCCGCGACCCTTGCCAGTCTTGGGGTACCTAGTTTATTTCTTCATCCGGCTGAAGCTGTGCACGGTGATTTGGGACGGGTAACCAGCGATGATATTGTTATCGCAATTTCAAACAGCGGAAATACAGAAGAAATCACCAGACTTCTGCCTTTAATAAAAAAAATAGGCGCAAAATTGATCGCCTTTACCGGAAATCTAAAATCACCCCTTGCCCAGTACAGTGATATTGTCCTTAATGTCGGGGTAAAAAAAGAAGCATGTCCTTTTAACCTGGCTCCGACGGCAAGTACTACGGCCACTGTTGCTATGGGAGATGCCCTGGCCGTAGCCGCTTTAATAAAAAGAGGTTTTAAGATAGAAGACTATGCTTTTTACCATCCCGGAGGAAGCCTTGGTAAAAAGCTGCTTAAAGTAAAAGATCTGATGCGCAAAGGCATACAAAACCCGATTGTAAATAAAAAAACCAAATTAAAAACAGTTCTGGTGCATATTACAAAATCACGCGCAGGTTCTGCCACAGTAGTTAATGATAAAAAACAGCTTTGCGGCATTTTTACGGATGGTGATCTGCGGCGTCACATCGAAAGCGACCCAGATATATTAAGCAGGCAAGTTAATGATGTGATGACAAAAAATCCTATTTCAATTAATAAAGAACGGCTTGCGGTGGAAGCGCTTAAAATTTTAAAGGATAAAAGGATTGATGAGATACCTGTTGTTGATGATAAGAATCATCCGGTTGGCCTTTTAGATGTGCAGGATTTGCTGAAAGCAGGTATTGTATGAAAGAACCAGCGATTGAGAAGGCAAAAAGAATAAAGATAGTTATCTGTGATGTTGACGGCGTACTTACTAACGGCTCGATTGCCTATGGTAATTATAGAGATGAATACCGGGAGTTTAATGTTCACGACGGATTCGGGTTTGTGATGCTTAAAAAAGCAGGTATAAAAACAGCTATTATAACCAGTAAATCGTCCACTGCTGTGAAAAGAAGGGCAAAAGATCTTTCGGTTGATGTGGTTTGCCAGAGTGTTAAGAAAAAACTGCCGGTTTTCAAAAGTGTTTTAAAAAAGTTTAAATTAAAAGCCGAGGAAGCCTGTTATATCGGTGATGATCTGCTTGATTTGGCCACACTTAAAAATTCCGGTTTCTCGGTAAGTGTCCCTCAGGCATGTGCGGAGATTAAAACATCGGTTGATTATATTACACAAAAAAATGCTGGCAGCGGAGCATTGAGAGAGACTGCAGAGTTTATTTTAAAGGCTCAGGATAAATGGGCCGCAATTATCGAATATTATAAAAGTTAATCATATTTGTTGTTAAGATAGGAATCAATTATGGAAGATCATCTGCTGCGAACGGAACAGATATGCAAATCCTACAAAAAAAAGCAAATCGTAAAAAAAGTTGATATTTCTGTTAAAAAAGAAGAGGTGGTCGGGCTGCTCGGGCCTAACGGCGCCGGCAAAACGACTACTTTTTACATGATTGTCGGATTGATAACACCCGATAATGGAAAGATATTTTTTGATAACCAGGAAATTACGCATATGGCCATGTATAAACGTGCACGATGCGGTATCGGGTATCTTTCCCAGGAGCCGTCAATTTTCCGGAAATTATCTGTTGAAGAAAATATTATGGCTGTTTTGGAAACTCTGCCTATAAGTAAAGCGGAACGCAAAAGACGACTGGAGAGTTTGCTTGAAGAATTGAGAATGACACAACTGGCAAAAAGCAAGGCCTACACCTTATCCGGAGGGGAAAGAAGGCGTTTGGAAATAACCCGATGTCTTGTTACTAATCCGTCGTTTATTCTGCTTGATGAACCTTTCAGCGGGGTTGACCCGATCGCCGTGTTTGAAGTACAGCAGATAATTGCCGATCTGAAAAAAAAAGGCCTGGGGATATTGCTCACAGACCATAACGTAAGAGAGACACTGAGTATTACGGACCGAAGCTATATTATGCATGAAGGTAACATCCTTCTTTCAGGAACGGCGGAGGAATTGATTAATAATCCTGAGGCTAAAAAGATTTACTTGGGCGAGAAATTTTCCATGTAGGGCAATTCTTGACGAAGTAAAAAAAAAGTGCTATGATTACTGCAAAGTTTTAAGAGAAAAAAGGAGGGAATATAGTGGAACTTAGAATAAGCGGAAGACATTTTGAAATAACTGATGCTTTAAAAGAATATGTGGGAAAAAGGACAGAAAACTTCGAAAAATATCTGCATAAAATTATTGATGTGCATGCTATCTTAAGCGTTGAAAAATACAGGCAAACCGCAGAAATATCTGTTTTGGGGAAAAAACTGAAGATTACCGAAAAAAGTGTTGATACAGATATGTATGCCTCTATCGATAAAGTCTGTGCACGGATTGAAAAAACGCTGCGCAGGCATAAGGATAAAGTAAAAGCGCATCGCATAAAAAATAATGTCAAATCTTCCGACTTTGTCGTTGACGACACAAGCGAAGAAAGGGGCTAATTATGAAAATTATGGATTTTTTAAACGAAAAAGCGGTTTGCTCAAATCTTAGGGCTTCGACAAAAAATGAAGTTATTGAAGAATTGTTAGATTTGCTGCTAAAGGCGCAGGTTATTAAAGATAAAAAAAAGCTGATTAAAATTCTGCTTGACCGGGAAGCTCTAGGTTCAACAGGAATCGGCCAGGGAGTTGCCATTCCGCATGGTAAATCTGAAAGCGTCAAAGAGCTGGTCGCTGCCTTTGGAATTTCCGAAAATGGAGTTGATTTTGATTCTTTAGATGGAGAAAAAGTTTTTATTTTCTTTTTACTGGTTGCTCCTGAGGATTCAGCAGGCCCGCACCTAAAGGCACTGGCGAGGATCTCACGGCTTTTAAAAGACAGGTATTTTAGAGATACTTTAAAAGCAGCTAAAGATGAAAAAACTTTGCTGAATATCATTAAGCAGGAAGACTCTAAAAAGTAGGTTTATAATGAGAGTTCTGAAGTGGTTATATCCCGGGATGAGGGTAAAACGCTGGATAATTCTGAGTACTTTAGGGATTATGCTGGTCGTTCTGGGGACAATTGACAGTGTAAATGAATTTAAGAATCAAAATATTCCGCTTATTGGAATTCTTTTGGTCATTTGCGGTATAATTTTAATATTTACGGGTATAAAAAGAATGGTAAAGTCATTTGTGGTTCTTTTTATGCCTGTTCACAAGGAAAATGACTTAGTTGACCTGGTTTATAAAAAAAGGCAATTAAGCCGGGGGCCGAAGATTGTGGTCATCGGCGGCGGTACTGGCCTTTCTGTTCTTTTACATGGATTAAAGGATTATACATCAAATTTAACTGCCATAGTTACTGTTTCAGATGATGGCGGCAGTTCAGGCCGTCTGAGGCAGCAGTTTAATATTTTGCCGCCGGGTGATATAAGAAACTGCCTGGTCGCACTTGCCGATGCTGAGCCTTTAATGCGGGACTTGTTCCAGTTTCGTTTTAAGGAGGGTACAGAGTTGGCCGGTCATAATTTCGGCAACCTTTTTATTACGGTAATGACACAGGTCTGCGGCGACTTTGATAAGGCGATCAAAGAATCGAGCAAAGTATTGGCCATCAGAGGACAGGTAATACCTTCGACACTAAAGAGGGTAATCTTAATGGCCCAACATGTCGATGGAGCAAAAACCTATGGAGAAACTAAGATTTCAAAAAGCACAAGCCCTATTGAAAGGGTGCATCTTATGCCGGAGAATTGTCTGCCTACAGATGATGCCCTTGATGCTATAGCTGATGCAGAAGCAATAATACTTGGGCCGGGAAGTCTTTACACAAGCGTTTTGCCGAATCTTCTTGTTAAAAACATTCCTGATGCTATAGCCGCATCTGGGGCGGTAAAGATATATATTTGTAATGTTATGACTCAATCCGGTGAAACTGACAGCTTTACGGCTTATGACCATGTTAAGGCCATAAACGATCATACCGGAAAAAATATTATAGATTATTGCATTGTAAATAAAGGAATCGTTCCTAATAGATTTCTTGAAAAATATAAAAAGGAGAATGCCGTTCCGGTAAAGCCGGATATCCTTAGAATTAGAAATTTAGGCATCAAGGTTATAGCTGATAATGTTATCAATACCCAGGACCACGTTCGGCATGATGCCGAGAAAATTGCGAAAAATATTGTTAATCTTATATTAGAGCTTAAAGACAAAGGCTCTGTATTTGTATAAAGAAAACAGGGGCTGAATATATAATAATGGATAATCCTATACAAAAAGTCGAAAAAAAGATCACAATTCTAAGTAAAACCGGACTGCATGCGCGGCCGGCAGCTGTTTTTGTACAGGTGGCAAATAAATTCGATAGTGAGATATCGGTAAAAAAGGGAACGCAAAAGGTAAACGGAAAATCAATAATGGGAATTTTGATGCTCGCGGCCGGACAGGGACAGCAGGTTACAATTTTAGCTGTTGGCATTGACGCGGAGCAGGCCATTAACGAGCTTGAACAACTCTTATTAAAAAATGATTAATAAAAAATCAATAAAAGAGACAAAAAAAATAATTAAGGGTATAGCGGCTTCACCTGGTATTGCCATCGGCAGGGTTTTTATCTGGGACAGCGAGGAATATACCATCAGCAAGCATAACATTAGTGAAAATAAGCTTGCGGCTGAGATCAGCCGTTTCGAAGATTCACTGATAAAAACACGTTCAGAGATACTGGAAATCCAAAAAGGGATTTCCAATGAAATGGGCGTTGAGCACGCGGAAATTTTTAATGCCCACCTGCTTGTCTTAGAAGACCGTATGCTGATCGAGGAAGTTATTAATAAGATCAGGAAAGAAAAAGTCAACGTTGAGCATGCATTTGTAGTTGTAATAAAAAAATATGCGGATATATTTTCCAAGATGGACGATGAATATCTCAGGGAACGTCTGGCTGATATTCAGGATGTGGGGAAAAGGATAATCCGCAATTTGCTCGGAAAACAAAAGCAGGGCTTAGTTGATGTCAAAGAAAAAGTTATTGTTGTCGCCACTAATCTTTCTCCTTCTGATACAGCATTGATGCATAAGAAAAAGGTAGTCGGATTTGCAACCGACATGGGAGGCAGAACTTCACATACAGCGATATTGGCACGTTCGAGTGAAATACCGGCTGTGGTCGGACTTAAAACTATAACTCCTTTAGTTAACAACGGCGATATTATAATCATTGACGGAAATAACGGACACGTTATTTTAAATCCGCCGAAATCTGTAATAAAGAAATATCAGAAAGAAAAAAAGAAATTTCAGGATTTTGAAAAGGGTCTTACACGTTTTAAAAGTCTGCCGGCTATCACTAAAGATGGACGCAGTATAGTTATAGGTGCTAATATAGAATTCCCGGAGGAATTGCCTTCTGTTATTGCTCATGGAGCCCAGGGAATAGGACTTTACCGTACTGAATTTATGTATCTTAACCGTACTGATCTGCCCACAGAAGAAGAGCATTTTCTCGTATATAAAAAGGTCGCTCAAACCCTAAAAAAGAATCCTGCGGTTATCCGGACCATGGATATTGGAGGCGATAAATTTGTCTCGCATCTTGAAATACCCATGGAGATGAATCCTCTTATGGGCAGACGAGCTATCCGTTTTTGTCTGGCCAGACCTGATATTTTTAAAACTCAACTCAGAGGGATACTTAGGGCAAGTATTTATGGAAATTTAAAGATTATGTATCCCATGATCTCAGGATTGACAGAGCTGCGTCAGGCAAACGAAATTCTACAAGAAGTCATGCAGGAACTTACGAAAAAACGCATACCTTTTGATAAGGATATTGAAGTTGGTATAATGGTCGAGGTTCCCTCAGCCGCTCTAATAGCCGATATTCTGGCAAAAGAAGTGTCTTTTTTCAGTATAGGAACAAACGATCTGATTCAATATTCTTTGGCAGTCGACAGGATCAATGAAAAGATCGCCTACTTATATGATCCGGCGCATCCGGCAGTGCTAAGGCTTATAAAATCAATTATAGATGATGGCCATAATGCAGGGATTTGGGTGGGAATGTGCGGAGAAATGGCTGCTGAGCCGGAGTTTACCCTGGTTTTGCTGGGAATGGGCCTTGATGAGTTCAGCGCCAGTGCTGTGGCTATTCCTGAAATAAAGAAAATAATCCGCTCTGCTAATTTCGAAGAGGCACAGGAGATAGCATCAAAAATTCTGCAGCTTGAATCCTCGGAAGAAATAAAAAAATTTTCCAGAGCTAAATTTAATGAGCTGATTAGTAATAACACAAAATAGAAGTTCTCAATATAACATGAAAACACTTATCTTAGCGGCTGGATATGCTACAAGACTATACCCTCTGACAAAGCATTGGCCCAAGCCGTTATTAGTTGTAAAAGAGAAACCGATTATAAATCATATTGTAGAAAGAATTGACGATTTAAAGGAAAACAATGAAATAATCGTCATAACTAATGAAAAGTTCTTTCATCAGTTTAAGGACTGGGGGCAAAACACTAAAACAAAGGCAAAATTAACGGTTATTAGCGATAAAACAACCTCAGCAGACGACCGACTGGGAGCAATTGGGGATATTAATTTTGCTATACAGGGAAAAAAGATAAATGACGATCTGCTTGTGATCGGGGGAGATAATCTTTTTGCTTTTGACCTGACGGGTTTTATAAGAAATTTACGCGAGAAAAAAATTGACGCCGCTGTTGGTCTTTATGACATTAAAGACCCCTCTATGGTTAAACATTACGGCGTTGTAACATTAGATAAAAATAATAGAATTATAGATTTTAAAGAAAAACCTAAAAAAAGCGCATCAACGCTTATCTCAATGTGTATTTACTATTTTTCTAAAGAAAATCTTAAATTAATTAAAAAATATATCTGCCGCAAAGATCTTCATGATACATCAGGCGATTACATAAAGTGGCTGTCTAAGGAAATTGATGTTTTAGGGTATATCTTTGATGGAATATGGTATGACATCGGCGATATAATCACTTTTTATCATGCCAGCGTCGCTTTTAATGATTAGAGAGGAGTGGAGTAAATGGGGAAAAGTTATTTAATGACATCGGAATCTGTTGCTTGCGGACATCCGGACAAGTTGTGTGATCAGGTTTCTGATGCTGTCCTGGATGAGCTGATCAGGCAGGATAAATACAGCAGGGTTGCATGCGAAACGTATGTTACCATGGGCATGATCATTGTCGGCGGAGAAATTACTACTAAGGGTTTTGTAAATATTCATGATTTGGTGCGCAAGGTTATTAAGGGAATTGGATACAACCATCCGAAATTTGGATTTGATTACAATACCTGTGCTATTTTAAATGCAATTAACACTCAATCTCCCGATATTGCTATGGGGGTAGATACAGGCGGAGCAGGAGATCAGGGTATGATGACGGGGTTTGCTACTCGCGAAACTCCGGAGCTTATGCCATTACCGCTGATGCTGTCACAAAAGCTGGTGCGTAGGATGAAAGAAGTTCGAGATAAAAAAATCCTTAAATACCTAGCGCCTGACGGTAAAGTGCAAATAACAGTTGCATATGAAAATGGCAAACCGAAAAAAGTTACTGCCGTGGTACTTGCCTGTCAGCATACTGAGGAGATTCTGAACAAGGCCAAGACACATATTACTGATAAATCCCGCAAGGAAATGATTGACAAAATTGCTAAGCCGATTCTAGGAAAATGGGTAGATAAAGATACAGAATACTTTGTGAACCAGACGGGAAAGTTTATTATCGGCGGACCTCAGTCTGATACGGGTATGACCGGAAGAAAAATCGTAGTTGATACTTATGGCGGGTTCGCCCCGGTTGGCGGAGGTGCTTTTTCCGGTAAAGACCCGACCAAGGTGGACCGCTCGGCTGCCTATATGGGCCGATATATTGCTAAAAATATAGTTGCCGCTGGGCTGGCGGATGTTTGTCATCTTCAGGTAGCCTATTGCATCGGTAAAAAAGAACCTGTGTCCGTAGTTATAGATACAGTAGGAACAGGAAAAATATCAGATGAGAAAATATCTAAACTGGTGCGAAAGCACTTTCCGTTACAACCTCAGGAAATAATTAAAAAACTGGATCTGCTTAAACCGATCTATCAGAAAACTGCCTGTTATGGACATTTTGGCAGAGATGAATTTAGCTGGGAAAAAACTGATATGGCCGCTGTATTGAAGAAGGCAGCAAGGTAATTATGAATAAGACATCCTATAAAAAAAAAGTAGGAAGATGTCTTGATTATATAGATTAAAGAGGAGATTACGGCGATTAAGGAGAGGGATCCGTTAACTGAGAAAATAATGGACCATTTTTATTTAGGTTAGAAAAATTTCTGTAAGACAATAAAAGCTGTCAAGCTGGAAGATTAATGGTTTAATCTTCGCCCCGAGAAATCTGCACCCTGAAATTTTTTTGGAATTTCGGGTACTTAGTCCTGGGAATGCTGCGCATTCCACAGGGGAAGATTTCCGGAGTTGGGTGCCCCGCAAGGGTATAATCTATTGTTAATCGTTGTAATCAGGTATAATCCAGTCTAGGAATGAGGATTATACCAGGAGGGTGTAATGGCGTTAGGTAATGATTTTAAAGTCAAAGACTTAAGTCTTGCGGATTTCGGCAGGAAAGAAATAGACATCGCTGAGCATGAAATGCCTGGACTTATGTCACTTCGGAAAAAATATGCCGATTCTAAACCGCTTCAGGGTGTCAGAATAATGGGGTCATTGCACATGACTATCCAGACTGCGGTATTAATTGAAACGCTAGCTGTCTTGGGAGCTGATGTACGCTGGGCCAGCTGCAATATATTCTCAACTCAGGATCATGCTGCCGCAGCAATAGCAAAGGCAGGAATACCTGTTTTCGCCTGGAAAGGTGAAACACTTGAGGATTTCTGGTGGTGCACTGAACAAGCTCTGACCTTTCCTCGAGATATGGGGCCGCAATTAATTGTTGATGACGGCGGAGACGCTACGCTTATGATGCATTTTGGATTTAAAGCCGAGAAAGATCCGTCAATTCTTGATAAAAAATCAAGCGGAGAAGATGAAGCATGGCTGCTTGCTTTGCTTAAGCAAAGACAGAAAGATAATCCCAAAAAATGGACTTCAATGCTTAAGGAATGGAAAGGGGTCTCGGAGGAAACAACAACTGGTGTGCATAGACTTTACCAGATGATGGCAAAAGGAGAATTGCTTGTTCCGGCGATAAACGTTAATGATTCCGTAACTAAATCAAAATTCGATAACCTATACGGGTGCCGGGAATCTCTGAATGACGGGATAAAAAGAGCAACGGATGTTATGATTGCCGGAAAGGTAGCAGTTGTATGCGGTTATGGTGACGTTGGTAAAGGCTCAGCAGCTTCACTGCGCGGTTTGGGAGCAAGGGTTATTATTACAGAGATCGATCCTATCTGCGCTTTGCAGGCGGCTATGGAAGGATATGAAGTAAAGCCTATAGAAGATACCCTGCGTATTGCCGATATCTATGTTACGGCTACCGGTAACCGCGATATAATAAGGGTAGAGCATATAGAACGGATGAAAAACCAGGCTATAATCTGTAATATTGGCCATTTTGACAATGAAATACAGGTTGCGGCTCTTGCAAACTACAAGGGAATCAAAAAAGTAAATATAAAGCCTCAAGTGGATAAGTTTATTTTCCCGGACAAAAAGGAAGTATATCTGCTGGCTGAGGGACGGCTTGTAAATCTAGGCTGTGCAACTGGGCATCCTTCATTTGTAATGTCTAATTCCTTTACTAATCAGGTGTTGGCCCAGCTTGACCTTTGGAAAAATAAGGATAAGTATGAGGCAAAAGTTTATTGTCTGCCTAAATATCTGGATGAAGAGGTTGCCCGATTGCACCTTGATCGTATAGGAGTGAAACTCACTAAAATGACAAAGGAGCAATCAGAGTATCTAGGTATACCAATAGACGGACCGTATAAGCCGGATCATTATCGATACTAAGCACCCTATCGGTTAGTAAAATTACTAGTGACAAATTACAAAAGTGTGTTATCCTGAAAAAGGTTGACAGAAAAATAAATTAACCGCAGATTTACCCCGTTAGATAATAGCTTTGTTGTATCTAATGGGGTGGACGCAGATAAACGCGGATGTAAAACATATGCTTAACTTGACTTTGTCAAGTTAAGCCTTCACAA
>JAZDHG010000093.1:0-3175 GCA_043806135.1 Candidatus Omnitrophota bacterium
TGTTGCGAAACTCCCCAAAAGTGTCATTGCGAGCGACCAAAGGGAGCGCGGCAATCTTATTCTCCGACGACAAAACAAGATTGCTTCGTCGCTTCGCTCCTCGCAAAGACACAAAAATGGTATTTCGCAACAGTCCCAAAAGGCTGCCGTACGCAAATAGCTTTAAGTGCTTGGGGGGGGGTAAAGATAAATTATAAATTGGGCTTTATATTTAGCGAAAAAAGAAAAGGGCTTTTCCCACTTTCCCGTGTTATTTTTATTGACTAATTATATATTTATATTATTATAAAATGAATGAGAGAAAATAATGCACGGTGTGTATCATTTGTATTTGTCATTACAGGAAAGGACTAAAAAATAAAAAAGCGTTATGTGGAATTATCCTTGCGAAGGAGAGAAGTTGAAACGTGTGGTCAAAGTCATCCGTTTTTTTGAGCAAAAAATATATAAGAAAGGGTGAAATGAATAAAGAAAAAATTTATTCTAAGTTTAATAGCTATCTATACCCCATAGATATAAGCAAGCAATCAAGCAATCAAGCAAGCAAGCAAGCAAGCAAGCAATACTTAAGTAAGAAATTTTCAAGATTTGCCTCGTTAGAAATCCCTGCCTTTAAAGATTGTGTTACAATCAAAAAAGATATTCGGGTTGCGAATTTTAATAGAATAGTACCCAAGCATTTTTCAGGAATCATATTGAAAATGAGCTTGGGTTTTTTATTTTAGGAGGGCTATAACTATGAAGACAGAAGCTAAGAAACAGAAGTCAGCATTTTTCTTTTTATTTTTTTGCTTGTGGCTTATGGCTTGTGGATTGGAACCTGTTTTCGCTAATAATACCGCGGTTGAAAATGTCTCGTTAGTTGATAAAGATACAGGTGCGCATACCTATGATATTAAGTTGGATATTTCCTGGGATAATTCATGGTTTATCGCGGGCGCGCCTAGCGCTGCAGCAAATTGGGACGCGGCATGGGTATTTGCTAAATATTCGGTTTATTCCGGCGGAAGCTGGTCAAACTGGGCGCATTGCACGCTTTTAAATACTGGTTACACGGCACCCTCGGGTTCACAAATAAGTTTTGGCGCAACCAGCAGTGTATATAAGGGTGCGTTTATTTATCGCTCTAGTGCGGGTTCGGGTTCAGTAGACTGGAATAGCGCTGAAATAAGGTGGAATTATGGGGCAGACGGAGTCAGTGACAGCGCAACAGTAAAAATCAAGGTTTTTGCTATAGAGATGGTTTATATTCCGACAGGCAATTTTTATGTTGGCGATGGCACAAACAGAACCGGCGGTTCAAACAGCCATTTTTTTGATGCCGCAGATGCCGCGGATCCGCGGGATCCTGTATTGATTACCTCAATTCAACCTTACATTTCCAATGTCAGTGATGGAACAGGCACTGCCGGTGATATTGCATGGGTAAATGAATCAACTTATGCCGGCAATCTTCCCGTTTCAAGAACCCAGTTTAACGCGAATTATCCTACTGGTTACAATGCTTACTACATTATGAAATATGAGATTTCCCAAAAGCAGTACGCGGATTTTTTAAATACTCTTACTTCAACTCAAGCCTCTACCAGATACCCGAATCAAAATGGAAACTACCGTCATACCATCTCAGGCACATATCCGAATTATTCCGCGTCCCGGCCGGATAGAGCTTGTAATTATCTTTCTTGGATGGATGGATGTGCCTACGCTGATTGGGCAAGTTTAAGGCCGTTTACAGAATTGGAGTTTGAGAAAGCCTGCCGTGGCGGCCAGACTGTGGTGAATAACGAATACGCTTGGGGAAGTACCTCAATTACTGCCGCGGTTGCTATCTCTGGGTCAGAAAATGGCACTGAAACAATTACAACTACTAATGCTAATTGTTGTTACAATAGCCAGACTTTTACCGGCGGTGACGCGGGACAGGGGCCGTTAAGATGTGGTATTTTTGCAACTGGTTCAAGCACAAGGCAGACCAGTGGCGCGGGATACTATGGAGTAATGGAACTCTCTGGAAATTTATGGGAAAGGCCGGTGAGTGTTATGGATTCACAGGCAGGTCAAACTCTATCAACTTTTACCGGTGAACATGGAAATGGAAGTTTAAGTACTAACGGAAATGCTAATACTGCTAATTGGCCGGGATTGTCTGGTGGTGAAGTTACTGGTGCCGGTGGCGGCGGTTTCCGCGGCGGTTATTGGTTCAATGATGTGTCGAGCGCCCGTACGTCGGGCCGTGGCAACGCGGCTAGCGCTGGCGCGGGTCGCGGCAACGGTTACGGCGGCCGGTGCGCCAGGACTTCCCCCTGATTTTGTTGCTCTTTGGATTTTTGTCCTTTTGAGATTTTGGTTGGCGGGATTTGATACGCGAATTTTTGGAGAAAAAAATGGCAAAACTGATACGAAGAGGGATATTTTATTTAATAAAAGGGGAGGAAGCATTGCGTTTGGCTTCTCTGCTGGGAATAAAATTGATTGAAAAGAAAATTACTCATCTTGATGGGCAGATAGATGTTGAGGTGAGTTGTGGTTTTCCAGAAAGCGGATTGGATAAATATATCGGAAAACTTGTCCGTATCAGTGAAAATGTAGAAGTAATCGTGGATGGTAAAGTTATTGAGGAAATCGAAATTGTAAAACGGGAGACAAAGTATGGATAACAGATTGACGCAGGAGAAAAATCAAAGGCGATTAAATTCTTCTATGCTCAAACCGGATGTTTTTATTATCGCACGCAAAGTACCTTTAGGAATATCTTTTCCCGGATGATTAGGAATAACAGTTATTCTATGTGTTATAGGATTAAACCAAATTTCATGGCTGCCTTTGGCATGACGGTCAAAAATAAAACCGGCTTTACGCAGTTTATGGATAACTTCGCCTGGTTTAAGAGACGCAAGATTGCTCATCTCTCTAAAAGAACAGGGATGCTTGTTTCAAATTTGTGCGATGGCGGCCGTTTAGAAAGAATTATTTTTGGGATAGGATTGTTATGTTCTATGCATGATTCGATAATTTTCCGCGCAACATCTTCAGCTATTTCTATTGTTTCCGCAATAGTTCGTCCTTGGGCAATAAGCCCTTGGAGCACGGAACTGGTGGCAAGATACCCGCCTTCTTGCAGCGGCTCAATAGATATGGGAATTAAATATTCAGACATTTTTACACCTCCATT
>JAZDHG010000094.1:0-4614 GCA_043806135.1 Candidatus Omnitrophota bacterium
AGCTGAATGCAGGCCTTTGCATAAGGCGAATCCGGGTGACCCATCATATAGGGAAGCACATACATCGTTCTCCCCTTCATACAGCCGTCAGAAAGCTTGCGCATTTTTCCTTTGGCTTCGTCAGGATGCATCCAATTGTTATTTGGCCCGGCGACTTCTTTATCCGGATGACATACATAGGTTAAATGCTCTGTGCGTGCTACATCCGTCGGATGGCTGCGATGGTAATAGGCATTTGGCCAACTTTTTTGATTAAACTCTTGAAAAATCGGCACATCCCCGATTTTTTCCTCTTTTATTCCGATTTCGATAAGTCTGCGTGCCTCTTCTTCAGAACCATCGCACCAGTAAATTTTATCCGGCTTGGTAAGTTTTGCCTGTTCTTCAACCCATTTTTCAAGCGGTGTAGCCATGTTTTCTTCCTCCTTTAGCAGTTAGATACAAATAAAAAAACCAACATTGTTTCCTGTTTTCTGCTTATCGCAGAAACACGGAAACTTAATGTTGGCTTACTTTGCAACAACCTCTATTTAAATAGAGGTCTTTGCCTTAGTCTTCCTATTTAATCTTGTCGAACTTTATTCTATATGAGAAAATATTTTTGTCAATAAAATTATACAATAAATGTCTCTTCTAGATTCTGGTCGAACGTAAAAATAATCACTCGCTCGCCAGTTTTTGTGCTGATATCCGTATGCAGACTTCTTATTTGGCAGCCGGTGATATCTGAAACCATATTCTCAAGCAATACTCGGGCACCTTCTATTAGTTGCATCCGGGTTCTCTTTATTAAATCGGCTCCTTCGGCGCTTTTTGTCAACTGCTCTTCAGCAGGAGTGAGTACGCCTTTAAGTCGCACTAAAACCATATCCTTAATAATATAGGCTTTAGTCTCAGTAGGACCTCTACCCATATATTCCTTCTCGAATCTGATTATGGCTTCGCTAATTTGTGCTTCTATTTGTCCTTTAGTTCTATTATTCATCTTTTCCTAGCTAATTATGTTTAAGAAATTTAATTATACCACAATTAGCTAGGGATGGAAGATAAATCGAAATCTATGGTTAAGAGGTATCCCCGGTAAAGACGGGCAGTAATATTCCACAAGGGGATGCCCTCTCCGTTTACAGCTAAACAAAAACGACTATTGATCGTATCTGATCAATAGTCGTTAAACTTATTTGAGAAATCAAAGTTTTCTATTACGCAATCTAAGAGAATTCCCGATTACTGATACCGAACTAAAACTCATTGCCGCGCCAGCGATCATAGGGCTCAAAAGTAATCCCCAAAACGGATAAAGTATGCCAGCGGCAATAGGAACGCCTAATGCGTTGTAAACAAATGCAAAAAACAAGTTCTGACGAATATTTCGCATAACTCCTCGGCTAAGCCGAAGCGCCTTAACGATCCCATTAAGGTCCCCCTTAACCAATGTAATCCCTGCGCTTTCAATCGCCACATCCGTTCCTGTACCCATAGCAACACCGACTTCCGCTTCCGCTAATGCCGGCGCATCATTAATACCATCTCCGGCCATCATCACTTTTGCGCCTTCGTTCCTCAACTTCTTTACGATCTCCTGCTTATCTTTTGGTTCAAGGCCGGCGTACACATCAGTAATGCCCAATTCTTTGGCAATGGCCTTGGCGGTCTTTTCATTATCGCCTGTAAGCATAACAACCTTCAACCCCATTTTATGCAAAACACGGATAGCATCAGGCGTTGTTTTCTTGATCGGATCTGAAATTCCTAGTATACCCACTACCTGTCCATCAACGACTACCCAGACAACTGTCTGGGCTTTCTCTTGAAGTTCATCAGAGTTCTTTTTTAATTCTCCGGATAAAGCCACTCCGTTGTCTTCGAGAAACTTTTGTTTTCCGAGTAAAACTGTTTTACCATTGACCTTGCCTTTAACCCCTCCGCCTGTAACGGATTGAAAGCCATCAACTGACGCCAATGCATAGTTTTTCTCTTTTGCGTAATCAACTACACAGCGAGCTAACGGATGCTCACTGCTCTGTTCTAGAGAAGCCGCTATGCTCAACAAAGATTTCTCATCCCAACCGTTTGCAGCAATAACGGAAGTTACCTGCGGCTTGCCAGCGGTTAAAGTCCCCGTTTTATCTGTAAGGATATGAGTTATTTTTTCGCACTTCTCAATCGCCTCAGCGTTTTTAATTAATATGCCTGACTGCGCGCCCTTTCCCACGCCAACCATAATTGACATCGGCGTTGCCAGCCCCGATCTCCTTCTTTCTTGGCAACCGGAACCGGTTCACCTGAAATCATTGATTCATCAATTGTGCTCTTACCTTCAGTAATAATACCATCCAAAGGGATTTTCTCTCCTGGACGTACCCGCAATAAATCACCTTTTTGAATTTGATCAATGGCAACATCTTCTTCTTTACCCTCTCGAATGCGGTGTGCAACCTTTGCGGCTAGGCCAAATAATGCTTTAATCGCATGGCCTGTTCTATTGCGCGCTTTCGCTTCAAGAAGCTGTCCCATAAGCACCAAAACTGTAATAACAGCAGCTGCTTCAAAATACAATCCGATCTCACCATGCTGCTTTAACGATTCGGGAAAAATATACGGAAAAATTATAGCTATCACGCTAAAACCATACGCCGCCCCCACGCCCATAGCAATCAAGGTGAACATATTGAGGCTTTTATTCAAAACTGATTTCCAGGCTTTTATGAAAAAGATATTTCCTGACCACAATACCACGGGTGTTGCAAAAATAAACTGCAGCCAGCGGGAAAGATTAGAAGGAATAAATGCTTTCAGATTGAGAGCTGGGATCATTTCACCAAGCGCCAACAAGAAAACAGGAAGAGCCAGAATCAACCCAATCCAAAATTTACGCGATAGCATTCGCGCTTCTTTATTGTCTTCTTCTCCGGCAGGAGCAGCCTTTGGTTCAAGATGCATACCGCACTTCGGACAGTCGCCGGGTTTATTCTGCTCGATTTCAGGATGCATTGGGCACGTATAGATCATTTTTTACTCCCCATTCAGAATTTTACTTTTTATTAACATTGATGTCTTTTGCTTTATTTACAAATTTATCCTGACAACTCTTGCTGCAAAAGAAATAAGTTTCACCATTTTTCTCAAGTTTTATAGCCTTGCTTTCTTCCACTTCCATACCGCAAATCGGATCAATTGTCATAATGATTTACCTCCCTCCAAGAAAATCCATAAGATCACCATAAACTTATCGGCCATCTCATCATAACGAGTCAAATACGTTTTTTAATTGGACCTCAACGCTTACCGCTAACTGCTGCAATTTTTCATTCCCAATCGCTGACATAATTGCTGTTGGCTTAATAACTGAAACAATCGTCTTAGTCTCTTTTTCATAAACAATAACATTGCAAGGAAGCATCAACCCTATGTTCTCCTCTACGAGAATAGCCTTATAGGCATTTGAAGGATTACAAGCCCCGAGTATGACGTATTTCTTAAAATCAATTCCCAACTTTTCCTTGAATTTTTCTTTGATGTCTATCTTGGTCAGAATTCCGAAACCTTCTTTTTTCAACGCTTCGCTAATCACCTCTACCGCCTTTTCAAAAGGCATGGCCAATTCTTTTGTAAAACCATAACTAATCATAAACGCTCTCCTTCTAAATTACCTCGCATAAATATAATCAATTACCTTGGCGTTGACTATTATTATCCTGCATATTCATCATTCCGGACTCCGACACCATCATATGCTCTTTTGATTTTTCCTCAGGCGCACCCTTAAGTTCCTCCTCTACCTTCTTGATGTATTTATCAGGATCTTTTTTGAATTCGTCAATACAGACGGGACAGCAAAAATTATAAACCTTACCCTGATACTCATAAGTTGCTTTTGTCTTTTCATCTACCTTTTCCCCTGTAACTGGACAAATTTTATTCCCTACTTCTAACCTCTGAACCGGAACCTGTACCATAGTGCTATCTTTTTCTTCCTGCTAGCTGTACAATAACCCCGCTACTCCAAAGAAAAACGTCCCGACACAAACAATAAACATTATTCTCTTAAACATCTCTACTCCTTTTTAATAACCTCTCTTCTCTCCACGAATAAAGCGTAGGCACAATAAACCAAGTGATCATTTCAATAATCATTCCGCCTATTAAAGGTATGGCCATCGGCTGCATTATCTCAGCGCCTGTTCCTTTCAAAAACAAAATTGGCAAAAGCGCTACAATAGTAGTAACGGTAGTCAAAAATGCCGGTCGAATCCTTCCTAATCCCGCATGCACTGTAGCCTCAATTACATCCTGCTGCGTTTTCACTCTACCTTTCCGCTCTTTGAATACATCATCAAGATAAGTAGTAATTAATACCCCATCATCAACCGCGACTCCGAAAAGGGCAATAAAACCCACCCAAACTGCCACGGAAAAATTAAACCCGGAAAAAGCTAATAACCAGACTCCGCCTGCCAAAGTTACCGGAACAGCAATAAAAATAAAAACCGATTTAATAATAGAACGAAAATTCATATAGATGAGCATAAAATTGATTAAAAGACTGATTGGCAAAAGCAGTGCTATTTTATTCTTCGCGCGTACCTGGTTCTCGAATTGTCCCGACCATTG
>JAZDHG010000095.1:0-3841 GCA_043806135.1 Candidatus Omnitrophota bacterium
TAGGGAGCAGTAGGAATATTAGAAGGTTATGGAAAATGTTGTTTTTAAATCAATGGATATTGGTTTTTTATGTAACTTCTTGTAACTAATATTAACTATTGGTAATCGATAGTAACCTCAGAAAAAGTAACTATTTCATGACAAAATAAAAAGCCAGGATTTAAAACGCGAAATGCGCCAACGCGCTAACGCGTAAAAAGGAAGGTACATGAAGATACTGATGGTGCATCCGCATGATTTATTTTCTAATGCTGAGCCGTGGACAACAAGGATACGCAATATCGCAAAGCAGTTTAAAAAAAAGAACCATGAGGTTAAGATGGTTTATTTTCCGCTTGTCAATCGCGAGAATAAGGAAAACTTTTTTTCCGATGGTATTGAATTTATTCCGTTATCCCGTCAGGTGGGAAAAGGAAATTTTTTAAAAAACATCCGGTTTTTTATCAAAGAGAGTGAATGGGCGGATATTATCCATTTTCAAAAATGCTTTCACTACGCTGCCTTACCGGCACTAATAGGAGGGTTTTTAAATAATAAGCCTATGCATTATGACTGGGATGACTGGGAGATAAAAATTTTTCATTATTGCGCAATACAGCCCTGGCTTGCCGGTATATTTCTGCATGCGTTGGAAAGATTAATCCCATTGCTCTGTGATACTGTTTCCGTATCCAGTTTGAGATTGAAACAGGAATGCCTGAGGTACGGGATAAATGAAAAGATGATTTTTATGGCCCCTGTAGGAGCTGATCTTGAGCTTTTTCATCCACAAGTTTCTTCTGTGCGGATACGGGAGCGTTATAACATAGATTCATCGGTAGTTAGCTATATCGGCCAATTGCATGGCGGACAGTATGCGGAACAATTCATAAAAGCGGCAAAAATAATACTCAATCAGATCAAGGACATTACATTTATGATCGTGGGAGGAGGTTACCGCCTTGAAGAGCTGAAAAGTCTGGTACGTGACTTAGACATAGATGAAAATATCATTTTTACAGATTCTGTTCCGCATCAAGAGGTGCCTTTATTTATGGCTGCTGCGGATATCGCAGTTGCCTGTTTTGAGGATAACGACATTACGCGCTGTAAGAGCCCGCTTAAAATAGCCGAATACATGGCTTGCGGAAAACCTATTGTGGCCAGCAATGTCGGGGAGGTAAAAAATATGCTTGGCGGAGCAGGGGTTATAACAGAACCGGATAACCCTGAGGATCTGGCACGGGGAATAATTAAACTGCTTGGTGATGAACCGCTTCGAAAGCGTTTATCCGTAAAAGCTCGGAAAAGGGCCGAGGAAATATATAATTGGAAGAATACAGCGGATAATTTATTAAGAGCTTACAGGTATAGTTTGGGAATAATTAGCTCATGAGCTGATAAGCTCATAAGCAAGAAGTAAAAAGTTAAAAGGTAAAAGGAAAAAGCAGAAAAAATAAGTTAGAAAAACAGCGAATAGCAAAAAACAAAACATATTGCAGATTAAAAATTAAATATTAATCCTGTAGGGGCGCTGCTTGCCTGCGCCCGTATAGAATTAGCTATTAATACAAAGAAGGGAATAATATGAAAATATCAGTCATAATACCTGTTTTTAACGAACAGGGCAGTTTGTCCGTCTTGCACAAGAAACTTAATGCTGTTTTGGAAAAAATGAATATATCATATGAAATAATTTATGTTGATGATGCAAGTACAGATAAGAGCTTTGGTATATTGGAGTCAATTAGTAATACCGACAATAAAGTCAAAGTAATAACATTGGTCAGAAATTACGGACAAACCCAGGCAATTGCCGCAGGGGTCGATGCTGCCCAAGGAGAGATAATCATTACTATGGATGCAGATCTCCAGAATGATCCGGCGGATATACCCAGGATTATGGCCAAGCTTGATGAGGGATATGACGTTGTGAGCGGCTGGCGCAAAAAGAGAAAAGACGATCTATGGCTTAAAACGATCCCTTCAAATCTGGCAAATACTATAAGTGCCTGGATTACAGGAGTAAAGATCCATGACCTGGGATGCACCCTAAAGGCGTACCGGTGCCGGATTTTGAAAAATATTGAGTTCCACGGCGAAATACACAGATTACTTCCTTTGTATGCGGCTATACAGGGGGCAAAAATCACGGAAATACCGGTTAGGCATTATGAAAGAAAATACGGAAAATCTAAATATGGTATTTCTCGTTTTTTTAAAGTTATTCTTGATATGTTTGCAGTAATGTTTATGTGGAAATTTCTTCCCAAACCTATTTATGCTTTTGGAGGCATAGGTTTGGCTTCTTTGAGTATTTCCGGAGCAATCGGACTGTTTATTGTTTTTAGAAAAGTGTTTTTTACAGGGGTATGGGTAAGTCCGCTTTTATTTATTTTTGTTATTTTCTTTTTGATCGGCATACAGTTTATACTTATGGGAATTTTGGCGGAATTTATCTTGCGGCTTTATTTTGGGGTGAAGGATCTTAAAAGATATAAAATAAAATATAAGGAGTAGCAAACTTTAAAGTGTATATATTGGGAATTTGTGATAGTCAGGATGCGGGGGCAGTACTCTTAGATACTGTAAATAATGAGTTAACTGCTGTAAACGAGGAGAGGATCTCACGAATTAAATTATTGGGAGGCTTTCCAACTGGTGCCATTAAGGAAGTTTTGAGTTTAAAAAAAATTAAGCCGGAAGATGTCGGATTAGTTGCGCTTGCCTCACATATGACGCCGTCATTCATCTTGAGAAGTTTAAGCAATATGCATGGAAAATTAAAGCAGAAGAACAAACAGTTCAGTTTATTGCTTTCATTATATATTCTTTATCAGGTTATAGCTAAATGCAGTATAATCCTTGAGTTTATTGACTCAAAATTATCTCACTTAATCATAAAAGCAAAATTAAAAAAGCTGGGTATAAAAGCTAAATTGCATATGGTAGAACATCATCGTGCGCATGCTTCTGCGGCCTATATTACTTCCGGTATGCAAAAGGCATTGGTGTTTACGATAGACGGATTAGGGGATGGAGTTTCTTTTAGTGTAAATATCGGGGAAAACGGAAGTCTTCGGCGCATATATGAGGGTAAAGCTTTAAGTGATATAACGCTTTATTATTCGAGGCTTACGGAATTTCTGGGGTTTGTTCCCATACAGGATGAAGGAAAGGTAATGGGACTAGCGGCTTATTCTGATAATCATTGTGTCTTAAATGAGGCAAAGAAACTGCTGCGCAGCAATAATGGAAGATTTAAAAGCAGAAATATATTTTATGCTTTTTCAAAAGACAGAAAAATTTTTCAAAGGCTTAAATCAAAACCCCGGGAAGATATAGCGGCTTCTTTTCAGGTTCATGCTGAAAATGTAATTTGTGATGTTGTGCATTATTGGGTGGAAAAGACCGGTATAGGCGATATCGCTCTTGGCGGTGGTTTTTTTGCAAATATTAAGGCTAACCAGAGGATTTCTCAAATAGATAAAGTGTCCTGTGTTTATGTTTATCCGCATATGGGAGACGGAGGATTGGCTTTAGGTGCTGTTTATGCCATCCAGAAAATGCAGCCATTCAAATTTAATGATCTTTTCTTTGGAACTTCTTATTCCGATAGCCAAGTACAAGCGGTTTTAAGTAAAAGCGGTTTGAAATATAAGAGAATTAAAAACATAGAGCAGGAGGTTGCTTTTTTACTGAGCCGTGGCAAAATAGTAGCGCGTTTTAACGGTGCTATGGAATACGGCCCACGCGCCTTAGGTAACCGTTCAATTCTTGCACAGGCTACGGATTGCGGTATACAGGAGTCTTTAAACAAAAAGCTGGGCAGGGATGCTTTTATGCCCTTTGCTCCTTCAAT
>JAZDHG010000096.1:0-12323 GCA_043806135.1 Candidatus Omnitrophota bacterium
TTTTTACTTTTTACTTGTTACTTGTATTTATGCCTTTCCGTTTATCTTTGCTTTCATTTGGTCCTGATCAAATGCATGAGCAATCGCATCTTCGGGTCTGATCACCCCGTTTGTATATAATTCAAACAACGCTGAATCAAACGGCTTCATACCGAATTTTGCCCCGGTTTGCAGGTCTGATGTAATCCTGTAAGTCTTCTTTTCTCTAATAAGATTCTGGATTGAGGGTGTAGAGATCATTATTTCAAAAGCAGCCGCACGGCCCCTGCCTGAGGCTTTGACTATAAGCTGCTGGGAAATAACCGCTAAAATTGACGTGGACAGCTGGGTTCTGATCTGCTCCTGCTGATTAGGAGGAAATACATCAATGATTCTATCCACTGTGCGTGCTGCGCTGGTTGTATGCAAAGTAGCCATAACTAAATGTCCCGTTTCTGCGGCCAATATCGCTGCCTCTATAGTCGCCAAATCCCTCATTTCTCCCACAAGAATAACATCCGGATTCTGACGCAGTCCTTTAATCAGGGCCTCGCTAAAACTGGGCACATCCACGCCCAACTCTCTCTGGGTAATAATGCCTTTTTTGTGCGTATGATAGTATTCTATAGGGTCTTCAATCGTAATAATATGACAATCGCGCTCAGTATTGATAAAATCCGTCATAGTCGCAAGCGTAGTTGTCTTTCCGCTGCCGGTAGGCCCTGTAACTAAAATAAGCCCGCGGGGACGGTATAACAGATCTCTGACAACCTGAGTAAGCCCGATCTCTTCGAAACTTAATAAATGACCTGGAATCAAACGCAGCGTCAGCCCATAGTGGCCTTTTTGCTTATAAACTGAAACACGAAAACGGGCTATTTTTTCAAAGGCAAAACCAAAATCAACTCCGCCTACCTGCTGAACACGCTGTTGGTTTTCCATACCGGTGATAGACTTCATAAGCGCTTCGGTATCCTCATGCGTCAGCAAATCATAGTTCAAGGACATCAGTGCTCCGTCAATTCTTAACGTCGGAGCTTTTCCTACGGTCAAATGCAAATCCGAAGAATTATGTTTTACGCAAATCTGCAACAGTTCTCCAATATCTATCATAATAAATCCCCCCTCATTTAGTAAAGTAGCAAGAAGCAAGTAGAGAGTAGCAAGATCACCTTCACTTAATGATAAGCGCCTCTACCATTGCTCTTGACTCACTTAACAGTTTTATTCCCCTATCAATCGTTTCCCTGTATGGATAAAAACACTTTTAATGCTTCTTATATTTTTTTTCTTTATCTTTTTTCTCGCTACTTGCTTCTCTCTACTCGCTACTTTTTCAGTCGATATCACTCTGAGTAACTCTTACCACTTCCTGAAATGTTGTCAGGCCGCCCAGTACTTTTTCTATAGCATGCTCCTTCAATGTTATCATGCCTTTTTTCCGCGCCAATTCTCTTATAACCGTACTCGGAACATGTTCATGAGCAAGCTGTCTTATTTGTTCATCTAAGATCAACAATTCGAAAATACCGGTCCTGCCTTTATATCCTGTAAAACTGCAGTGGCTACACCCCTTTGCCTGATAAAGTCTATATTTATCGGCCGCCGCATTAAGTTCCAGGATTTTCACCTCATCTTTAGGCGGCTTGTATTCCTGTTTGCATTCTGGACACAATAGGCGCACAAGACGTTGGGCTAAAACCGCCTGTACAGTAGCGGCAGTGAGATATGCCTGTATCCCCATATCTACAAGTCTGGTAATTGCGCTGGGAGCGTCATTTGTATGCAGAGTAGAAAATATCAAATGCCCTGTAAGCGCAGATTGCACGGAAATTCGTGCTGTTTCCAGATCTCTTATCTCTCCGACCATTATAACATCAGGTGCCTGGCGCAGCATAGAACGTAAAACCCGCGCGAATGACAAACCTATTTTTGCTTTTACCTGCACCTGATTGATTCCGTTTATCTGGTACTCAACCGGGTCTTCTACGGTTAATATTTTTTTCCTGGAGCGGTCCATACTATTCAAAACCGCATAAAGCGTTGTACTTTTACCGCTGCCCGTGGGACCGGTAACCAGGATTATACCGTTAGGAAGAGTGGTTATTTTCCTGAAAGCCTCTAACTGACTGGCCGAAAAACCCACCCCTTCGATATTTATTATCCTTCTGTCTAAAATACGCAGCACCACGCTTTCACCGTAATGTCCCGGCAGCGTAGAAACTCTCAAATCAAATTCCCGATTATTGACAACTGTTCGGATCCGCCCGTCTTGAGGAAGCCTTTTTTCCGCTATATTCATTCCGGCCATTAATTTTACGCGGCTGGTCAAGGCTGCTTGCAGTCTTTTTTCAGGTGATTGTACCTCACTAAGCAATCCGTCAACCCGGTAACGAATTCTTATTTTATCATACATAGGCTCAATATGTATATCGCTGGCCCGTTTCTGATAAGCATCAGAGATCAGCATGGTCACCAGTTGAATTATGGGAGCCTCATCTTCAGGCCGAATATCTTCTGAGTCCTGATTATTATCTACCTGTGCTATTTTTTCCTTTTCAACCGGATAATGCTTTAAGAGCAAAGCATCCATTTGCTCTTTACTGATAAGTTCTCCTTGGACATTAAAACCAACAATATCAGAGAAAAATTCAAGACACAAAAAATTCAGGGGGTTATCAAATCCGAGAGTGAGAATATCATTTTCCAGTTCTAAGGGAAAAATGCGGAAGCGGTTTGCAAGGAAGGAATTAACTGTTTCCAGCAATTCCATGCCTTGAGAAAAAATAGAGGCATCAACAAAAGACAGCCCCAGCTCCTCTATTATCAGCTCACTCAGATTTTCATTAAAGATATCGCTTACATTTTTTAAAATAATTTCTATGCGCTCTTGTGTGCGATTTTGAGTTAACTTGGCTTGCTGCAATTGTTTAAAATTAACAATTCCTTTAGCAATAAGAAATCCACTTATGAATTTTTGTCTATTCGGCATTTTTCAATTCTTTTGAGCAGGCCTGCACAAGCGGGATAAAAGATTCCGCCTTTAAACTGGCCCCTCCGACAAGAGCTCCATCAATATCCGAGTTATCCATCAAAGACTTTACATTATCCGGACTTACACTGCCGCCATACTGGATTCTCAAACCTCTAGCTGCATCTTTGCCAAAATTATCCGCGATTATTTTCCTGATAAAAGCATGCACTTCCTGCGCTTGCTCAGGAGTAGCCACCTGGCCGGTTCCGATCGCCCATACCGGCTCATAAGCGATAATAATTTTTTTCAGATCATCTGCGCTTAACCCCTGTAACGCACCATGCACATGGTCAGCAACAACATCAAAAGTCCTGTCATCTTTGCGCTCTTCAAGTCTTTCTCCAACACAAACTATAGACAGCAACCCTGCCTTTAAAGCCGTTTTTATTTTTTTATTAACCTGTTCATTTGTTTCCTTAAAAATACTGCGGCGTTCAGAATGGCCGATTATGACATATTCGCAATGCGTGTCTTTAATCATTCCCGCGGACACTTCTCCGGTAAAAGCGCCTTTTTCTTCCCAAAATAAATTCTGAGCACCTAATTTTATATTCGAGCCTTCTACTGCCTGGCTGACACTGTATAAAGCCGTAAATGGAGGACAAACCAGAATATCCACATCTTTGATATCCTTAAGCTCTATGCTTAAACTACGTACAAGTTCAAGCGCTTCTGTTATTGTTTTATTCATCTTCCAGTTTCCGGCAACAATTGGTCTTCTCATATTCTTCCCTTTCGTTGAGCCCGCCTTGGCGGGCGAAATGACCTCGAACGCATGTGAGAGGTCTTATTATTTACATTTTAAGTTCAATAAACACGTAATTTATGAACCAAATGTGACATAAATTACAGTGCGAATTACCAACTTATAATGTCATCATCTGCGCCATTGTCATTCTGCTGATCCGGCCCATGTGACCAGATCTTATATGGCAGCGCACTGTCCATAGTATAGTAGTAATCAATCCCCCAGGGATCAATCACAGTGGCACTCGGGATATTTCCGTTCAGATCATTTTTTTTAAAACTCATATAAGGACCGTGCCAGTCGCTGTTGGAGCTATAAGCTGTATCGCTGAGCAGGTTAACCAGGATCTGGTTGCCGGCAGCAGGATATGCGCCGAAATCCACATGATAAATCGCCAGTGCTGTTTCAAGAGATGAGATCATTGTCTTTGCCTGGTAGATCTTAGCTTTCTTTTTAGCGGCCGTCCCTCCGCTTAAGATCAAGCCGGCAAGGATGGAAATAATCCCCAGTATTACCAAGAGTTCTATGAGGGTAAACCCCGTTAGAGATTTATCCCGTAGGCTTGCTGTACGGGATAGGTTGCCTTTTGGCAACCGTAATTTGCATCTTTTAACTGAATTAAATTTATTATCTCCTCTCAAGACAAATACCCCCACTCCTTTTTCCCCTTGCTTATCTCTAACGGGGTAAAACCATTAAAAGCAGTATAGTTATCTTTAATACTATGATTATTTTTTATCATAATTGCTATTCTACACTCAGTTACTAACAGTTATCAGATTCAGATGCTTTTGCAACCTTTTGTAACCTATTGTAACTTTTTGTAACCCTTAGTAACCTGGTTATTTTTTATCATTCAATGCCGTGATTCCCGGCAATTCCAATCCTTCAAGCAGTTCAAGGCTTGCCCCGCCGCCGGTAGAAACATGGCTCATTTTATCCGCAACCTTAAAATGCCGCACTGCTGAAGCTGTATCTCCACCTCCAATAACGCTGGTTGCATCAAGCGTTGCAATATACTCAGCTATTTCCTTTGTTCCATTTGCAAAAGGCTGCATTTCAAATACTCCCACAGGCCCGTTCCAGACTATTGTTTTTGCGCCTTTAAGTTTATCCTTAAAAAGATTCACAGTCTTAGGCCCGATATCTAAGCCCATCCATCCATCCGGTATTTCTTCACCTACATCCTGAATATTAGCCGCAGCATCAAATTTATCTGCCACACGGTTATCCACAGGCAATACGAATTCAATATTTTTCTCACCTGCTTTATCCAGTATTCCCTTGGCCAGGTCTATTTTATCTTCTTCTAATTTAGAATTTCCTATCGGTTTGCCCTGTGCTTTAAGGAACGTATAAGCCATACCGCCGCCGATAAGGAAACAATTTACTTTGTCCATCATATTTTCGATCATTTTTATTTTATCAGATACCTTAGCCCCTCCCAGTACAGTCACAAGAGGTTTTTCCGGGTTCTCCACGATTTTACCTAGAAAAGCCATTTCTTTTTCAAGGAGAAATCCGGCTACAGAAGGCAAATAATGCGTTACCCCCTCTGTTGAGGCATGGGCGCGATGTGCCGTACCAAAAGCGTCATTTACAAAAATATCACCTAAAGATGCCAGTTTTTTCGCAAAATCCGGATCATTTTTAGTTTCCTGAGCGTAGAAACGCAGATTTTCCAGCAGAATTATCTTCTCATCTGCGTTTTTCACTGCCTGCGCTACCTTTTTACCAATACAGTCATCAAGCATCGCAACCGGCATATTAAGCAGTTGACTTAGCCGTTTTGCCACAGGGCAAAGCCGCATTTTCTCAACTACCTGCCCCTTGGGCCTGCCCAGGTGGCTCATAAGAACTACCTTTTTTGCCCCTTTATCGATACAGTATTTAATCGTCGGTAATGCGGAAACTATTCTAAGGTCATCGCTGATATTGCAACCCTCATCCAGCGGAACATTAAAGTCCACCCGCATTAAAACACGCTTGCCTTTTAAGTCTATGTCTTTAACGGTCATTTTATTCATCAGGTATCCTCCTATATAAAATATTTTTGATTTGAAGGTTTAATTATACCACTGCGGCTTTTTTTTTGCAATCTGTACAACGGGAGGCAGGCATTTTCTTGTCTGGAAACAATTGACAGGGTTTCTTTTACTTAGGATCTGTTTTGTTTTCTCTCGCTAATCGCTACTTTGTTTTTCCCCTTTTCTATCAGCCAGCAGCTAATTTGCTTCTTATAGCTTTTTTTAAGCCATTCGCTTTTAACCGTCGCCGTTGCCTTTTAAGCCGATACGAGCATCGTCACCATCTACCTTTTAAACCCGTTTTTCACTTGTATTATTGTAACTTGGTGTTGACAGTATTTGGATGAAAATAACTATTTTTGCGGATTCAAAGACTGCTGATACATGGATGTGTAAAAGCAGGTTTTGCCCTCGCAGACAGACATGGATATCTGTCGAGAATGAGTAAAAATAGTTTTTTCAGCCACCAACTGATAACATCTTTCATTGTAAACATATCTCCCAAATAATACATTTCACTCGTAACTCATAACTAGTCATTCATAACTAATTTTGCGTCCTTCGTCCTTCAGTTTTTTCGCTACTCGCTACTTGTCCCTCGATTTCACTCGGGATCCTGAGCAAAGTCGAAGGGCTACTCGCAACTTATATTGTTAGGGCATAACTATTTTAGATATCAATAGATCACATCGATTGATCTTAGATTGAGTCGACTTAGGTCCCATATCAAAAGCGGTTACCTGCATGATAACATGAGAATCCTCAATATAATGCATAAAAAGAATGATCTTTTCCATTTCGCCTTCGCAAGAAACATTGACCCTGAATTTCTTAACCAGTCCCTCTTCCTGTATCCCCGAAGGTTTCAGGTCATTGAGATAAACAGAAGAACGGGTAGCCAAACGTTCAATCTCCTTTAATAAAGTTGCTGTTTCTTCCTCGTCTGTTTGAGCGATAACTGCATATTTAGCATATTTCTTTTCCTCAGATTCGATCCTGGATCTTTGCTGAAGGATCTTTGAATTTTTTATCATATCGTATTCCGTGGCTTTAATCTCATGCGAATACAATTCCATTTTTTTTAAAATCGGGTTCAAAATTACTCGATCAAAGAAGGAAAAACCGACAAATATTATAGCGGCAAATAAAACAGCCTTTTCTCTTTTTGAAAACCGTGAAATAATATTCTGCATAAGCTTCCTTTTAAAGGGTTATTTATCTATTTCAAGCCCTGTTTCTAAAACGCAAGAGATCCCAAAATCAGCCCAGTCCTTGCCCCCCTGCTTTCGTGAAGTAGTATAATTTGTCTGCACGTTAGCAAAATAATCACTTGCCTCCAGCGCGCTGACAAATGAAAACACGTTTGACATCGCTCTTCCCGTTCCTTTCAGGTTCAGGATCCTTTGGGTATCCATCTTTATGCTTGTAAGCATAATATTTTCCGGAATAATATCGTATAAAGCCGCAATTACCTGCAAAGCATATCCGCGGTTCTTGAGATAATGCTTAATAATCCTGATCCGCTCCATATTCTTTTCTAGTATCTTTGCCTCGGCCTTGATTGTTTCATTATATTCTGTAAGTCTTTTAAAATACGCACCCTCAAAATAAGTTTTACTGATAAAAAAACTGCCGACCAGGAGCATAATGATCATGAAATTTACCGTCAGCTTTACCAGCTGGCGGGTACGTTCTTCAAAAACACGCTTTAATTTAACTTCTTCGGGTATAAGGCTTACTTTTAAAGATTTAGGGGTTAAGAATACAGAGGTAATATTTAGGAAAGAAATATTCTGTACCAGAGCCTCAACCGGCTTGCAATTGTGATGCATCGGCAGGCAGTCAAAATAAACGATATTCGCAATAGTAACCTGAACCGTTGCCGACAACATTGCTTTTAATTCTCTGACATGATCAATCGCCCCAATGACGGTTATACTCTGAGGAGCCGCGTCTATATCCTCAGATTGATATGTCTCAATAGAACTTTTTATCTCATCGACAAATTTTATACCGGCCTTGGTTTTATTATCAGTAAAATGTTTTACTCCGATCGGTATACTGCGCGTAAAAATTGGCATCCCGCGCAAAGATATAATAAAATCTGTAAAATTTGCATCAACATGCACAATGCCAACAGGCACATTATGCAATTCTTTATTTAGGTGCTCAAGGCAAAGCTGGGTTATCCCCTCCGGGGCAAAGACCATGTCCTGGACTTTTAATCCGGATTTTTCAATAATATCAAACTGCTTTTTAACCGCGTCACGGGCTACGATCACAAGCAGTATCTTAGTATAGCTTTGTCTGTAAACACCGATATTGATATAATCAACAATTATCTCTTCACGCGAATATGCCGTCTGCCTTCCGGATTGCAGGTCCACGATCTCCTTGATCTCTTTAGCATCAAGAGACGGTATTTCCAGGTTTTTTGTGATCGTCAGATGTAGGGGGATAATGCTTAAAATAAATGGGTTTTTAATTTTTAATTCTTTAATGGCCTTTGTAACCAGTCCGGAAATATCCTCTTCCTTCATTCCCTCCGTCGAATAATACAAAAGTTTGATAAATTCCTTTTTGCCCCCTGAATTTTTCAGCTGGGAAATCATCAATTTATCTTCGCTAAGATCTATGCCTATAATATCTTTATTGTTGGGTAATTGCATTTTTACTTTTCTCTTATGCCCTTTATATTATGGCGCTGTTGAAAAATGTACAGATGTACCCCGCTGGGCACAAGCAAGGCAAACGCAGCGAATGCGGAGGCGTACTTGTCGTACGCCGCGCAAGTAAGTGCGCGAATAACGCCGCAGATGTGCGTTTTGCAGCAGTTCCATTATATGAAAAACTCTGTTCTCCAGTTTAATATCCATCCTGCTTTATCTGAATCCTCATTCAGATCTTTTTCTATAACACACTCAATTTTACATTTTTCCGGCCTTCTATCCAATACCGCTATGCTGCAAATAAGAAAAGTGTGCGAAAACACCGCTGTTCTTCCCGCGGCAACAACATTGCTCAGTTCTGCTATTTCACTGGCGGACATTGAGTAAACCTGACTTAATTGCGCCACAATCGAATTTTCGTCTGAAAAAATGCGGTCATCCATGTTAGCAATAACCTGATCTTCTCCGCTTCTATAAAGAAGTATCTTATTCACAACATTCTCGGATAATCCCAAAGCATATAAGACCGGTCCTAATGCCGTATTCAGATTAACTCTGCCGGAACCATATAAAGTTATATAAGGCTTTATCCTTAAAAAAATATTGATGTCCATGCCTTTAATATAATATAGCTCTTCCAGATTTTCAAAAGGAGCATCTTTACAATCATACGAAAAACGCAGGCTGCGGTAATACTTGCCTTCTGCCCCGTTAGGTAAAGATACATTGTCTTCATCCCTCCAGTCGATTATGCAAGAAGCAATATTATCAGCAATCGATCTGTCAACTTCTGCTGCGGACTCGATTAATCGGCTCATCTCCTGCTGGCTTGCCGAATTAATGTTCAACCTGCCCATTACATCTGCCGCGCCGTATATCATACCTGCTTTATCAGCATCTGAGCCATTAGCATATAAATCTCCCGGCTTATAGTAATACCCCACCGTAAAATTGCCATCTGATATGGGGATCTCATAGAAAGCAGTTTCATTTTTACTCCAACTGTCTTTTAAAAGAACAAAAGAGCTTTTCTTGTCAAAATTCCCTATTTGAGCAATGGCCTGTTTGATACCGGCTTCAGCAATATTATAAAGCTTGTTTCTGTTTTCCACTTTTAAGAGAAAATCAAGACGCTGCCTGACTCCCAGCCCTAAGTATAATGAAAAAACAGTTAAAAGTCCAAGTGACCATAAAACCAGGATCAGGATGCTTCCTTTATTTTTCCCTTGATGATTTGATCCTTTTTCTTTGCTAATGTTCTTCAACGCAACAGACCTCCTGCGGGTATATTAAGCGTCTTGGTCCTTGTCTGGGTTGTCCTGCCCATATCCAGCACCATGGTCAATTTGATTGCCTGCGGATAAATACTTAAATACTCTTTTACATCAGGAGGAGGCCAACTGTCTGACCAGAAAAACTGCTGTTTATCTTTACTGAAAAAATAGTAGGCAAAACGTAATTCCTGAATATTGTTTACCAGCACCCTTTGTTCAGGACTTTTTAGTGAATTTAAAAAACTATAATCAGTATATTCTCTTTTTATTGCCTTTTCCTGTTCATCAAACGAATAGGTTACTTCACCTATGCCTTGAGAAAATCCGTTCTCCCCAACCGCTGTATTTACTAGTGAAGGAAAGCTAAGCATATTGCCCTGTCCGGTAAAAGGTATTTTTTTAAAATAAACACAATTTCTCAATTCTGTTTCTAATTTTTGAGCAAATATATTAATATCTATCTGCGGTGTTTCCTGGTTGACTTTCTGCCATATTGTAATCCCGTTAGAAAGCACTCCGTAAAGCGCAATGGAAAGAATGCTGATCATAACCGTTGCCAAAAGCAATTCAATAAAAGTCAGCCCCGTTAGAGATTTACCCCGTTGGCTTGCCGTACAGAATAGGCTGCCTTTTTTTGTTTTAAGAAATCGTTTCGCTAGGTTTTTTAATTTATATCTCAATATTTTCATCACGTTTTCAGAATCAGTTCTCTAAGCGGGGTCAGCCCCTTATCACTGATTCCGCTGATTAACTTATGATTGCACTGATTATTTTTCATAACTAACTATGCCAAATCACAGCTTTGTTTTTTGCGAAATACTTAATACGCAATACTCGTTACAAATTTCTATTTTTGCGGCGTACTATTATTAAAATAACGCTTTGCCATTGTCTGCGCCTTAACCTCTATTGTTTTATTGCCCTGCTGCCAGTTTAAATTCAGGTTAACGCGATAGAGTTCCTGCCTGGGATCTACAAGCTGCATATTTGATATCCAGACATATTCCTCATTTCCAAGTCTCATTACACCATTATCCTGAATAGGCAAAAATGTCCCGATAGGCTCATCCAAGCTGTTTTGGAGCTGCCATATTTTTTCATCAAAAAACCATTGAGCATTTAAGCGGTTATTAAAAACAGCCAGCGCATCTAAAGACAAAAGAAAGGACTCGAAAATAACCACTACTCCCATCACAAGGACAACGGCCGCAACCATCACTTCAATCAAAGTAAATCCATTATCACTGATGCCACTGATTAGTTTATGATTACATAGCTTATTTGTTATCACTGATTTCACCGATTAGCATGTAAGTATACCAATTATCAATTATTAATATACGAACCTTTTAATTTGGCAACTTTTTTCTCCAAAATTGACCAATAATCCAACTTTTAAGCCGGTTATTTTTAAATAAGATAGTATCTGATGCTCAAAAACTTTAGGCATTACACCTGAAACCGCTTTTATCTCAACAATGACTTTACCTTCAACTACGAAATCTGTTCTTAGACTACCAACACATTTTTCTTCATATGTCACAACATAACTTTTTTCCATGTCACATGTTAAAGATATATTTTCTAAAGCTATCTTTAATGCATTTCTATATATTTTTTCATTAATCCCTGGTCCTAGTGACTTGTGTACTTTAAAACATGCTCCTATGATTTTTTCAGTTATCGGATCATTTTTTATTTCCTGTTTTGATCTATATTTCATAACTCAATCTCTTGAAATCAGTGTAATCAGTGCTACCAAATCAGTGCAATCAGTGCAATTACTCCCAATTATTGATATCATCTTCGCCTGGCTGGCCATCCTTGCCGAGAGAAAACAGATCATAGTCTTGCGGCCGATGCTGGCCGGGTGATTTATAAACATAGACCCTGCCCCACGGGTCAACCGGCTCTTTTTCAAGATATGGTCCGTTCCAGTTAGGGGCAGACGACGGCTTGATAAGTAATGCCTGCAGTCCTTCAGAGGATATGGGGAACTGTCCGTTATCAAGCTCATAAAGTTTTAAAGCTGTGGCAATATTTGCTCTTATATCCGCACTTGCCGCTGCCATACGCGCCTGTTCTGAACGCCCGGCTAAGCGGGGCAGGACCATTGCTGCCAAAGCGCTTATAATAATCACCACCAGCATCAATTCAATTAATGTGAAACCATTCATTTTTTTCATGAATTATCTCTCCTTTTTTAGTATTGCGTATGTATTATTTAAGTAATATTCTTTCTCGGTTACTAGTAGTTACAAACAGTTAATATTGGTTACTAATAGTTACATAAAAAAACACTATCCGTTAATTTAAAAACAATACCTTCAACGGTCTCAACTTACCTTTTTACCTAAACTCCTAACTTATTATTTGGATGAGAATAACTATTTTGGACCTTGAAATACATAACTCGGTCTTATAAACTGCAGCTGCAGTTTATATTCTCGGATTTACTCTGCACGCCTCGGAGTCCGCCTGAGGCAGAGGAGAATGCCTGTCCGCCAATCTTTGTGGCGGAAGTAAAAATAGTTTTCTCAGCCATTAACTGATAACATCTTTCATTGTAAACATATCTCCCAAATAATACAT
>JAZDHG010000097.1:0-13717 GCA_043806135.1 Candidatus Omnitrophota bacterium
CATACAATGAGTGGAAGGCCTTTAGGTGGTATAGAGTTTGTGGAAAGACTTGAAAAGAGGCTTGACAGAAGATTGCATGCTCTATCTTGGGGCAGGCCGGAAAAAGTTAAATGAGAATTAAATAGTCGCTGTCCCTATTTATTCCTATTTATTCCAATAGTCGCTGTCCCTATTTATTCAAGAATATGGTAAAATTGTCTTAATTAAAAACGCAGAGTTACGGTAGGGGACATTATAGTGCTTGAAAAAATTATAGCTTATTTTATTAATCGGCATCTGTTTGCCAACCTTATTGTTGCGGTTGTTCTAGTCGGCGGAGTGATCGCCTGGCAAAATACAAGCAAAGAAGAGATGCCGGATATCGAATTTGACCATGCGCATATAAATGCTAATTATCCCGGAGCAACTGCTGCCGAAGTCGAGCATTTTGTTACTAAACCGCTGGAAGAACAGGTAAAAGGCCTGGACGGTGTTTACCGGATCACCAGTACTTCCAGTGACGGAAGTACTAATATAACGGTTGAATTTGAAAAAGACTATCCCAATCTTGACGAGGCTTTGATGGATGTCCGCAACGCAGTGCTGGATGTAAAACTGCCGGATGATGTCATTGATGAGCCTAAGGTCAATGTCTGGAAAACTTCGAAAATGGCGATTATAGATGTGGTTTTGATTGATACTGAAAAACATCTTCTGGATACGCAATCGCGCAAACGCCTGCAGCAATACGCATATACCCTGGAGCAGCAGCTGCTCAATCTTCCTGAGGTAAATACCGTGGAAAAATCAAGTTATCTGCAGGAAGAACTGCAGATCATGGTTAAGCCGGAAAAATTAAGAGAATTTGATATCCCGTTTAATACGGTAATGCAGGAAGTAAAGGAAAATCATGTGCGTCAGCCCGCAGGAAGTATTGAGGCAAAAAGTGAACCCAAGGTGACTTTGCTTTCTGAACTTGATGACGTAGGTAAACTGCAAGAGCTGGTTATCCAGGGAGGGTTTGAGGGCCAGGTTGTAAAACTCAAAGAAGTCGCGGATATCAATCGCGGTTTTAGCAAGAATAAGACCATATTTAAAGCAAACGGCCACGAAGGCATATTGCTCAGAGTGATTAAAAACAGTTCTTACGGAATCCTCACTGCGCTGAAAGCGGTTAAAAAACAGCTCAAGAATTTTCAACAGAACAACTTGCAGGACACAGGGATCGAGCTTATCTCACTTGATGATGAATCTATTGATTTGAAGAACAGGTTATCGCTTGTTGTTACAAACGGAGCGATCGGATTTATCCTAATACTGCTTATATTATTTATTTTTCTGGATTTTAAATCCGGTGTCTGGGTGGCGATGGGCATTCCGTTTTCACTTTGTTTTGCCATGATCGGCACGATGATAATGGGGTACACGATAAATAATATCACCCTGGCCGCAGTTATTATAGTTTTGGGCATGATCGTCGATGATGCGATCGTTGTCTCGGAAAATATAACCCGTTTGCGCTCTGAAGGAATGTCGTCTGAAGAGGCGGCAGTCAAAGGAACAGCATTTGTGTTTACTCCGGTACTTGCCAGCATCCTGACTACATGTATTGCGTTTGTGCCGCTTTTCTTTTTTCAAGGCAGGTTCGGGAAAATGCTTGTATTTATTCCGCCGATCATATTTCTTGTGCTGGGAGCAAGTCTTTTTGAATCAATCACGATATTGCCCGGACATATGCACCTTGATCTTTCTGTTTTTAACGGGTTTTTAAACAGATTAAAACAGAAAAAAGTCAAGGAAAAGACAATACACTGGTTTAATAAGGTAGAAGATTATTACGAAAATATTTTAAACAAGGTTCTGCCTTTAAAGAAGTTTGTATTTATTATTTTTATTTTACTGCTTGTTTTTTCCGGATATATTGTTCAAACAAAAATGAAATATGTGATGTTCCCTGATGAAGAGACCCGGGAGATTTTCATATCCGGAGAGGCAGCCCCGGATGCTGATAAATATGATACCGCTCAGTTAACAAGGCAAGTAGAAGATATAATCATCCCTTATCTGGGAAAGGAAGTGATCGGGTTAACAACACAGATTGCCAGGAGCAGAACGAGCCGGGCTATTGAGGAAAATAAATTCCGTATGACCGTTGAGATCCTGCCTAAGGAAAAACGCAAAAAATCAGCAGACCAGCTTATTAAAGAATGGGAAAAAGGTTTTGCCGCGATTACGGACCTTAAAGACCTTCAAGTGATTAAAAGCCGGTGGGGGCACGCCTCAGGAAGCCCTATAGAGATTATTGTGCAGGAGAATGACGACACTACAAGAGCGATGATTAGCGAACAGCTTGCACATATTATGCGAAACAATCCTGCACTTGAAAACGTAGAGATAGAGCAGCCGCTGGAGAATATAGAATACCAAATAAGCTTAGACCGTGAAAAGATCAAACGCTTATCCATAAATCCTGCAGATATTTCCGCTACACTCAGGGCCGCGCTTGAGGGAACGGTTATTTATGAGCTGCTGCAGGGGGACGAGAAAGTAGACGTGCGCTTTACGATAATTGAAAAGGCGAAAAAAGACATTGAAAATATCCTGGATATCCCGGTGGAAAACACGGGAAATTATCTGGTGCCTTTAAGAGACATTGTTGATGTTAAAAAAACGATTACGCCTAATTCAATCGATAGAAAAGACGGCAAAAGGGTCACAACTGTATTTGCGGACATAAAAAAAGGAGCAAGGCGGACGCCAATTGAGATAGCCGATGAGCTTGAGAAAAACGAATTTTCAAAAATTTTATCCGCCTCTCCGACTGTGCTGCTTAATTTCGAAGGAGAGGTAAAAGATACGCGTGAATCAAAAGGGGATTTCACCAGCTCTATAATTTTGGCCGTCTTATTAATATATATTGTGCTTGTTTTGTTATTGAACTCATTAACAAAACCGCTTATTATCATGCTGTCAATTCCCTTTGGTGTTGTGGGCATAGTGCTTGCTTTCTGGCTGCACGGCAAAGTCTTATTCGGATTTTTTGCGGCTATCGGAGCAATAGGACTTGCCGGAGTTGTGGTCAATGATTCTATAGTTATGCTGGTGAAGCTGGAGAAGCATTATGACCGCTCAAAAGGAAAAGAATTTTCGTATGCACAGATCGCTTCAATATCAAAGACCAGATTAAAAGCGGTTATCCTGACAACGGTCACAACTGTTGCCGGACTTCTGCCCACGGCATACGGGTTTACCGGATATGATGCTATGCTTGCGGAGATGATGCTGGCTTTGGCCTGGGGGCTTATGTTTGGAACATTAATTACACTCTTACTTGTCCCATGCGCCTACAGCCTTGGGAAAGATTTAAAGTATAAACTGGCTTTGTTCAATAAAGGTTAAAATGAAGGCAAGAATAAAATTTAAAACAATTCTTTTTGGAGCGATACTGCTTTTAACTGTAAAGACGGTTTTTGCCCAGAACCTCAATTCTGGAATTGATAAGCCGGAAGCAGAACGTGTTCTCGGTATTGAAGAGTTTATCGAACTGGCAGCAAAAAGCGATACGGTATTTGAGGAAATATTGATTGAAGAGCTTGCCTTGCAATACCGTAAGGATTTAAAATTACCGGCCAGAGACCTGGTGCTTGATGCTAAGGCTGATTATGATTTTTTTGTAACTCAAGACAGGGAAGAACCGGAAGGCACGGTTGCCTTAAGTAAACTTTTCCCTTATTCTGGGACGAATGTCAGTGCTGCCTATGATACAAGCGCATCTTTTTCCTCAGCCGTTAATTCAACGGAATTTTCCGTAGCTGTTTCTCAGTCTATTGCCGGCGATGCTTTTGGCAAATCTACCCGCCTGCAAAATAAAATTATCGGAGCTGAGATTGAGGTGATCCGTCACCAAATAGTAGAAGCATACGAGGATTATCTGGCGGAGATTATCTGGGCTTATTATGACTGGTATGCAGCTTATGAGAATTTGAATATCGGCAGGTCTTCTTATGAGGATAATTTAAAGCTGTTAAATAATATTGAGGATAGAAGAAAAAGCAGTATAGCCTTGCCTATAGATGTGAATAAGATCAAACTGCAGGTTCTGGCAAAAAAGGAAAAGCTTATCGAGCTTGAAGAGGCCTATAATAATAAGTTTAATTTTATCCAAACAGCGCTTCGTTTTAAGAACACTAAAGTACTGATCCCAAAAGAGCCGGACATGTATTCTAATTTTACAATATCCTTCGAGGAGGATTTCGGGCGATTCTGGAAATACAGCCGCACGTACAAAATGCTTGAATTGCTTAAATCAAAGACATCGCTTGAGGTCGATAAAGAAGCAGATGATCTGCTGCCTTCAATAAACCTGCGTTTGGGATATAAGATGAATGGCGATGATTTTGAAATAGATAATGATGAGGGCATGGTCTTTACCGGGCTTTCTTTAAAATGGCCTTTTTCGGATCAAGTTGACCGTGCGGAATACGAAACAGCTAAAATCCAGCTTAAAAAAAGCGGTTTGCAGGCTATCAATACGCATTACAGATTGTTCCGGGATATCAGGAACCTTAATTTGCAGATTGACAGAGAACGGCAGCTTGTGGAAACGGCTAAAGAAAAAATCAGCTTGGCGCGCTCGATATTAGTTGATGAGGAAGAAAATTATTCTTACGGAAAAGTGACTTTGAATGATTATATTGCTTCGGTTAATGTGCTGGATACGAATAGATTCAATCTGATAGAATATAATACCCAATATCAAAAGCTAATAATAGAATGGTTGAGGATGACAGATAGTTTGATAGGTAAAAAAGAATTAATAAGGCCGTAATTTCTGTTACATTTAGATAAAGCGAATCGTTAATTATCTGACGATATAGGTAATCTGCCCTTATTTAATCCCTGGCAATATATTTTATTGCCAGGGGTTTTTGTTTGCAGTAGAATTTAAGGTATGACAAGGGGTTTGTAATACTCATGATCAGAGAGGAAAAAAAGAAGACATAGAAGATATCCGGCGGGTAAATCTAAAGGCTTTTGGACAGCCGCAGGAAGCTGATATTGTGGATAAACTGAGGAATAATTGCCATAAATATCTGTCTTTGGTCTCAGAGGTCTCAGAAAGGATTACTGGGCATATATTATTTACGCCTGCGGTTATTGAATCAAAAAATACAAAGATGCAAGGCATGGGGCTTGCGCCTATGGCCGTATTGCCGGAATATCAAAAACAGGGAATAGGTTCTGCTCTTGTGCGCGAAGGCCTTAAGCGGCTTGAGCAAACAAGATGCCTCTTTGTGATTGTTTTAGGACATTCTGCTTATTATCCTAAATTCGGGTTTAAAAAGGCTTGCAGTTACGGCATTAAAAGTGAATGGGACGTTCCTGATGAGGTGTTTATGATAATAGTTTTTGATAAGGCACAGCTTCAGGGCATTTCAGGCGTAGCTAAATACCGCTCTGAATTTGCCGAGGCGATGTAAAAAAACACGATGCTCTCAATGATATGCGTTTACTTTTTTTATGAAACCTTCTAAAAGGTTTAGCCAATAATTTATCTGCTCTAAATAATTTCCATGAGCTCTATTTCAAAAATCAGGTCTTCTTCTGCCAGGGGATGATTGCCGTCAATGGTTATTTCTGTATCGGTCATAGCGGTAATCACTACGCTTATTCTCTGTCCGTCACCGGGCTGAAGCTGCAGGTGCTGGTCTACTTTGAAGATGATGCCTTTGGGGAAGTCTGATTTGGGCAAGGTTAATATCATGTCCGGGCACTTGGCCCCATATGCCTTATCAGATCCGATAGTAATGATTTTTGATTCTCCTTGCTTCATGCCGATAACACCTTCTTCAAAACCGGGGATAACCTGATTTTTCCCGAGTGTAAATTCAAAAGAGCCTTTTTCTCTTGAGGAGTCAAAAACACGGCCGCTTTTTAGTTTGCCTGTATAATGTACTTTAATTGTATCACCATGTTTGACTGTGTTCATATTTTAACCCCTGTATAGTTTATTCAATATGCCGGATCAAAAAATAACTTTCTTTCACATTAACTTTTTTATAAAAATTAATCAAGTGAAAACGCTAACCGGCTTATGGCTAATGGTCAATTCAAACTGTATTATTGTAATTTGGTGTTGACATTAATTCAGTCTTGGGTTGCGGTAAACGGTAGCGATGCCCGTATCGTCTTTCGGTCTCGGTAACGTCTTTATTATTTGTTTCTTACGAAACCACCAGACGCAACCGGAACGGGCTGCGCAACCAAAACCTAAACTTTTAAACAATATTAAAAAAATGTAAACCCCGTTAGAGAACTTTGTCCTCTAACGGTTTGCACCAATGGTACTTTCTCTAACGGGGTAAATACAACTTCATGACATTACATGAAAACCTGTTACAATCTGTATTTATTTTTCTAATTGCTAAGCGCTATCCGCTATACGCTGCTTCTAATGTTTGACTATTGACCACGCAGGTTAGTAATGATACAATCCTTGTACAGAAGGAATATGTTGATGAGAAAAATATTATTTTTATTTATGATGATTTCTGCAGCATGTGTATTGGCTTCCTGCTCCGTGCAATATAATATGAGCGGACTCAAAAAGCTGGAGTTTAAGCATCCGGCGGACTGGAAAATAGTTGAAAAACAGGACGATTATACATATGATTATGTGTTTCGCTTTCAGAATCAGGGAGCTGATTTTAAGATTTATTTGCGAACAATCTATGCCCCTCTGAGGAGTCCTATGCAATGGCTTAGGCAGGAACGAATCAATAGCAGGAAGAAAGGATATAATGCCAGCAAGATAAGCCGGTTTTCCACAAAGGCCTTTAAATGGCATCTTATGGAAACAGAAGACATGGTGTCACAGGCAAAGGAGAATGTTCCTATATCCATTAGATATTATATTGCTAAAGAAGAAAAAAGCCCGCGCATGATACAGTGCTATATTGCGGGCAAAAAGAACAGTTTTGACAAACTTCCTGCAGCACAGCTGAATAAATTCTTAGACAGTATTTCCTTAGAACCGCAAAAAGTTCCTGAAAAAGATATTGCCCTTTACGATAACTATCTCAGCTCAGCTGCTGAGGCTGTATTTCTGCGCCGGGGAGAGAAGCTTTTAGAGACCGGAAAGTTCCTGAGGGCGATCGCGGTGTTTAATTCTCTGCTTAATCGGCCGATAACAAATAAATTACAGGTAAAACTGCATTTTTTGCTTAGCGTTTGTTTTTTGGAAAAAGGGATTTTCCCATATATAGATTCTAAAGACGGACGGGATTTCACACTTGCAATATTGTCTGCAGAAAGGGCAATAAAAATACAAAAAAAGTACTGGCAGGCTTATTTTAATATCGGTATTGCATATCTGAATACCGGCGAATTCGCCAGGGCAAAAACATATTTAAAGCAAGCGCTGAATTATTGCCCGAAGACAGACCCTGAATATGCCCTAATCGTCTTCTATTATGATGAGACCAAAGCTCCGCTGCGCTATAAGCGCTCAATATCCAAAATGTTCTCCCAGCAGACCAGGATCACCGGATTTGTATACGCAGAAAAAGATCCGGTGGTTATTATCCTGGATAAATCATACCGTAAAGGAGATAAAATCTCAGGATATACTATTTTAAAAATAACCCGAGATAAGGCATATATGAGACTTGGCCTAAGAGTAGATGAATTTATTTCAGGAGACCTTATCATCCAGCCGCAAACACTTTCTGCGTTAGAATAGATTTCTAATTTTCCTCTTTACAAAACGGCTCAGGTTGTGTAAACTTTAATACTCATTGAATATATTTGTTCGGAAACTAATTTCAGGAGTTTGGGAAATGATATCAGCTAATAATGTGTCCCTGCAGTACGGAGGACGTAAACTTTTTTCAAAAGTAAATATAGTGTTTTCACCGGGCAATTGCTACGGATTGATCGGGGCAAACGGATCGGGGAAATCGACTTTCCTGAAAATCCTTTCCCAAGAAATAGAGTCAAGCAGCGGAGATATTGCTGTGACTAAAGGGAAAAGAATATCCAGTTTAAAGCAAGATCAGTTTGCGTTTGATGAACACAGCGTTTTGATGAGTGTGATCATGGGGCATAAAAAGCTCTATGAGATCATGGTTAAAAAGGACGAAATATACGCTAAGGAGGATTTCTCCGATTCAGACGGTATGCTCGTTTCTGAGCTTGAAGCTGAATTTGCCGATCTGGACGGCTGGAACGCTGAATCTGATGCAGCTAAGCTGCTCAGTGACTTAGGCATACCGGAGAGAATGCATCAAATGCAGATGAAACAGCTTGAATCAGGAGAAAAAGTGCGGGTGCTTCTGGCGCAGGCCCTGTTCGGCAATCCGGACATTCTATTGCTTGATGAGCCGACAAATCATCTGGATATGGAAACAAGTATGTGGCTTGAGGAATTTCTTTGTAATTTTGAAAACACAGCCATCGTTGTTTCCCATGACCGTCATTTTCTGGATAAAGTGTGCACGCATATAGCAGACATAGATTACGGTAAGATCCAGATATATGCCGGCAATTATACCTTCTGGTTTGAATCCAGCGAACTGGCTTTGAAGCAGCGCAGTGAATCAAATAAAAAAATTGCCGAAAAACGCAAGGAATTGCAGGACTTTATCGCCCGCTTTAGCGCCAATGCTTCAAAATCAAGACAGGCGACCAGCCGGAAAAAAAGTTTGGAAAAACTTGCAGTTGAGGACATAAAGCCTTCTTTAAGAAAACACCCGTATATAAGTTTTGAACAGCAGAAGAAGTCAGGCAACGATATTCTTGAGATAGAACATCTCTCAAAATCTATAGATGGGCAGGTGATGTTTGAAAATTTTAATTTACGCGTTGTCAAAGGCGATAAAATAGCTTTTGTCGGGCCGAATAACCTTGTTAAGACAACATTGTTTGAAGTTTTGTTCGGACATACTCAGCCGGATTCCGGAATTTTTAAGTGGGGCATTTCAACCAAAAGGTCATATTATCCAAAGGAGAACTCCTCGTATTTTAATGTCGGACTTAATATAATTGATTGGCTAAGACAGTATTCAGATAACACGGACGAAACTTTTGTCAGGGGATTTTTAGGCCGCATGCTTTTTTCAGGAGATGAGTCTTTAAAACCGGTAAGTGTGCTCTCAGGAGGCGAAAAGGTCAGGTGCATGCTCTCTAAGATGATGCTCGCACAGGGCAATGTGCTATTACTTGATGAGCCGACAAACCATCTTGATCTTGAGTCTATATCTGCTCTTAATAGAGGGCTTTCTAAATACCGCGGTACTGTTCTGCTTGCCTCACATGATCATGAACTTATGCAGACTGTTGCCAACAGGATAATAGAGATCACGCCCAGGGGATATATCGACAAACCCCAGACAACACTTGATGAGTATTTGGCTGATGAAAAGACCAAGGAACAGCGCAGGGTTCTATATTCAGGATAGATTTTACATGCCGGGATATACCTGGGGAAAATTTTTTTTTAAGAACAAGCTTGATTTATAAGAATAAATCCATATAATAAATATATTGGTTGAATGAGGCAGGACAGCGAGAAATTTAATTGATTCAGAATATATACTAGAGTGGACAAGAGAATCGTTAAGAAAAGGAGCGTGGAGTAAAATGACAGACCAACTTACAGCTTATTGTGTAAAGTGCAAACAGAAGAAAAATATTGCTGATGCCAAAGAAACAACAATGAAAAACGGACGCAAGGCGATGAAGGGCAAATGCCCTGACTGCGGGACCGGAATGTTCAGGATAATGGGCAAATAATTAACAATATTTTTCAAGCGGGGCGGTAAAAGTTTATTACTGCTTTTGACGCACTCAAAAAACGTTTACTTGATTGCAAAAGGAATAGCCTTTGCGGGCTATTCCTTTTGCTTTATACTTTTTGCTGCTAATATTAAAATATTGCAAGGCATAATAGTATATGTGAATTATTTCACTTAAAAGCAATCGGTATATTTTTTACTATAGCATGTTTACAGTATAGGCTTTAAGGTAATAATGTAACTAGTTTTAAAATTAATTACAAAATAATACTTGACATTTAAATAAAATATGCTATATTAGTGAAATAATTCACCAATAATGAGGAATTAACATGAAACTATCTGACAATACGGTTGAAAGAATATGTAAGGTTTTTGGATATCTTAATTCTGCAGGGCGCAGCGGGGCAGAATTTGTTTCGTCTAAAGATTTGGCAAAGGCTATTGGGTCAACAGAATATACTGTGCGTAAGGATATCAGTCTCTTAGGTGTCTGCGGATACACACGCAAGGGGTATGCGGTAAGATCTTTAAAAGAACAATTGGGCAGCAGGCTGAATTTAAATAAAAAGCACAAGGCTTGTATTGTAGGCCTGGGGAGACTGGGCTCAGCATTGCTTGATTATGAAAAATTTCAGGAAGACGGGTTTGAAATAGTTGCCGGTTTCGACTGCAACATTAATAAGCTGGAGAGGATTCAAACACAGATAGATTTATTTTCGGACAATGACATAAAGGAGATCGTAGCGCAAAGAGCAATTGAAGTCGGGATCATTGCCGTTCCTTCGCAGCGGGCTCAAGTTGTTGCTGATAAACTTGCGGAGGCCGGGATTAAGGGGATTTTGAATTTTTCAACCCATAAGGTTTTTGTTCCTGAAAATGTAATATATCTGAATCTTGATTTCACAAACGCTTTGCGATTTATTGCAACAAAGGTCATGATTAATAGTGCAAAGATGTAAATGGATATCCCGCCAAAGTGCGGCGGGATTAATTTCTCCCGCTATGGCGGGATCAATTAAGGAGGGGAAAATGGCAAGAGTTTACAATTTTAGTGCAGGACCTGCAATTTTACCGCAAGAGGTACTGAAAAAGGCCGCAGAGGAAATGCTTGATTACAAAGGCTGCGGTATGTCTGTTATGGAGCTCTCACACAGAGGAAAAGAATTCATCCAGATTTTTCAAGATGCAGAGGCGGATCTGAGACAGATCATGAATATCCCGGATAACTATAAAGTTTTATTTCTCCAAGGAGGAGCTTCTTTGCAATTTGCCATGGTCCCTTTGAATTTAGGGGGTAAAAATAAAAAAGCGGACTATGTTAATACCGGAGAGTGGTCAAAGAAGGCGATCAAAGAAGCGAAAAAATATCTGGATGTAAAAGTTGTTGCCAGTTCTGAAAAGGATAACTTTACTTATATTCCGAAGCTTGACGCAAAATCTTTTAGTCATGATGCGGATTATTTTTATATTGTTACGAACAATACAATATACGGAACAGTATATAAAGAGATCCCGGAAACAGGAGATATCCCTCTTGTGGCAGATATGTCTTCCAATATCTTATCCGAACCGGTCGATGTTTCCAGGTTCGGGCTGATTTTTGCCGGTGCGCAGAAAAATATCGGGCCTGCCGGATTAACAGTTGTGATTGTACGCGAGGATCTTATTAAAGGAGTAGCCGGCAATGTGCCTACGCTGCTTGACTATAAAACACATGCTGAGGCAGAGTCTATGTATAATACGCCTCCATGCTATGCAATATATATAGCAGGATTGGTCTTCGATTGGATTAAGAAAAAAGGCGGGTTAAAGGCTATGCAGAAATGTAATCAGGAGAAGGCAAAGATTTTGTATGACTATCTTGATGCATCCAGACTGTTCAGCTCTCCGGTGCAAAAGGATAGCCGATCACTTATGAACATACCTTTTGTTACCGGTGGCGATGAGCTTGATGACAAGTTTATTAAGCAGGCATCAGAAAAGGGGCTAAAGACGCTTAAAGGCCATAGAAGCGTAGGAGGTATGAGGGCCAGTATTTATAATGCTATGCCGGTAGAAGGAGTCAAGGCGCTGGTTGCCTTTATGCAGGAATTCGAAAAGCAAAACAGCTGAGAACTTAAAACAGCGCATAGCGATTAGCGTTTAGCGGTTAGGATTTATTGGGTATTAGTAAAATGCGAAAGCTAGAAAATACGAAAACCAGATAAGCAAACAATAGATACGGGTTGTTATCAAAAAAGGACGGTACAGAATGTATAAAATAATGAAACTTAACAAGATCGCTGCGGGTGGACTGGCAGCCTTTCCGCTGGATAAGTATGAGCTGGGAACGGAAATAGCTCAGCCGGATGCGATACTGCTTAGAAGCTATGATATGAAGGAGATGGATTTGCCGGAGTCTCTGCTTGCCGTAGGCCGTGCCGGAGCCGGAGTTAACAATATCCCGATCAGCAAATGCTCTGAAAAGGGCATCGTTGTCTTCAATACTCCCGGAGCGAACGCTAATGCCGTAAAGGAACTGGTCATAGCCGGGTTAATGCTGGCATCCCGTAATATTGCGGGAGGCATAAGCTTTTTGCAGACCCTCAAGGGTAAGGGATCCGAGGTGCCCGATCTTATAGAAAAAAATAAGAAAGATTTTGCTGGACAGGAAATACTGGGTAAAACACTGGCAATTATAGGTCTTGGGAAAATAGGGGTAATGGTTGCCAATAGCGCTATTGACTTAGGGATGGAGGTTATTGGTTACGATCCGTTTATCTCCGTAAATTCAGCCTGGGGGCTTTCAAGAGAAGTGCAGCGTGCGGAAGGCTTTGACACTTTGCTGGGAAAAGCGGATTACATTTCCCTGCATACTCCTTTAACAGATGATACCCGCGGGATGCTCAATGCCGAAAAGTTCAGCCGCATGAAGAAGAAAGTGCGTATTTTGAATTTTTCACGGGGAGGTATCGTTAATAATGATGATCTGAAAAAAGCCATAGAGCAAGGGATCGTCGAGAGGTATGTAACAGATTTCCCGGACGATGAGCTGCTGCATATGGATAAGGTCATTAATATCCCTCATTTAGGCGCATCTACGCAGGAAGCGGAAGATAACTGTGCCACTATGATCGCAAAGCAGATCCGCGATTTTATCGAGCATGGCAGGATTAAAAATTCCGTTAATTACCCTGATTGTGAATTGGAGCTGAACTCTGCATTTCGCCTGCTGGTCATGAATAGGAATATTCCGAATATGGTAGGACAGATATCGTCCATCCTGGCCGAGGAGAACATCAATATCGTCGAGATGCTCAATAAAAGCAAGGGTGATTATGCCTGCAACCTGATCGACATATCAAGTGAGCCCTCGGAAAAAATAATAAAAAGTCTGTATGGGATCAAAGGGGTGCTGAAGGTAAGGAGCTTGTGTTTGTAGACAGTGTATACATGAAAATAGCGAGCGCACTCAAGATATTGTATAATGGGACAAAGCTTTAGATAGTCACTTGAAAAAGAAAAATCTTCTATGTTGCTGAAAATGCTTTAAATACCAGAGTATTTATTGTATAATAAAACAAATTGGATTTCTAATGAGAGCACATCTTGAAATTATCCGGCTTGAGTTTTTAAGAGTCTGACGGAAAAAGATCAGAAGCAGTGTTTTGTACCTGTGTGTCTTTAGCTGTTTTAAAAGGAAGAAGGAGTTTTTAGAACAGTATAAATAATCTTAAGGACAAGATGAAACACAAGTTTGGGGAACAGGGACAAAAGCAGCTGGCTTCTTGTACATAAAGTATCAAGTACACAAAAAATAGCAAATGAAGCTCACCCGGGCTCCCTCTGAAATTTCGCAGAAATTTCGAGGACTTAGTCCCGGGAATGCTTTACATTCCACGGGGAAAGCCCGGGGTTTCTGAGCGGAATCCCGCAGAGTTGCTTTCATCCCCAGCTTAAAA
>JAZDHG010000098.1:0-75528 GCA_043806135.1 Candidatus Omnitrophota bacterium
AAAATATGAAAAAATTCAATAGATTAATAGCATTTATCATTATCCAATCTCTATTGCTGGTGAACATATGTTTTGCCGGCAATGTTTTTATAAAAGAAATAGAATTAAAAACAAAGGTTTCTACACTCTCACCTCAATTAAGTATAAATATCCCCGGGTTTATTAATGCCATGTATTCTGCCCGCGTTGCTCAAGAAAAGGAATTTAAAACACCTGAATTTTTGAGCGATGTTTCTCCGGAAGAATTTAAAACGCGTCTTTTTAAAAACCCGGACTATGGTAATAACTGGATATTCATGGATTTTGAGCAAACTCTGGTCAAAGAAAACATATCTGCTGCTTTTGCCCTGCGCTCAATAAAACGTGCCTTTACAAACGAACCGAATATATTCAAAAAACCGTTTGTTTTTATGGGCCGGTTTTTTAAAGTTCTTTATTTGTATTATCAGTGGAAAACAACCAAATCTATTGAAGCCGGTATCGCTACTTTTGAAGGTATTACCAAAGAAGATGTGCAGGGATTCGCGCAATCCCTTACGTTAAATGAAACAGCCCTGGATATGCTTAAGCAGCTTAACGCTATAATGGGTAAGCAAAAACAACATGTTGTAATTATCTCCCGCAGTACGCAGGACCTGCTAAAGGCCTTCTTTGCCAGAGAAGATATAGTAAAAGCCCTGAGTGAGAATCATATACAGGTTCCATATGTATGTTCGAATGTTTCTTTGCTTGAGAACAATAGAGTTACCGGTATTAAAGATTCTCAATATAATATAAGTGCATCAACAAAACGCTTATATCTCTTTGAAAGCAATCTTTATATTGCGGATAACGTAGAGCGGGATGTGCGTGAGGACGGTATCAAAGCATTTTTTGTCGAAGACTTTGCGGGGTTGACTTTTGAGCATGTAGTGTACACGCGTTTGTATACAGAGTATTTGCAGCTGAAAGATAGCAGAAAAGTACCTATTACGCGGCAAAATGGATTAAAAGAAGAGGTAAATCAGTCCGCGGATGTAATAAAAGGCACAAGAAACAGCCTGTATGTAAAACAAAAGGCTTTTAAAGAAATGATTGAGGGGATTGAGGATGGAACTGAAATCCAATTTGCGGCATCTGGCGGCGGCGGAGATACCCTGGGAACAATATTCCTGATAAAGATATTAAAGCGCATGTTTATGCTGCAAGGCAAAAAAAACATTAAATTTAAGATTATTTTCCCGACTATTAAATACGGTAAGGAAAATCCTTTTGGCGGAGATATAAAGATAGAACAGGTCAAAGGAATAACCCCGATAGCAATCGAAGGTGAGGCACAAGCTCATTTTTATACAATTAGCGCAGAATTAAAAGCCAGAATTCCTATAGAAGATAATAACGGCAACCAGTTAATTATGAATGGTAAACCTGTTTTTTATGAAAGGCAGTGGAGTGAAGGAAATATTATTGATCTTGCGCAAAAAGACGAAATAGAACTGATCATGATGGATATGGACCAAAAGGCAAGTGATCTTAAAAGGCAGTATCTGGCTATGAATAAAGAAAAAAAGGTTGTCACTTTTTATGGTGATATGGGCGGGGACAGTTTTGCTCAAATACCGGGAAAGATCACGGATAACAACCATACAGAAGTTGCGATTGCTTCGCCTGTTTCGGATCTTACCGGATTGATTATTTTTGACGGCCCGGCCTGGATCCTGGCATTGGGAGGAGATGGAGAGTCTCTGGAGAGAACACAAAGAACGCATGTGACGACTTTGTTTGAAAAAGGACAGATTGCGGGATTATTTGATACGGAAGACTATTTAAGGCAGAGTTATGCCGATGGAAACGATTCGATTGATATCCTTGCCCAAATGGATGAATACTCTAAGCGCTTTAGCAGTGAAGTATCAAAAAATTTATTCAGGCGGCATAAACAGGTATCTCTTGATCATGATATGCAGAGTGTAATCAAGAAATACGGACCATGGGACTATGCGGATTTACTCAGAACTGATGAAAGGATCGAGCCAACAACTCTGCGTTATGAAAAACGGGAAGAATATTTATCCAGATATTACCTGTCGGCATTAGTTGTGGACAGTACTCAAAGCATGCGGAACAATGTGCAGACAAAGGAGATATTAAGAGAGGATATTACCTGGTCAGAGCGCGAGCAATTACTGCGAAAGCTCAATTATGCTACAGAAGGGCTGTCATATGTAGTTTATCGTTCAAAAATAAAAAATTTCTCAAATATGTTTCTTGAGATGCTTCGAAAAGGGGAGACGTCATCAAAGGAGCTGAGTGGTCTGTTTTTCAGCGATGATTTTTCCATAGAACTGCGGTTAGCTGCAGTACAGGCTATATACAGAAACTTCCATTTTATCAATGGCGGGGAGAAGCTAACTCGAGAAATAGGCAGTAAGCTTATGGACATGATGCAGGACAAACAAAACAACGTGTTCCTGGTTGCAGAAATAGCAAAAACTGTGGGCATTATCGGCTTTGAAGATGCTATTGATTTATTGCATGATTTTCTTGAAAATCCTAAGGCTTATGGTGACTGGCCGTTCTTTAATCTTTATTTTTATCCTTATGCAAAAAGAAGGATAATAGATACCGCTGAGCGGTCTTTGCGGATGCTTATTGAAAAAGTATTAGCCCGTGATGGAGCACAAAAGGCCTGGGTAATTTTCAATAAAGTCAACGGTACGCATCCTCTGTTTAAGGATCTGGGTGATAGGATCAGTTTGAAATTGGATACGGACAGGATCAATGCGGCATTAGGTAAAACGGATTTTCCGCAAATGCACTTTGCTTTTGAGGTCATTACTCAGGCGATATAAAGCATCAAGTTAAAAGTTAAAAGTAAAAAGTAGGGGAAGCAGTATTGGCTAATAGTCAATGGCCGATAGTCGGGTAAAACAAAAAGCATATCAACAGGCTAACGCGTCAACGCACTAACTCTTAAAAGCATGAAAAAAATAAACAGAATAATCGCATTTGTTTTACTGCAGATATTTTTAATTTCCTGCTCTGCTGCAGGAACGCAGAGAGTATCAGCGCCTGATGAATTCGCAATAAGAGACAGTCTTTCTCCCGCTTTAAATCTGAATTCCTCTTATTTGGTAAACGTTTTCCATTACTGGGCGTATCTTAAAAACGTGAATGACGAGAATATCCAATTTGAACTTACGCGTGGTTTATTAGACAAAACGGGAAAACAGGCCGCAGTTGATAATTCCATAACAAAAGAAAAAGGTGATCCTTCCCGTGTTTATAATCTTAAAGCGGCATTGGAAGAGCATAAAACAAGTATTTTAATTTTAGTAGAAAAAGGCATGCTGTTTGAAGCATCAGCTAAGTTTCGGATGATGAAAGGCCGTGGAGTTGATTTGGATGAGGAACAGGTTGAGCTGCTTAGGGCGCTCAAAAAAACCGGAGATTTTGTTTTTCAGGCCAGAGAATATAAAGAAGCGCTCAGGTATTATCAGGAGATCATTGATATTGCTCCGCATGAAACAGACATTTATTTTTATATAGGAGCAGCTATGTATATGCGGGGGAATATGGACATTGCGCAGGTTAATTTTGAAAAAGCTGTAAAAAAACAGCCGCAGATGCCTATGTTTGTTCTTGTAACCCTGATGTTTGAGGCAAAGAAGCTGGGAGAACGCATTTTAGAGCTTACAGATAAGAATAATTTGCAGGTGAAAAAAACACCCGGTAGTTTATTCGATACCTTAAAAAAGTATGATAAATTAATAGGGCATGTAGAGTACATATTTAAAAACCGGGCTGAAGAAATAGAAACTTTTGTTCTCAATGATGTAAACGGAATGATTATTGACAGCATTTTTGCTGATTTCATCGGTTATCTGAATAGCTTTGAGAGAAGTTTGCAGGATAGAGAAATACTAGAAATGAACGATATTCTCAAAACTCCTGAGCTTTTCTGGTGGTTGGAAAAGTTGACTAAAGGCAAGGTTGTTCCGCTTATACGACCGGTCCGGAGCGGGGAATTTTTAAAATTGGAAAAAGATTTTTTAAAAATAGCAACGATTCTTTCTTTTTCGGATAAAAAGATGCTTGAATTTGCCGGCCAAGCAATATAAAATTCAGCTTTAATTTGCCAAAAATCAGTTGAATTTATGCTGTTTTTAAACGGCTTAAAGCAGGTAAAAATAGGCAAATTTTGACAATAATTTTAAATCTAGAAAAAAAAGTATTTTATGATGTTGCATCTTGTTTATTTTCAATCATTTATGATATAAAAAATTTTAAAATAATGTTGATATCCTTAACTTTCTATGGTATACTTAAAATGTCTTAAAGAAGTGCTAATGGCTTGTAGATGTTGTTGTAAACACAGTAAGTTAGAAAAATTAGAAAAACAATTTAATCTGAACAAATTGGATGGGTGGGTGGGGTGAAAGTGTAAAATCGCTTTCACCTGGCCCGCTTTGTATATTTAGGAACTGGACGCAAAAGTTTCACTACACCTAAAAGTGTCAATCCTAAGTAGGGGCTAAGGACGAACACTTAATATAAATAAATTCGAAATCAGGTGATCAAAATGTTTAACGCTGGCAAAAAATATAATCTGGCTTTCAGAATAATATCGGCGTTCATTATCCAATCGTTTCTGATTATGGATATTGCTTTTGCTGCCGGCGGCGACCTGAGATGGATAAAGAAACCTCAAGTTCCCCAATCAAACCTGGCCCCGACTTTCAACATGGAAAAGGGCGCTTTCCGTACAAGATTTGACCTAATCGTTTCTCTGATGAACGCTTTTAAAAATAAAGATGAATTGAACTTAGAGCAAATGCGTTCTATGGGAATTAAGTATTTTACAGATTCTATTCTTCAGCTAAGAGGAGAAAATGAAGTCCTCTATATTTATGAATCCGACAGCAAGGATATCCCGGCTTTTCTTCAAAAATCAGATAATAAGGTCCGCTTTAACGGGTATGTGATCGCTGCGGTAACACTTAGCGAACTGGAAAGAGCGGAAAAACCTGCTTTTGACATAAGTAAAGAGGAGTTTAAAAAACAGGGGCTTTTTCCCCGTCTTAGAATAAAAGTCGAAGAGTACCAGCGAAGAAAACAGTTCATAGATACTTCTGGTCATTATAAGCTTGCTGCTTCTCTTTTAAATGAAGCAATTGATCTCCCGGAAATGGTCGAAGAACTGCTTTCCAACACCGGAAACCTTAAAAAACTTTATGCTGTTCTTGGTAAAGCCAAAAAGAAATATAATCTGGAAAAAGAAATTAACTCAAGCCAGCGGCTTTTCATAATAAATGCTTTGCGTGATTTTGATTTTATGCCAAAGGAAACTATCGATGAGCTGAAATGGCGTGCTGAGCAGGAAGGAATTAATGTAAAGCAACTTGAGCGTCTGAGTCTTGCCAAACTCCGTGTTGAAGGGGCAGCTCAGGCAATTAAAACACAAAGGCCGATCAATGTATTTGAGGCTATCAAAGATATTACTTCGCTTGAAAAAGAAATGCTTGATCTTACGGACGAACAGCTTAAAGGGAAAACCGCAGAGTTAAGAGACAGGCTTTATGGAAAAGGAAACTTTTCCGGCAAACAGGAAAATTGGGAAGATGTTTTGCCTGAAGCGGCGGCGGTTTTCCGCGAGGCGCTAAGGAGAAAACATCCTGATCATCCGCTGCTTTATGATGTTCAGATGATCGCGGGTATTGTCGTTTCTTTCGGCGGCAAGCTCTTACAGCAGTCAACAGGTGAAGGTAAAACATTTACCACTGCACTTGGCGCATACTTGCTTTCACTGCGTGATGAAATAAAAACAGGCGTGCATTGCGCAACTGTAAACAACTATTTGGCGCAAAGAGATGCTGAAGAGGTGGGCAACGTTTTTCAAGCACTGGGCATGAGCGTTAGTGCCTTAGGGGAAGATCATAAAGGTATAAAAATTGTAAACGGCCGCGCAGAAGACACCGATCGCAGGAGTGCTTATGAAAGCGACATTGTTTACGGCACAGCTCATGGCTACGGATTTGATTATCTGCAGGATCATCTCAGTACAAGAGTCGGGACAAAGGTTCAGAAAGGGTTTTTCGCTTCTGTAATTGATGAAGCTGATGAGATCCTGGTTGAAGAAGCTAATACGCCGTTGGTTATGTCCGGCGCTGCTGAAGAAATGCCGGAAAAAGAAAGAAATATAAATTACCAGATAGACAATCTCATCAGAAGCTTAATGACCCGTAATGAAAATCAGAAGTATTTCAAGATAAAGCTGGATGGAGGAGACAGCCGCAGCGTTACATTTACTGAAGCGGGTTATGATTATATTTACGGCATACTTTCCGGCATGAGTGAAGAGGAATTAAACGACCCGAACCGGTCTTTTAATGAAGAGCTCGATAGTGAATGGGCATATTTGCGCGCCATTGCGGATAATGCCTTAAAAGTACATCACCTTTATGTTAAAGACACTAAGAGCGATGAGGCTATTGCAATCGAAGAAGGTAAAATTCGTTACGCGGTTGCAAACGGAGAAGTGTTAACTGTTGCCACAGGCCGAACCCAGGAAGGCCGGCGCTTTAAAGACGGAATTCACCAGGCATTAGAAGCAAAAGAGCATAATGAAGAAGTACTGGCAGGAATAACTCCGACCATTGAGGTAAGACAAGACCCGGAAACAGTTGCCAGTATTTCATTACAGAGTTTTTTTAAAAATTATCTCATCCTTTCCGGGTTAACCGGAACTACCCAGGGTATTGAACAAGAAGTAGCGGAGACTTACGATCTTGATACCTTGAATATTCCTACGAATAAGCCGAGCATTCGCCAAGATCTGCCGGATGTCATTTTCAAAACAAAAGAGCAGAAAGATGCGGCAGTAGCTGCGGATGTCATTAACGAGCATGAAAATGCTACCCCTGTTCTTATTGGAACCGGCGGTGTAAATGAATCTGCGGAAATGGCTCTAAAAATTCAACAGGCATTTCCGCGGGCAGTGGGAACAGAAATCATTGATTCAAAAGAGGCTTTGATCAGCCTGGCAGCCAGGATTTTAAACCGCGAAGTTAATGAAAATAATCTTTTTAAAGCACTGGAAGAGATCAAAACAAAGGGTGATTTCGGCAAAGAAACTCCCATATTTGTTTTAAATGATACCACTAAGCACCTCGAAAAAGAAATAGTGCTGCTGTCCGGATTAAAGGGGTCGATAACTGTGGCTACGGATATGGCCGGCCGCGGTACAGATTTTAAACTGGTTGATTTTGCCAGGATGGTGCAGGGTTTGTATGTAATAGGTACTGAATATCCGGAAAGCCTGCGTACGGAATACCAGCTGCGCGGCCGAAGCGCCCGGCAGGGACAGCCGGGAAGAACGCGTTTTTATATAAGCCTTGAAGACAAACTTTTCACCGGTCTTGGCGCAGATATTCCTAAGAAGCTTGCAGATGCAATTAAAAATTCCGGGTCTGAGATATCCGGAAAGATAAAGTTGAGCATTACTGTCTTGCGCGGAAAACGCCTGAGTAATGCTTTTAAACAAAGACAGGAATTAAGTAAGGATGACGCGACCCTTAATGTTTATAGAAAGGTTATTTATAATTTGGTTGATAACCTTATCGATGAGGAACAACCTGTAGACATAGCATCAATTTTATTTTCTTTATATGGAGATAAGATCAGCGCGCAGACCTTAGAGATGCAGAAGTCAGCGCTTCTTGAAAAGATGAGCGAGGACGATGTTAAAGCGATCATTGTTGATCTGCTTACCACGCACTGGACATATTTTATTAACGGCCTTGAAACAATAAGTAAAACCCGCGGTTTATCAGATCAGCTTTCCGGAAAAGATGAAAAAGTCAACCGCGCTTTATATGAGAAGAAAACATCTGAGATATTCGATGAGATGCTATCAGACCTGAAGGAAAATGTATTTGCGGCATTGTTGATGCCGTTCATGTCGGAAAACGACAGGGCTGCTCTTAACAGCGAAGCAGAAGAGACTATAGCACTTGAAAAAGAAGGAGCAAGTATTTTTGATAAACTTGATCCTGAGGAGATAGCGCAAAGGATCAAAAAAGGGCTGAACATCACAGTAAAAGAAAAGGTGCCGAGTATTGCCGAGCGGTTCAGTAAATGGGTTTTTGGTGAGGAACGCGGAACTACAGCCTTATTAAGTTCTGTGCTTGCCAAAGGATTTTATGCGTTTATTACAATAGCAGGAATTTTTGGCGGGGTAATTACTCCTGCTAAAACTGAAGCTTCGATTATACCTTCTGATGAAGGGTTAACTGTAAAAGTACAGGAAACAAAAGCAGAATTTTCCTTGAATGATAAGAGAAAAACACAGATACTGGCGGAAATTTCTTTTGCGAAGATAGCTCAGCTTGTCGACTTAAAACTTCGGTCTTCTGAGTTTCAGGAAAAATATACCGGCCGTCCAAAAGAGCAGTTACAAAGCCTGGCTTACGATGAAGTTATCCGCGATATTATCAAAAAGTCAGAACTTGGCCAGGATGTGCTGGCTTCATTAAATGATATAAAGGAAGTTGAGCTTGAATCTATTCCTGTTGTGCAGAGAGCACAATCAGATGTTTTATCCGGTATTGTGGCTGATACGACGTTACAACAGGTTGTAAAAAAATTCCGTATTCCGGTAAAGACACCCTACCGAACAAATCTAATGAGCGAGTTCGAAGCAATCCGTGACCAAGGACGGCGAATACATCAAGGTTTTGATTTCCTTGTACAGGCAGGTACGGATATCTATCCGGCAATGCCGGGAAAAGTAATTTTTTCAGGAGCACTTAACGGTTACGGGAACATGGTGCTGTTGGAGCATGAAGTTGCGGACAGCACAACAGGACTAGTAAATTATTTTTACACTCTATACGGGCATAATGAGTCGAATCTGGTTAAGGCCGGGGACTATATCGGAGTTGATACTGTGATCGCTAAAGCAGGAGTTACAGGCAACGCGTCATCAGCTACCGGCGGCTGCCTGCATTTTGAAATCAAACAAACCACGCAAAAAGTCACCAACTATGCTAAATACCTGAATTTGGCAGCTCTTGATCCAGAGGTTGTGTTAGGGAAAAATTTATATTTGCCTGCCGATATTAACAAACGCGAGCCGATTCTTGTTGCATCAGCAGATCCAAACATGCCTTTGTTCGCAGCGGATAGGCGGGAAAAGACAAAACAGCCAAAACCTGTTGAAGCGCGAACTCAGACAAGAAGTATTATCGGAGGCCAGATCAGGCATGAGGTAGCACCAGGGCAAACGCTTAGCATGATCGCTGAAAAATTCTTTGTTAACGGTACTTCCGGGGAAAAAATCAGAGAATTTTATAATAAACAGCATCCGGAAGCTCCTATGAAAAATTTGATGCTCCTTACCGGAAAGACACTTGTCCTGGATATAGACGAGGAGATAGCATCTTTATTAAGGCCGGAAGATAAAGACATATCAATACAAAGACCTGATTCGGAGTTTTCTAATATAACAGAAAATATTCGAATAAGAGAGCAGGGAATAGAGGGGATAGTCAACTTGCCAGTGCGCCTTAAGGGTGGAAAAACATCCTTTGAATTTGATGAACGCACGAAGTTTATGGCTTTGCGCGGTGAAAATAAAGACAAAAAAAATCCGGGAGTTGATTTTGTCTTAAAAGAAGAAACGCCTGTATATGCTGCAGCTCCAGGAGAGGTTTTCTTTGTAGGTAAAGCAGAAGCATACGGCAATCTTGTTATTATTCATCATACTGTTAAGGATCAAAGGGAAAATATAAATCATTTTTACTCTCTGTATGCGCACAATAAGAGCAATAATGTAAAAGTAGGACAGTTGGTAGATGCGACAACTCAGATTTCTGTTGCCGGCAAAACAGGCAAACCGCCAATAAGTGATGCAGATGCTGTGCTTCATTTTGAAATCAGGCGCGGGATAGAAAAACTTGAAAATCATCAGGAATATCTACATGATGCTTCCTACAGTGCTCTTTATCCCGGAATTGCTCTGAAAACTCAGGTGTTAAATCCTGAATTGTTTTTCAATAAGACATTTGACTCAGGCCTTAAAGCAGGAAGGCTGATTGTTCCACAAAATGAATATAAGCCTTTATCTGCTCGAAATATTGAGCAAGATAAAGTAATATCCCGTCAGGATCTTGAGTATAGAATTGCCCAAAGTATGAGAAATAGAAATTTAAACATTATCCCTGAAGGATTGATGAACGCGATTGTATATCAGCAGCTGGCTAAGGAGTTTGGAGTTGAGTTTTATCAGCCTGAGGCGGGTCTAAAGGGTGATGATTATTTTGAAAAACTTATGAAGGCGGTTCGTGCAAAGCATGGAGAAGATGTTCTTATTGTTGAAGGGCATTTTAATTCAGTACCAGAAATGATGTTCTTTTTTAAAGAAAACGGGATTCAATATATCTCTAAAGTTAAGCACGGTGAAGTAAAACAAAAAAAACATGAATACCCAGATGTATCTGCAATGATTAAAGAATATGCTGTTGTTGCTGAATTCGGGTCTGCAGAATTGTTTTGCTCCTTACAACAGGAAGATTACCAGCGATATAAAATGGAATTCAAGAAAATGCTACAGCTGTATATCGATAATCATCCTGAGTGTAAAGGGAAGAAGATTGTTTTTATCCCCGGGCATGGAGGAGCAAATTATAAGACATCCTATTATATAGGGCCACAAGGACATTCTACAGGAGCTAATATTTCCAGATCAATTGTTAAAAGTACATTAGCTGAATATGATAAATATACGCAGGATCTGCTGACTGCGGCTTTGGAAAAGGAGCATCAATTACCAAAGGTTGTGCAAGAAATAACTAGAACTGAGTTAGCGGTTATGGATTCAAGGTTAGAGCCTGTTGCAGGACAGGAAGGTATTGTAATTAGGGATTTAGCGCCAATTCCGGTTATATCAAAAGAAAAGGTTATTACTCCTAACGAAAAAATAATCAAGCAGCCGGTTGCGCCGAAAACTCCGGAACCTACAGCAGGTGAATTCCAAAAGAAAAAATGGGAATATACAGTTAAACACGGTGATACATTGTCTGGAATTGCAAAAAAGTTGTTAGGCAGAGCTGATCTTTGGGAAAAACTTCGGGAGGATTATAACAAACAGCATCCGCAAAGACAGATACAGATAACTACTAATGAAAATACGGGAATTATTAATGCGCTGATATATGCTGGTGAAAAATTAACTCTTGATATTGACCGGGATATTGCCGCATTGATTACGCCCCAGGCGCGGGAAAATCTGGGCATAGTTCTCAGTGCCGGCGGCCCGCCACCGTTAGCGCCTTTACCACCGCAAGAGAAACCTGAAATTACTGCGCCCCTGGCGGTCCCTGCTTATGTTGCAGCTGATGACAAGAAACAACTTGATAAAGAAAAGGTTGCTGTTCGTGCCGCAGAATTAATGGAAAAGGCGAAAAGTAAACAAGGTGAGGAGATATACTATCCGGAAAATCCTACTCCTGAGCGCAATTATGAACGCGGCATAGCCAAGGCGATCATACAGGTCATGATCAATAATAAGGACGGGGGGCATTTTGCGGTTGCGGAAAACCCTGCTTTACAAGGTGAACTAAAAGATCTTGGTAATCTGCATTTTTATTTTCGTGATACAGGTAAAGAAATCAATGCCCGTGATAAGAGATTGTATGAACTTATTCAAAAAGATATAGCAGACAAGACAACTAAAGCAGCAGATATTGAGATATGGATCGGCAAAAAAGGAACCCCGGGTGCAAAGCCTTATATCCCTACGATAAAAGATGATCTTACTAAAAAAGAAAAACAGCTTGTATTTGATTCCTTGCTTGATATCAGTAATGTACAGCATTTACTGCATTTTTATAAATTCCCTACTCAGCTTGAAAAAAGAGACGAATTTGGCAGAGGACAGGAATTCACAAGCCCTACTGAAATCCGTGAGCATCAGGAGAAGGGATTTCCATTTGATATCTGGATTGAAAAAAGAGATACTCAGGAAAAACTCATCAGAATTTTCGGGCCTCAGAGTAAAGATTGGCAGCAATTTGTCAAACCACCTGACCCAACAGATAAAGACCGGACATATATACAGTTTAAACCTGACTTCCTTGATTTGGTAAATAAATCCAGTGTTGTAAATAAAAAAGAATTAATACGGTTGTGGGAGGATTCCGAACGTACCGGTGATTATGCCTATCGCTTGCATTTTGGGTCAGTTGCGGCGAGTAAGACTCTTGAAGGTGTAAACAGTTATGCTCTAGCTAGAGCTCTGCAGCTTGAAGTTGCCGATAAGATATTAAGCAATTTGGATATAGAAGCGCAACAGGGATTAATAAATAGGGCTAATTCTGAAGGCATTGTTTCTTTAGGTCCTAATGTTCCTGTAAAAGGAGTTGCCGGGCAGATACCGGAAAATCCAATGATGAAGAAAAGCCCTTATATAGGAGCTATTGTCGTTCAGAGAGAAGGCAACCCGGTAAAGGTAAATACATATTTTCAAAGCGAAAACCTTAATCAGAACTATGCTGAAGAACTGAAATTACCTAGGTTGGAAAAGACAGGTTTTGATATTGTTTACTATTTTTACAAGGATTCTCAAGGTAACATACAGCATAGGCGGATGCATTTCTTATCTTATAACCGTCAGGGAAAGCTGGTGGAGGTTAATGCCCGCTCTGCTCACGATATTATAGTTCTAGAAACTGACAAAAAGGCAGAGGAAAACGGGGATTGGTCAAAAAGCGATGTTCTATGGTTTGGCAAGAACGCAACCAATAAAGAAATCCTTAATGTATCTATCGGCACCCTGATGCATCAGATCGCTGTTGAAAACGCGCATAAGACCGCTAAACAGTTAAAGCGAAGGATGGTTTTTGAAGCCGTACTTCTTCCGATCAATGTTCTCGGCGGGTACGGGGTAGGCGGTATTGTATCAAAGTTGTCACAGCCATGGGCGCAGGCAGGGATACGTTTAATATATGATATGCTTTTTACTGCCTGGGAACTGCCGACAGGCGCGAAGATGCAAGGCCCGCCCAGTAAGGATACGGTTGAGACCTTTATTTCAAGTTATTTGTTCTTTACACAAGGCCCCGGAAAAAACAGGGAACAAAAAGGGCTGGAATTTATCACGACAGAAGATAAAAGCGGAAATTTAACTATTACTGATGAAGAGTTTCGTACTTATGTTGAAAACCAGAAAAAAGATACAAAATCACCTCTTAACCTCTGGCTTACTATGGCCATGGATGATGAGGCCAGTAAAGGGTTTGTTAAATATGTGCAAGGGCAGAGAAAATTTGCTATTGCCATGTTCAGTATCGGGATTCTGGATAACCTGGCGCGTTTAAATACAGAAAGCTATAATACACCGGGTAATGCGTTCAAAGATATTCTTGCCAGCCGGTATTTCAGTTTAACCGGAGAAGTAAATGTGTTGGCAGTAATCGGCGCGATTGCCGGAAACGATGTACTTGGCGCCGGAGTGCATATGGGAGCTTTCCGCGAGGGATGGGGGAATTTCTGGGAGAATTATTTAAACTTCTTCGGTGTTACAGTTGATGCTAAAGCTGTTATTAATACATTGAGTACTTTATTTACTAAAGACGGGAGTAAGGTATTTGAATATACTCCTGAAGTTCCGCAGAGACGTGCTTTTAGCCTTTACTTCCTTGGGTTCCCGATCATGACGTATTTTGACCTTAAAAACACAGAAGGTTTTATTAACTCTTCAACCTCGTTTGCTTTTGAAATGGAAAGCAGTAAGAATCCGTTTAATAAAAAATGGTGGAAAGATAAGGTTACCCAATACACAGAAGATGAATTTAAGCAGCTGAAACTGGTTCCGCTTGGCAAGGTAAAAGCAGAAGGTGAAAACGGACAGCCGATATGGAGAGTTTATTATATCAATGCTGATACCGGCGGGATTGTCTTCTTAGGTGATAAAGGGTACAAAAGCAAACTCCAGAGGTTAAAAGACGATGTGCAGCTTTTTGATAGATTTATGTCTTTAATCGGCGAAGGCGGCGGACGCATAGAAAAGAAAAGCTATGACGCCGGTGCTGTAGTTGAAATAAAAAGAACAACACCATCTCAGCAGCAATCTTCACAACAGCCAATTCCGGATCTAACCGGGAAGATGCTTTCTTTTGCGCTTAATGTTAGACATCCTTTGACCGGAGTTTCTCCAAGCCATGTTTATGATACAAAGGCCACAGCCAACAATATTAACTGGGCTTTTACTTATGATATGGCTTTACAGTCTTTAGGGTTTTCCGCAGGGGGGTTGTCCAAAGAGTCGGATGCTTTACTTGATTATTTTGTTCAAAACCGTTGGTTATACCGTTATGAGGAAAAAGGTAAGTTTAACGGCGGAGTATATAATGCGATAGATATATCTCAACTTCCTACCGACACACAAAAACCCATTGCTGATTTTAGAAATGATGCAGGAAACAGCAACTGGGTAGCAGCTGCGCTTATAAAGGGTGCAATGCGCCATGTTAGTGATCCTAATGCATGGCAGGCGGTTCTTGATGAGCAAAGAGAAGACAGGCAAAAGGCTTCGGCTAATTTCATTAAAACCGGAGATATTAATAAAATTTTTGAAGGCCGCGGGGAAACGCAGTGGCGCTTTTTAGGACTGCGTACTACCAAGCTAAAAGTTTTTCTTGAATCACTTGATGTGAAAGGAAAACAATATCTTTCTCAGGCAGAAAAAATTGCTGAGTCCCTGATAAGTTTGCAGGATAAAGACGGCGGGATCCGTCACGGGCCGACAGAACTTAATATAAAATCAACAGAAGAAAATATAAACGCGTTTGGATTATTTATGATGCTTCATGATGTTACCGGAGAGAGCAAGTATAAAGACGCGGCTAAAAAAATCCTACAATGGCTGCCAAAAGTTTATGATACAACTCAAGGAATGTTTTTGCGCGGAATGCAAAATAAATCAAAAGAGGATCAACCTGCTAAATGGGAAGTTGATCATATTTACGCAACAGATGCTAATGCTTTAGCAATAATCGTAATCGGACCGCAAATATTGGACAAATTAAAATCTAAAAATGAATATATTTCAGCGGATAAAATTATGGGATCGCTTGCGGACAGAAAGGTAGAACTGCTAACTGAAAGTGGAGACAAAATTTTAGGCTATGACTATACAGATAAAGTAGGCAGAGGAGACAGGGATGCTGTTATCTCACCGGAAATGACCGCTCATGTGGTTAAAGCGCATAAAGTAATGTCCAGATATTATGCTGAGCAGGGTGAAGATCTGATTGCAGATATTCATGCAAAACAGGCAGAATCCTTACTTACTAGTATTCAGCAATTAGCCGTTAACTCTTTACTTGGGATATCATTCCCTGACAGTACTCTGCCTAAAGATGCAATAGGCGGACAGATAAAAAGATATCATGACAGCAACTTTAATACTGTATCTTTAGCCAGCTTAAATTCTCTTTGGATAGTATTGGCCAAGGAAGATGTAAATCCTTTTGATGTACGCGCAAATGATCAAGTCCCTCTTATGCCTGTTTCAATAAGCGAGGAAAAAGGTTTTAATGCGGAGATAATAAAGCAGAAAACAACTATCCAGACTCTTTTGATTCGAAAACAGAATGATCCAAAATCTTGGACAGATAATGATGAACTTGAATTGAACCAGTCCATTGAAAAGATAAATGAAATGATCCGTGAATATACAAAGGGTGCAATATTCACGGCCACAGAAGAAGATGAAACAACACTTAAAAGGATAATAGAACTTTTAAGTAACAAAGCCAAAGGCATACAATTAACTGATGCTGAAATAAAAGAACTGGAACAAAAGAAAGCGTCTCATCCCTATTATGAAGGGTGGATACGTCTTAGCGCGCTTTCTGAAAAAAAATTTATAATGAGTAAGTTTGAACAGATAAAACAGCTTCTAACTAAAAAAGCAAAGGAGATGCAGCTTAAGGAGTTAGGGCAAGAGTTGGATAGACAAACGGGTGTTGAAGAAAAGAAGCGTTTGCAAGAAGAGATCCAGAAACTTAAAGATAAAATAGCTATTAGCGAGGAGTTAAAAGATCAAAAGTTTGTAGTATTAATCAATGAAACTATAGATGGCTACTTCGGTAAAGGAGAAGAAAAATCCGTAGAAAGAGAATCAACAAGAAATAGATTTTTTGGTAAACTTTCTAATACCCCAGCTGAAGATGTTGTTGTAGGTCTGATAGAAAAATTGTATGGCAAAAACAGGCTTCTCAGTGAAGATATTTTTAAGGGTGTTTATCAGTATTTCAATGCTGAAGATAACAGCGTGGTCACCGTTACCTTAATCGCTCCTGCACAGGCTATTGAAGTTGAAAGAATAAAAAGAGAAAAAGAACAGGAAACAGCAGCGAAACAGTATAAATTACTTGATGAAGGCGGAGTTATTATTACTGATAAATCAACGGGAAGACTTATAGAGATAAGAGTTGGAGACAAACAAAAGGGAGTTGATGTATTAGGAGATTTTCTGGGTAGGATAAAGAATATGGTGGCTGCTGATGAAATCAATGCTGCTCAGATGCAGAAGATTATGCGCGATAGATGGGTTTTTACAATTCCAAAAACAAGTTCACAGGCTGTTGATATAAATGGGCAGAAGCAAGATCAAGATATAACTGTTACTTTGGTTTTCCCGTATCATAGCGAATATGTGAGGGAAGAGACAAATTTAAGAACCGGAGAATCTGAACTTCGTATTTTTAATTACGGATTACTTGATCGTGTAATTACCCGCGATAAGATTACAGTAATGAAATATAATGATCTTGATGTTGAAATTTCAAGCGATGTCTATGTGAATGAAACCGGCGAGATTATAAAAGATGCAAAGGAAGGAAGCTACTTACAGAAAACAGAAACTGTAGCTTTTGATACAAAGGATGTTGATCCTGTTTCTAAAGCGGTGAGCCCGGTGGTTATCAAAAAAGTCACAGACCCTGCTTCCCATGCGGTTAAATATGAAGTGTATAAGGATTATGAATTGCCGGTCATGACCTTTAGCGAAAAATATGTTACGATTATTGAATTTGATGAATGGGGCAGAGAAAAAACAAGCAGAACTTATGTTAATACCGGATCGCTGGATAAACCGCGCTGGGGCAAACAACCTGTGCTTAGTTCAGAAGTTTTACCGCTTGTGGGTGAATTGGACGTAAAGGGCCGTCCGGCTACCTGGGATAAGAATTCAAAATGGTCAAGCAAGCTGGTAATTGATCATGAAAGGAATAAACATTTTGTTGAAGTAAGGGATCAATACGGACGTCTTATCAAAAAGTATGACGGAAAAATGGAAGAAAAGCCAGGTGCCGAGCAGAACAAACTGCAGGTAATTCCTTACGGAGCGAATCAACCTTTTGAAATAGATGCCAGAGACCCGCAAGGCAGGCGCTTTGTAGTTGAGAAAGAAACATCATTTTATCATAAATATGAGGAGCGCTTTGCTGCTCTTGGTGTTGATGCGTCTGTTATGAACCTATTAGGACTGCAGGGCACGGCTATGGTTGGGGAAACTTATCTTTATGAGTTTAACCCGAAAACCGGACAAGGTAAAAGGGTAAGTGAAGATCCTGTCGGCAGGTCTGTGGCTCAAGTGCAGCGGCCTCAAAAAACAGGCATAGAAAAATACTTTGATGATCAAGGTAATGTTTTACTGCAGATGTCCGCACCAAGACAAAAACTTGTCTGGCAGCAGGTGATTGACAACCAGGGAAGAAAAGTTACGGATTATTATGGTTATTTGGTCGATGCTCAGGGTAGAAGAGTAACGGATATCTCAAAATATAAAGGTGATATTGATAAACTGAGATTTGTCAGGGAAAAGGTCTCTTACTCGATATATACGATAGGACAATTAAATGTTTTAAGAAAACAATACCCGAAACTCTACGATGAACTTAAAACAGAGCTCAAAAATTTGAATGTGGATATAGAATCAGAGCAATTCTTAAAAGATCTAATCTCTCAGGGGAAAATTGATGTTGCCTTAATGGGAGTAACATTTTCCTATGATGATAAGACAAAAGCCCCTATTGAACTGGCAGCATTTTCCACAGTGCAGAAAAATGAGAAAAACAAATATATAAGTGACGGCGGAGAAGTTTTAGTTATCAGCAAAGATACACAGAAAAAGGAAGCTACTCAGCAGATAATCGATAGCGAGGGAAGAATTAAACTCAAGTACAACGGGAGATTTGACAGCAAAGCAAAACGTTTTATCAGGGAAAAGATAACCAAGTTTTTCTATACATATGAGGATCGTTTTGCCGGTGAATATTTCATTAATCCTGAGTTTGCCCGTGATATGAAAATCCTTGGCCTTTACGGCGTGGCCATGGTTGGAGAAACATTTACTTATGACGATACAACAGGCCGGCAGAGCAAAGAGCCTATTGCGTATTCTTTCTTGAGAACATTTAAAGACGGCAATTATGTTGACAATGAGGGTAATATCCTTGTTCAGATGACTAATGCCAACCAGCATATGAGCCGCCAGGATGTTATTAATAATCAGGGGCATACAATTATCCGGTATCTAGGAAAACTAATTGACCCCGAGACAAAGGAATTTGAAAAAGCCCAGTCATCGCGTTTTTTCTACAGCACGCAGCAGCTTGAGGAATTCAGCCAGAACGAGAAAACAAAAGGGCTTTATACTCAACTGATCAAAGAGTACGCGGCATTAGGCTGGGATATAGAAAGTCCTGCATTTAAAGCAGATCTTAATCGATATGGTAAATTCGGTGTTGCCCTTATCGGAGCAACCTATATCTATGATCAGGAGAATGATAAAGAAGTTGCTTTAATGTCTGTATCTCGTATTAAGAAAAATGAACAAGGTGCACATATTGATGCTCAGGGTAATGTTCTTGTTGAGATGAAGAATATCATTAACAACCTGCATTGGCAGGAGTTAATTGACAATTCAGGCCGGATACAGGTTAAATATGACGGTGTTGTAATAGATGGCCAGTTTATTAGAAATCAAAAGACTTATTATTTTTATGATTACGCCAGTTATGATGCCTACCGCAAGGCACATCCTGAACTTAAGGCTGAGCTTGATGCATGGGAAGAAAAACTGACAAAACTTAAGAAAGTTAATGTTCAGGGAATAATGGATGAACTTGGCCGCCGCAATATCGCTTTGTTTGGATTTACTTACCTTTATGATGAAGCGAATGCTGTAGCAGAAGATGTCATTAAAGAGTTGGGTTTGAATTCAGATAATAAAGAGCTTCTAAATGATATAAAAAATGAAGTATTTGCTATTGCCCAACCTGATAAGCAAAAGTCTCAGCTGGCTGTCAAAAAATTAACTGAATTATTGGGTTCCAAATATAATTTTATAATTACAGATCAAAAGCTTGAGGGTATTGTAAAGGATAGCAGACTTAAATTAGCTGCATCTACTAAATATTCGCAAGTTGCTGATACAGAGGCTCTTGCTTTTTCATCTTTGAATGTAATGCAGGGAGACGGAACTGATGTTAAGGATTATTTCAGTGAAAAAGAGGGTGAAAAAGGCAATATATCGGTACAAAATGTTCGCCTAAAACAGCAGCTTACCTGGGAGGAAATAAAGGACAATTTCGGCCGTCCGGTCAAGGTATATGACTATCAGCTTGGCAAGGACAAGAAATATCATCCCATAAAAGTCTCAAACTATTACTATGTCTATCAGGATAGGTTCAGCAAATTAGGTGTAACTGAGAGAGCAATGAATGAGATGGGCAGGCTTGGATTTGCCATGGTAGGTGAAACTTATCTGCTTAAACGAGACTCAAAAGAAGCGTTGGTATCTGTGTCTGTAATGGTACCGCATAAAAACACAACGGGAAGTAAGTTCAACGATTATTTTAATAAAAGAGGCGAAATGATCATCGAGCTTGATAATCAGAGAACGCATCTTGTCTGGAGGGAAGTGAAGGACGCTCACGGACGCGTTCTTGTGTCCATAGACGGCAATAAAGAGAACGGTATCTTCAAGCCTCAGAAAGCAACAAGATTTTATTATGATTTTGAAAAAAGAGTATTTGATTCTATTGCTACTAAGATGGAAAAAGACTGGGCAAAACTTGGCATAACAAAAGATAAGATGGGTGTTGAGATGCTCAATGCTATGTCGCGCCTGGGTAAATTTGATATAGCTACTTTAGGCAGTACTTATTTATATGATGGCCGTTATGAATACGGCATTAATCCTGATCTTGATCAGCTGAATGAGAGTGAAAACAGACTGTTAGCTGTATCAATATTGGGAAAATTTGAAAAAAATGAATACGAAAAAAATGTTCCGGCTGGAGAAACAGATTATATCAATGATGCCGGATATGTTAAAGCCATGATCTATGATGCCAAGACCAAGCTGCTTTGGGTAGGGCTTAAGGATAATAAAGGTGATATACGCGTTAAATATGCCGGTTATGAATACATGAACCCTCAGACAAAGCAGGATGAATTTAAATGGGTATGGGTTTCCAGAATAAATTATAATTGGCCTGATGAACTGGAAAACCTTGGCGCTTTAGGTATTGCTTATGATTCCAAGACATATTTTTATTATGACCCTCCTGCAGGGAAAAAGATAGAACGAGTTGATTTTCATAAGCTTGCTCCTGAAATCACGGAACTCGTGATTAGAAACGGGAAAAATGATCTGGAGGATATTTTAAAGAAGAAACTGGCTCCTTATGTGCAGGGTAAACATCACGCAAGAAAAATAATCAAAGAGATACAGGATCTTCCAAAAATCGATGATAATCAGGCAAAGAGCAATGCGATCATGGATATACTTGTCAAATATTTCTCTCATAATATTAATTATGAATTCGGTGAAGGTGATTATCTGGTTACTGAATCCCAGATAGTACCTTTTAATTATGACCCCAATGATCCTAAAAAGAAATTAGAATTTATAGATAAAAAAGGCAATGTTATCTTCCATATGCATCAGGTAAAAAGAAATCTTGATTATCAGGAAGTAAAAGATAATAAAGGCAGAATAATTATCCTGTTTGACGGTGATTTGGAGCCGGGGAAGAAGTTTGATTTAAGATATCAGGTATTTAACCGGAATATAATGTCTTTTTCCTATTTTGAAGATAATGATCTTGATGCAGTTGGGATTTCAAACAGAGGAGAAGCTTTCTTCTCCCGTACAAATGAAGAAACCCTGCAGGGGCTGTCTTTAACGACATTGGAAAAGGCAAAGGCTGCTTTCAGGGTATACAGAGGGACTTTAAGAGGTGACCAGCTTCTGAAATTTGATCAGGCAGTAAAGAAAGCCGGCGGTGAAGATGCTGTGGCGGCTAAGTTTCATAAAGCGGTTTTAACCATTCTCAAGTCAAATTACAGCGAGCCTAAAAATATACTTCGATTTATATCTCCTGCAGATATTGCGGAAAATATTTTTATACAGAGAAATAGTTATAATCTTGATGATTTTCTGGAAATGCATCTTGCCGGTATGTGCAGCGGATTGTTTGAAGATAAAGTCAGCAGATCATGGCTTGTAGAGATTGACAAAGAATTCTTCTGGGATACAAGCAGTGAACAAAACAAAAAGAAATGGCTTACAAGAAACGGAAATGATAAATCTGCGGCAAAAGAAGCATTGTTTAAATATATGAAATGGGATAGGCTTACTAACGATGTAAAACAACAATGGCTTGCAAGATACGAAAATAATGAAGCTCGGGCAAAGGAAGCTTTTTATAAAGATAATCTTACTTCTATAGACAGGTACATCAATGCTGAAGGAAGCATACAATACGAAGGAGAGGAGCACTGGAGATCAGACATTACCAAAGACGGCCGGCCTATGAGCACAAAAGCAGATGTGCATTACCGCAAGATAAAAGATAAGCTCGGGCGGGTTATGAATCATATCTGGGGGTACTGGGATAAGCAAAGCGATTTTCGGGGCATAATGCAGCTTAGGGCCAGATTCGACACCTTATACGGTAAATTCGGTATTGCTGATGTTACAACTGCTTTTTTAACGGAACAGGGATGGACATTGTTTAACTACTCAAAAGCGGTCAATCTTGAATACGAGACAGGTGCTGTAGACTATGCGGTTGTTAAAACCCTTGTTCCTGAGGACAAAAAAGAGGCGTTGAAGATGGATGAATCAAGAGCTGCTCCGCTTGAGAAGAAGTTTGAAGATTCATGGGTATTATTCCGTTTACCGAAGCCGCGTGCGGAATTAATACGTGAATTAATAAACATAAGGCCAAGTACGGCGCAAGGAGATATAGCAGATAAAATCATTGATAAGATGATCAAAGATAAATATTACAAAGAAGGCTTTACAGACGAAGAAGATGTTGTTGCTTTTTTTGAAAAAGAAGGTATTAAGCTGGATTTTAAAACAGATAGTGAGTTTATTTCTAGGCTTTACAGAGGATTGCAGCACCGCACCGCAACAATCGCTGTCGCGCCGAAAGGCGATGCCGCTGAGCGTCCGAAAGTAATTCAGATGTGGATGGAAATAAAGAACAAAAAGGGAGAGCTTGAAATAATATTCAACGGCTATGTTGACCGCATTTCTGAAGCAGGTAAAAAAGGACAGATAAAGCAGATAGAGCTTGAAAAAACATATGTTACTTTTCTTGAATATCTGGAAAAGAAAAATATGGGTTTATCGCAAAGAAGTTCGACTTTTGATTTTAACCCAAATTTCATGAAAAACGGCCAGTCTACGGAAAAGATGCTTAAGCAGTTTAAAGCAAAAATCTCCCTGCGTGCCTCTACAGACCAGCTGATATTACTGCCTGATGGGACGATGGTCTATGACATGAAAGATACGAGCAAAGATAAGCTGGCGCTGGTAAGAACTCTTTATTATCCGGACGGAAGAATTAAATTCCAGATATCCAAGAAAATGATGGGTGAAGACCCGCGCTGGAGAATTGATGTTTTTGATGAGCGCCAGAACCTGGTAGCAACACTGCGCGATGATACATCGCGTACGCCTGAAGAGGTGATTAGCAACCTCGGTAATATTGAAAACTGGCGGCCTTATGAGATACATCACTCTGTACATACTGAATATGCGCATACATTTGTGCTTACAGATATGGTAGGAGAGACCGGCATTTCCACATTTGCAGGACAGAAAGCGCTGCTGTTAAGCAACGGCAAGCCTTTGATTAAAGGTACAAATATCCATCAAAATATCGGACTATCGCAAAAAGAGCATTTTTCAGATAAAGCGGTGCCTTACGAAGAAACAAAATATATTAATCGCCAGTTATGGTGGCTTTATTTTGATAAATTCCAAAATAATTTTATTAATCAGGTGGGTAATATTGGAAAACACCAGTTGGAGCGTTTTAATATCAAGCTGACCAGTGAGCGGTTTAGAGATGAACAATTGTTTGCGGATTTGCTGCAGGAGGCAAACGCGCAAAAAGCTAAGGATGATATTCAGCAGGGGGCCGCGGTTAAAGTAAGCTATTTGAAAGACGGACAGATGCAGGAAGTGGAGATCGCGCCGCGCGGATTAGGGTTTAAAATTAAAAAGATTTTTGACTATAAAATTCAGGTGCCTTTTACCGGATGGTATGTATTCTGGTGGACAATGCCGCTGGCTTTAGGAATTTATCTCTTAGGCGCAAACCGCATTACAAGCTGGTGGTGGGGAAGAAAAGCGCGCAAAGCAAAGGAAAAAGGCAGGAATAATATCAACCGCATGTGCGAAGATGAAATAAAGGATCTCCTGCTGCCTGATAAGAAAAATGCGAAAGAGCTGGAAAAAACTGATGCCGTGAATATAGCAAGTCAAATTGTAGATCGCAGAAGGCGAGTAAAGAGCTTTATGGATGAAGCTGAAGTAGAAGAGTTCTTAGGTAAATTAGGTGTAACTGCTGAAACTATATCCAGGATCATGGATAATATTGTAGTTGCAGATATTATTCCCGACTTCTATAATGACGCGAATTTAAGATTGCAGCAAGTTAACAGGATGAATGAACAGGAACTGGCCAAATTACTGATGCAGGCAGGAGTTGAGAAAGAAACAGCGCTGAATGCATCCGAAGCCTTTGTCAAAGAACTGGCAGATAAAAAACCATTTATCAAAGCACTTGGTCAAAACGGATTTGAAACTCTGGATCAGGTTAAGGCATTTTTAAGAGACCATGGCATTGCGTATAAGATTTTGAATACTATCTTCGGCTCAGGCGATCTTTTACGCGCACCGCCGCGTTCAGCGCAGTCAAGGCAGCAGGTAATCGATGAACTGCAGGAAATCCTTGCTGCTGCGGATATTAGCTTGGATGAATTAAACAAAGTATTAAGTGAAAAACTCCCTGATCCAAAAGATTCTTTTGACTCTACCCTTACCCCGCCGATCGCGTTAATCGTGAAAAACCTTCTGGATGAAGAAGGCCTTGGTTTATTAACAAGAGAGCAATTTAAAGAAGTAATTAACGAGCTTATCGAAAAACTGCGTAATAACAAAAGAATCCCTTCTGCTATTGACTACTATGTCATAGAAGAATGCATAGACAAGGCCTTTAGTCCGATAGTAAAGCAGTATTTAATGGATTTAGACCCTAATAATGAACTTGAAGGTGAATACGAGCGGTTGATAAAAATGCGCTTAAGTGAAGTTCTTTCTGTAATGATAAAAAATCCTTATGGCATAAGAAAAAAAGAAAGTGGCACATACAAAGGAGAATATGAAATAGAAGAACCTGAAATGATAGGATTGGATAAAGATAATGCTCTTAAAAAAGAAGCATTTGATGGAGAACCTGCTCCGTTTACATTGCGCTTTCAGGCATGGCAAAGTGTTTTCTTGCTGCCATATTATCCTTATAAGTTAGGATCAGCCTTGGCATCGCGTTCTACTTTAACCCGCTATTTGTTCCGTAAATCATTTGCTTTATATATGGATAAAAGAGCTAATGAGATATTACCTTTAATGAGATTACATGTTCAATTATGGAGAGCCATTATAGTTGATCAGATACAGGGCAAGCTGGAGCCTTATCGTAGAAATAATATAGGGATAAATGAAAGGCTTATCGATGACCCTACGATATTATTTGGACAAGAAGATATGGACGATTTGTTCCGTTATTATGAAGACCCTATAAATGAACTTAATATTAATTTAAGTCAGGAAGTCGGTAATATCAAAAATCAGCCTGATGAGAAAACTGCTTCTGATTATATACAGAAGCTTGTTGATAGCAAGCTTAAACCTGCTGTAGACAAAGCGTTAAACGAACACGAATCATTTATTGGTACTTACAGATTAGGCTGGCTGGCTTTCTGGCATGAACTCATGACTCCTTTTAGAGCGCTGTATAGCAAATGGACCGGTAAAGAACAGCGTTTTTGGACTGAAGGTACGGAAAAAGGGCCGGCAGGGTTAAAAAGCAAAAAAGGCAAACGTTTCTGGCAACAGACTATGATAGTTACGGCATTTTTCAATTTTATTATGGGATATATTGTGATCGAATATGCCATCGCCTGGGGTATTGCCTTAGGATTTCCTTTAGGGCTTGTGTTTATATTCTCAGTGCTGCCGTTCCTGATTTTCATGCCGCTGACATATTTTTCCATTAAGGAAATGGGTGTGACATTTGTATCCTGGTTGACGGAAAGAAGGCAAAAAATAGCTCCTATAAACAACTGGGTTTGGGGCTGGAGCCGGTCACGACTTAAAAACCATCTTGATAAGATATTCATAGATACAAATGGTGAGCTTAAAATAGAAGATTATTCCGGTAAAACCAGAGTTCAGGTATGGAATGAAGGAGTTGAACATTTATTTGAAATCGCAAAGATTTCTGAGACTGAACGCAATGACTATTTGTTTGGGCTTGAGGATATGATTAATGCTGCTTCAGTGAGAAGCAAATTGAATAGAATGAAGCTTGCTAAGCCAAAGAATAAAGAAGCTAGGCAGCGTTTACGCAGATGGATTGCCGGATATTTGCGTTATAAACCCGGCATAGAAGGTTTTGAACGTTTGCCTACATTCAGCATTTTTATTCTTAACGGCGGTGGAGATGAAGCGTATTATTTCTTTGCTGATGATTTGCTTAAGCGAAGAGTTGAAAAAGGTGTAATAGAAGATACTACGCATTTGCAGTATCTCAAAAACCGGTATGATGATGAGTTTGATAATTTGATGCATTTAATAGATACAAAATGGAACGTATTAAAGAGTTTATTAGATAAAAATGATGCAAAAGTTATCAGCGAATTTGTTGAGAGTATTCGGGATTTGAGTTTTGGCCAGGAAATTGATGTTACGCAAATTAGAGCAAAACTTACAGACCAAGAGTCCATTAATGAATTTGACAGCCTGGTTGAGATGATTGAGGATTGGGCAAATTACAGATTGTCTACAACCTGGCGCTGGACACAGTCTCATAAGTATATGAGACAAAGATATTATGAATATATTGAGAATTATTATCAGAATGAATTATTTAAAATTCTGAAAATGGAAAGAGATGGGAAAGAGTTAACAGAAGAAGAAGCAAAAACGATTGCCGGAATGACGCAGGATCAGAAAGTGGAATATTATGAGAAAATTGCTGCTGAATATACCCGCCTGGTTGACTTAAAATATCAGTTTATCAACTCTGAGAGTGCTACTAAAGCGCAGAATAACCCTAATTTCCTGAGAATTAATTTTGATACAATGACAGAAGAAGATCTTAAGAGCTTGGATATCGGCAATGCAAAGCAGAAAAGGATCCTGATTGATTATAAAAAGTATAAAGCGGAATATATAAAATATTATATGCCAAGTAAACCTGATGGAAAGCAGATCAATCCGAATATTATAGGTAAGCAAGGTGATCAAATCCGTTTTTCAAAATACGGCCAGGCAAGTTTTTCATCTCCTTATGTGCGCGGTGAGATTGTCTGGGGTATGGATACGCATCTTGAAATAGATTACGAAGAGACCCCCAATATGCTCCGCACACTTACAGAGTTTAATAGAAATCCAAAACTGGGTGTTGTTTTAAGCACTATTACAATTTTTGTTGAAAAGTTAAATGCTATCGGTCGGGCTATGGCACTTGCTGAGCAGGCATGGCAGAGCTCAGTAATGAGAGCTAAAGAAACAGTGGATGTTCTTGGCTATTATGGAAAGGGAATTTACCGCAATGATTTCATGAATAAATATGAAGGGTTGCAGGATGATTATGTATCTGAAGATATTGTTACTGCTTTTATGTTTATGCTTTTTGGTTTGATGACTAAGCATGTCAGCTATCTGAAACTGCAATGGAGAATGCCGCCGCCGCTTAAAAGTATTATTGTTCCGCTTGCCAAGTGGGCAGCTGGAAGCGTGGAATTTCTCTTAAGACGCCAGTTCAAGCGTGTGCTTGCAAGCAGAATAATTCCATGGAATGAAAAATTTGGGACGATGGTTTCAGCGGCGCATTACTGGAAAAAACCGTTTGTAATCCTAGGGGTTATATCTTTTACAGTAGTTGGTCTTATCATGACCGGGCTTTTAATGCCGGTTAACCCGTTCTTGTCATTATCGTTTCCTCTTTTCTGGATTGTTATGGGTGCATTCTTTGCCGAGGCAATAAACTTGCCGTCCTTTTGGTCTCATTCAGAAAGGGAAGGAAGTTACTTGAAGGGTGTTGGGGCAACATTATGGGGCATTGCAACGAACTTTGTATTTTTTAATATGCTTATACCGTTATATGTTATTAAAGGCATAAACGAAGGCGTCTGGGCGCGTCCGGTATTTTTGCCCACAGATAAAGAGCTCAAACTTGAAAAGCCGTTAAAAGCTACTTATGAATATTTCCGAAAAGAATTCGGCAGCTGGCCGGCCAAAATAGCAGCGGTATTACTGCCGATTACAATGCTTGTGGTTCCGGTAACTGTGATGCTTTTAGGCACATGGTTCCTGTATTTCTTTGCTTTGGGTGCCTGGGTATTCAGTCCGTATATATTGAGCTTTGCTATCAGAAGCAAGATACTTACAGTTTTCAATAAATACATAAAGGAAAAATTTGCTAAAAAGGCTATAGATCAAAAGAGAAAGAGCTTTGCACAGGTTTGGACGGAAAACTTCAGACAGGATATGTTTGATCAGAATATTTTCAGAGGAGTGTTCTCAGGTATAGGTAATCTTTATATCAGACCTGCTTGGAGAGGAATACATGAACGCTTATTTAAAAAAGGCAGTTGGTTTGATAGACACTTTTATGTTGTCCCTTCGACTATTCTTAGCTTAGTAGCTTCCGGGCATATTATTGCTATGCTGTGTGCACCGGCAATCTCAGTTTTAACAACTCCGTTTATTATATTGTTTCTCCTGTATTTCCCGTTGCGTTTACTTTTTACTCCAAAATATGATGAAACAACCTTTACACTTAAAGAGCAGTGGAAAGAAGCTGGTATAAATTTTAAACCTGCTGATTGGTCCAAAGCACAGGATGCAGGAGCAAGGCCGGCTCGTTATATAATTGAAGCTTTAGCTATTCTTTTATATTTTCCATTTAGCGGTTGGATGGCAGCAGCTTTTGGTATTACAGCAGTTGTAGAGATTGCGATAGCTAAATTCATTCCGTCGCCGATGTACGGGCCGGATTTAAGATCAAGATTATTCCGCTATATTGGATGGGGATCTTTGCTGTTATCCGGGTCATTCTTACCTTTAACCGGAGCCGTATCTATAGGATTTTACGCTCTGGTGATGTTGGCTATTACTGCAGAAATTTTCTGGGCAATATTTAATAAAAAACCATTATTTTCTTTGATCAGAAGCAAGGAACTAAAAAGTCCAGGGACAGAAGCTACTTTTCAAAAAGGTGAAGATTTCGATTCAAGAGCAAGTCAAACACAACGCGATACTATAGCTGGCTACACGAGAGAGAAAATAAGATACTATCGTGGTCTTAAATGGGGTGATAGCCTGGTTGATATTGATAATATCAGTACAGAAGTGCTGGATAAAATATTTGCTTCTGTTGAAATAAGAGCCCTATATGATGCAAATAAAGAAAAGTTAAGAAATATACGCAGGAACAATACTGAATACGAGAGCCTTAAAGAAACAATATGGGCTGGTATTTCAGCGCAGGAGCAGGAACTTTGGCTGACTGATAACAACAACGATGAAAATCAGGCAAAGCAAGCGCTATATGAATATATGCAGGCATATGACCAGCATATATTGAAAAGTATGAAATATGAGGCAGAGGAGATAGTTCTGCCTGCTGTTTTAAATAGCCTGACTTCAGACATGAGGGCAATCAGAAGAATTAAGGCAGGGGTAACAAGCGGAGAGCTTGAGCAGCAGGTTTTAGATAGCAAAGCAGCTGACTTAAGAGAAAAATTTTGGAACGCTTTACCAGTTGAAATACAGCAATATCTGCTGTTTACAAATAATTTTGACAGGGAAGCTGTTTTAGATCAGCTAATGAAAAAGCTTGAAGAAGTTACTAACGATAAAATTAAAGCTGATTTTAATAGAATCAAGGACTATATTGTTCCTCAAATAGTAGGACGCTACAAACGACAGTTGATTGATGTTATAACTGGCAGGGTAGAGAAAAACAGCATTTTAAATTTTTATTATGTGGATAGTCTAATGAATATTCTTGATGAGATAACAAGTTATGACAAGCAAGCATCAATTGATTTGTTGTTTGGATTGCTTTTGAGAGGGTTGCATAATTCATTAATTCCGGATATTAAACCCAAAGTCATAATTGAAAAATTAATAGATAAGGGGTTAGATGAAGGACAGCTTGCTAAGATCAATTGGCTTACCGAGGTGTTGAGTAATGAAGAGATTGTCAATTTTGTAAGATTGAACAGAACTAGTATTAGAATGGCTAAGTATGATAATGATTTAATACGAGAAATTGAATTGACCAGAGAATTGCTGGATTTGGTTGAAGGTATTAATCCGGATGTTTTAAATAAGCTTAAGAGTATTTTTGAATCAGATGAGGAAGCACAAGCTTATCTATTCACAAGCTTGGATATAATAATTATCAAAGGAGCAATTAAAAACATAAATGAATTCAATAATTTAAAAGAGAATGAAACAAGCAAACAATTATTCAATGAATTTGTATCTTCAAACTGGCAATATTTCTTAAGTGCTCATTTTTCAAATGACAATAATGCTGAGAAGTATTTAAAAGCTGCTTCCTGGGATATGTTGCCTTTAGATATAAAGGAAGCATATCTAGATATTGCTAAAGGTGATTTAGAATTAGCAAAAAAACTAGCTGTTGAAGGAAAAGGATGCAGTTACGCTACAGTATTAGGAACAGCTAAAGATAAAATTAAAAAAATATCGGAGGGATTGAAATCAATTAATAATGAAGAAAGAGATGATTTGCTGCGCTGGTTATCATCTGTTGGCGGAATTCAGGAAGTACAGACTGTTGAATCAGCATGGCTTCTCCAAAGGATAATAATAATGCTCGATGCAAATAAAGATAATTTTAAGGGTTTATTTAATGCAGATGATTTAAACATATTTATAATTGAGTTAATTATTGCTAGCTCTGGAATTACTTCAAGAAGGTCCGAAATTGAGCAGGAATTGAGATTAGTTGTTAACACTTATTTAGCAATTCTTAATGAGGGGCTTGATATAGATGCGTATATATTAAGCAAAGATGAACAGGGTCTTAAGAATAAATTGGTGAATACAGCGATTTTCTTATTTGGTAAAGTACTTGATGATTATCTTAATTTCGAGAAATTGGCCTCTAATTATGGGCAGATAACTAATGAAATTAAAGAAGCATATCTTAATCAGCTTTATGCGGATTACGGGTTGACCGGTGTTGAGCCTATGCCGGTATGGATGTCTGAAATTGCGCGTGCACTTAAAAACCATATTTTAGACAGGCCATATCCTACATTTGATGGTTTTGTAAAGGAAATCTTTGATGCTTTAAAAGCGAAATTACCCAATGATTCAGGTAAGCCTGGCGCACCGGTCACTTCTGCAGATTCGCCTGATAATCCAAATGCTCCTGCCCCTGGTACAGGTACAGAAGTTGTTTATCAGGAAAGTACAGCGGATACTGGTACAACAGGAGCAGAATCTAAAGTTGAAGAGATTATTGACTTAACACCTGAGATGATGGTTAGACCTGAAGAGGATAAAATTATTGACCTTGTAGATGTTGTTGAAGAACGTGAATTACCGGTTCCGGATAAGGGAGACATAACTGAAGAGGAAGCTCTTGAAGGGGATGTTGATTTAGTTGCGTATAGGAAATCATTAGAAGAACCTGACCAGGCTGTTATGGATGCTTTAGATGAAATCCTTATTAATGAGCCGATGGCTGAAGAACCTGATCTGGATGCTGCTGTAAATATAATGGAAACATATCTTATGGAGATAGAACGTCAATTAGGCGAAGAAACGCGTAATGGATTTAGAGACTTTGTGGAGGAGTTTGGCTTTGGTGATTTAATAAAAACGCAAACAGAGCAGATTGTGAGATTATTGCTTATACTCTATATGGTTAGTAAAGAAGTAACGATTAATATATTTGATTTACCCGATGATCCGGCTGGTTTTATAAATGCCATGGAACATCTCAATATTAATTATAAAGCGATTGAAGATGAGATTATTAACACTGATTTGAATGTTAAGGCAAAACTTGAAAGCGGGCAATCAGTAGGACTCTTTAATGGTTTATTAGAGATAAGGGTTAATGAAAGAGGTCAAGATAAGGTTTTGGTATTAACAGTTTCAGAGTCTGCTGACAAAGAAAAGATCATTGACTTAACACCGGAGATGATCATTAAGCCTGAAGCTCAAAAGGCTACTGAAGACGCTTTAGATAAGGCAATACCCGGAATTGAGAAAAAATTAACGCTTGAAGATACCAGAGAGCTTATTGGTAATGCAATTTAGAAAAAGAGTAGCGAGTAGCAAGGAGCAAGTAGCGAGAAAAAAGAACGAAGACCGAAGGACGAGAAATAAGTTATGAATGACGAATTATGAATTATGAGTGAAAAGCTGAGGTATTGTAGCAAAAGTAACAGAATAAGAAAAACAAAGACACGAGAGAGTATTTTTTACTATCAGCCATGAGCTATTAGCTATCAGCTGATTACGGAGTAATCACAATGGATAAAGAAAGACGTTACAGCATAAGAAAAGAAGCACGCAATATTTCCGTAAGCCTGCGTCCGCTTGACCCTAGCGTGTGGTTTCGTTGCTGGAATGGAACAGAATGTATTATACGTGATATGAGTATGGTCGGAGTAGGAGTATTTTCAAAAGAGAATATACCTCAAGGGACGCCTTTGAGCGTTGATTTGCGTCTTGGCGAAAGTGCCGCTACCATCCGTATTTTCGGAAAAGTGGCATGGGTTATAAAGGAAGAAAACTGCTTCAGATCCGGAGTGAGCTTTTCCTGGTGGAAGGATGACCAGGACAAAAAAATCGCCGGCACCTTTCTTGAAAAACTATCGTCTATTAACTGAAAGATGTAATTCTCTAGCATAAGACAGTTTTTCAACCCCAATCCTAAATCCACAATCTCATGATTTCTTGACACCCCCCACCAATTCAATCTAAAATATAGCTAACCCAATTCTGACACCGGGAGTCAGAATTGGGTTAAATGGATGATTTTGGATATAGGGGAATTATTGATTTAGGAAAGGAGCTGGTATGCCTATAAGAGCGGACGTGGTTAGCGGAAGAATGTATCATGTTTTTACGAAAAGCATCGCCGGATTTATTGTTTTTAATAATGATGCTGAGTATGACAGGATGATCTATGCATTAAACTATTATAAGATCATGGGAATTGGCTACTGCTATTCAGACTATATCAAACATGTTTATAAAACTGATTTATTGAAAGATAAAGATCAAACAGTAGATATTATCGCATATTGTTTAATGCCCACACATTTACATTTTATTCTCAAACAAAATGTCGATAAAGGCATATCACTCTTTATGAGAAAGGTTCTCAATAGTTATTCTAAATATTTTAATTGCAAAATTAAAAGAAAAGGCCCTTTGTGGGAAAGTAGATTTAAAAATGTTAAGATAGAGAATGATGAACAGTTAATGCATTTAACCCGATATGTGCACTTAAATCCTGTTACCGCAAACTTGGTAAAAAAACCAAATTTTTGGAAATATTCTTCATATAATGAATATCTGAACAAGACAAAAGAAAAAATATGCAACTATGGCGAGGTTTTGGATATTGATCCAGGGGAATATAAAGAATTTGTTGGGTCCCAAATAGATCATCAAAAAGAATTAGCGCATATCAAGCATTTAATCCTTAAATAACCAGACTCTGACCCCCGCGGTCAGAGTGGGGTTGGGTTTTACAATTAACTTGATCTGTTTTTTTTCTTGCGTTTAAATTTTTAGTTTATCCCGCTTGTTTTATCAAAAAAATCAACTCTGTAACCCGCAAACGCGTTAACACGATAACTATCTTATTTTCAATATGTTATGAGCTTGCATTGTCGTGAATCCTATGGTATACTTTCACGTGTTTTTAAAACGCTTTATAAAGTAATTTAATTTTGAACAAAGAGATAAGTTAAGTATGTAAAATTTTTTAAGATTTTATTTAAAGTATTATTTTGAAGAATGTAATAACTTTCGTTTAAGCGTAAGGCAAATTAGGTGAGCACATGAAAAATATCATGCATTTTCTTAGTTGGAGGTTGATGTTCTTAACGACCGTACTTCTATTTTTAATGCATTTTTTTGTCTTTATGTCGTGTAGTAAGTTAGATGAAAAAGTGATTGCCTGTGACCAAGGTAATAAAATGCGATTTGTTATCTATAATACACTTTCAACTAAAGTTATGATAGGTTATGAGGATTTTAGGCAATTATTTTATCAACCCCTGCGCAAAGGTTCAACAGCAGTAATGAATGCTGAGTTATTAGGTTCAATGTTTTATTCTTCATCAGTGCCTGTAATTACGAGACGACTCAGGATCAAGGATCCCAGGGGTCACTATATAATGATAGGTAGTGCTATTTAGTTGGAAAATTGCTTATGAAAAGCTTGACTTTAAAAAAACAAAAGGCAGTATATTATCGCGCAAATTCCTTAATTATTGCTTTTGCCTTTGTTTGTACATCGATAATCCCTCCTGGGTATGCACAGAGCATAACGACTTTGAATCTTCCAAAACCGGGAGTAATGATTCCCCAAAGCCCTGCATTTGTGCCAGTTTTGCTTAAAGGTATGACGATTTATCCGGATAATCCATTACGGTTTGACTTCATTGTTGATAATGGAAATACTAATTTTATACCTGATGAAATCAAAGAAGAGTCTAATCGGCTAGTAAAATATTTTCTTGCCGCCATGACTATTCCGCAGAATGATTTGTGGGTCAACCTGTCTCCCTATGAAGCAAATAAGATTATTCCAACTGAACTTGGGAAGACTGAATTAGGCAGAGATATGCTGGCGCAGGATTATATTCTTAAGCAGTTGACAGCATCATTACTTTATCCCGAAAAAGAGCCGGGAAAAGCTTTCTGGGCCAAGATATATATGAAAGCTAAAGATAAGTTCGGCACAGCAGAAATCCCCATCAATACATTTAATAAGGTCTGGATAATCCCTGAAGAAGCGCTGGTTTATGAAAATGGCAATGCGGTCTATATTGTTAAAAGCCGTCTAAAAGTGATGCTGGAGGAAGATTATCAGGCTTTGCATCAAAACAGAAAAAGCGTGAAACTTAAAGTAGATCAATCATCGGATTTACAGACTAAAGGTGCAGCATTAATTTCTTCACAAATAGCGCGTGAAATTATTCTTCCGGAAATTGAACGTGAAGTTAATGAAGGTAAAAATTTTGCTTCTATCCGGCAAATTTATCAAGCTTTGATTCTTGCCAAGTGGCACAAAGAAACAATCAAAGAAAGTCTTATGTCAAAAGTTTATATTGATCAGAAGAAAATAATGGGAGTAGATTTGTCTGACCCAATGGTTAAAGACAAGATTTATGCCCAATATGTCGAAGCGTTTAAGAAGGGAGTTTTTAATTTTATCAAGGAAGATTATGACCAAGTGAGTCAGAAGGTTATCCCGAGGAAGTATTTCTCTGGCGGTGAAAAGTTTGGCGATATACCTTTGAAGCGAACAAAAGACGCCAGACAGCTTAATTCTTCGCCAATAGGCGATTATTATAAATTAGTAGTAAAAATAGATCCACAGATGAAAACTGGAAACGATGATCATGAGATAAAGAATTTGGCTGGAGTCAATCCAAGTAGGGGGTCTCCCCAACTTAAAGAAACTAACGCCGACAAACTAGAATTTGACGCTGAAGGACTTGATATTGCATTTAAAATTTTCGATTCAAAGGCAGATGTCCCTGAACTCCTTAAAAAAATATCAGGGATTCACGGGGTTGAGAGAGTTGATTGGAAAGACGGAGTCTTAACAATTATCAGTAAAACAGAGGCTGTCAAAGTCCACCCTAAAGATTTGGAAATAAATGAACGCCATCAAATAAAAGATAGATTTTATGTTAAACCTATCTCTGCTTGCGGTGAGATGGCTGTAAAAATTTATCACCGTGATTCTCGTGATGAAATAAAACGGCCCAATAAACCGGTTTATGTGCTTGGCGTTGTGCGTCCTAGCCATGATGCAGGGGCTGCTTTAATTAAAGACGGGGTTCTTGTCGGAGCTATCGAAGAAGAACGTTTGAATTTGGACAAACATGCCAATGCGTACTTCCCTAAGGAGGCAACGCGTTATTTATTAGAAGCTAACGGAATTACCTGGGAAGACATCGACCATATAGCGGTTACTTATGATTATAATTTTTACCAGGAAACTCCAAGCAGCAAAGAGCCACATTATTATTATCGTCAAAAATACAATCTTCCTTTTAAGAATTCTTATCGACGATACGATATAAATAAGTTTCAATCATTTTTAGAAGGTATGGCTGTTGATTATGGCACAGGATATATTCCTCCAGTTACTTTTGTCAAGCATCACAAGGCTCATGCAGCAGCCGCATATTATTCTAGTGGATTTACAGAACCGACTTTAGTCGTGTCCATTGATGGCCAAGGAGAAGATGAATCCACAACCATTTGGATAGCGAAAGATGGTCAATTAAAAAGGATCGCACGCACAACTCCTTTCACGCATTCGTTAGGACATTTTTATCATATCATGACAGTTTACTTGGGATATCAAAGACATGATGAAGGAAAAGTCATGGGGTATGCTCCTTATGGGGCGCCAAGAAATCTCCAAGAAGAGAGGACGGTCAATCAATTAAGAGAAATAATGCGAGAATTGATATGGTTTAATCGGAAAACCGAGCAAATTGAAATGAATCAAGAGAATTTTGAATTAACAACAATATCTGCTTTTCCTGGAGTTAAATTTTCAGAAAGTTTTTTACAACGGTTAGTTAAGATTATCCCGCCTATGCCTGAAAGCAAGTCTGGTCGTGATTTACAACCAGAAGACCGAAAGAGGGCACATTTGGCATTTGCCATGCAAGAACGAGTGGAACAAGTTATTGATGATATGGTTTCTTATTATCTTAATGAAAATAAGGAAACAAAGGGAGTAAAATACGTTGTCATGACTGGAGGCCTTGCTCTTAATATTGCTTCCAATGGGAAACTTATTGAAAAGGGCACCGTTCAAGCAGATAAATTTTTCGTGCCGGCTTATCCGGCTGATGACGGGACAAGTGTCGGCGCTGCTCTCTCGGTTTCAACTGAAGAGTATGGCTTGGATGTTCAGAATAAGGTTCAAAAAATATCTTTTGGAAAAACATATTCTGATGAAGAAATTCAAAGGACATTAGAATGTTTTGGCTTAGAAGAGGGCGTTGACTATGAGCGTATTCAGAACGATGAGCAATTAGTTAATGAGGTAACTGATGCGATTGTGCATGACAAAACGGTGGCTTGGTTTCAGGGAGGATCAGAATTAGGTCCAAGAGCCTTGGGGAATAGAAGTATTTTGAATAGGTTAACTGATCCGGAAGGGAATCTCAAAGTTAATCGAATCAAAAACCGGGAACTTTGGCGACCATCTGCTTTATCTATTCAAGAAGAACGGGCAGCAGAATTTTTGGATGGAGTAAACACATCTCCTTTTATGACAATATCATTCCCAGTAACAAAGGACAAAAAAGATATAATCAAAGCTGGGGCTCATCCAGGAGATGGAACGACTCGTCCTCAAACAGTTTCTCGTGAGGCCAATCCTCTTTATTGGGAATTGCTTGGTGAAATGGGAGAACGCACAGGCGTTCCAGGAGTCCTTAATACATCTTTTAATAGGCGAGGACCTATTGTTGAGACACCGGAAGATGCCCTCAATACGTATTTTTATGGCGAAGGATTAGATGTGTTAACCATAGGGCATTATATTCTAAGGAATAAGGAAAAAATCGTTCCAAGTGTGTTGAATGGTGGAGATGAAGTAGATTTGAAAGAATTTTTCAAGTTAGGAAAAAATAAATCCGAACCATTAAACAAAGTGTGGGATGAGTTTTGGCTACAAGCCAATAACGTAGCGGCTTCAAGAGCTTCTGCGCATCAGCACTACTTGATAGTTAATGTTGATGATGCTGGTGAGAATCGTGAAATCTTAAGAATTCCATTAATTAAAGAAATGTTTCAAGAGGGGCCGCGTGAATTTATGGTTGCAGACCTTGCCGCAAGAATTCAAAAAGGCATAGGGAGTGATAAACTGACAACAATAGCTATTGAAACAACAGCACCTCAATTTAGAGAGATAGTTGTTGATTTATTTGAAAAGTTAGCCCCGGAAAATCTTAAAAGAAATTGGAATATTGTTAAATTAGGTTTTGGCGAATGCTCGTCTCTTAAAGAGGAGCTACAACAAAGACGAGTTAATTCTACGGAAGCTGTTAAGGACTTAAATAGGAATATTAAAAAATGGCAAGGAGAACAGCGTATTGATCCTATTTTTATTGCTGTTACGGGACCAGGCGAAAGCGGCAGAACTTCCATTGTGAATGGATTGCAAGAGAAACATTTTGTGATTAATGCCGATAGATGGAAGCTATCAGAACATCAGATAAATAATTTGCTCAACTATCCATTTTCGCATATGAGATTTAATGATTATGTCAATGCGTTAAAAAGATTACAACAGGGTCAAACAGCTATGATCCCGTTACAGAAAACTCTATCAGCAAAATCGCCACAACGAGGGTTTGCTCTTTTAAATGAAGAAACAAAAGAAAAATATAAGTATATTTTGGTAAAGGAAAACAGTCAGGTTTGGATCCGACATGACGGACAACTATTTGAGGAAGTTAGACCTGAGGCGTCTGATATTTTTATTGTCAATACATCTGTTGCATTAAACTATCCGATATTGCGAAATTTATTTGAAGAAGTTTATTTTGTCGCATCCAATGAAGAATTGAAAGAACCATCGAAAAAAGGCGAAGATGGCATTATTCCACCCCACAGGCGTGGAGTTGAATTTGCAACAACTATCGTTGAATTAGATGATGCCCAAACTTTTTGGACTCCGCTTAAGACCCCGCAGCCAATTAAGCAAATAGACTCAATGTGTGTAGCCCTTGCGAATTATTGTCCAGTGGGTTGTTCATTTTGTTTTATGCGGTCAGTTCAAGATAAAAGAAAAAGAATAGCATTAGGGTCTAAAGCTATAGAAAGAATTCTTTCTTATGCTAAAGAAAATCAAGTTTTTCGTATTATGTTATCAGGGGGTGAACCTCTTAGCGAGATTGCAACTGTATTAAGGGTAATACGCGAGGCGGAAGTGCCGCATATCACGATTTTTACTAGTGGCTATTTTGCAGTAAATGCATCTCGGACGGAAGAGGTCCTTGATCAGTTAGTTGCGGCTGTTAGAGAAAGGAAGCAATCGGGAAAGAAGCCTGTACATATACTTTTTGAAGTAAGTGTTGATGAGTTTCATGGCCGGCGTGTACCGCAAAAGAATATTATCAATATTATCAGAGAATTCGAAAAGGATATGGGTGCGAAGTACTCAGATATGACCCTTGAAGTTAAGGGCATACTAAATGATGGGGATACAATTCCAGAAATAATGCAAACATTAGGGGGAAAGATCCAGGAAGTTCATCAAAGCGGACCTTTTCCTACTAAACCGATTATTCTCCCATCTGGCTACACATTTAATGTTCGCTATTCTGAAATAAAACTTGTAAAAGACACGATAAATACGAAATTATCAAAAAAACGGTTTGATAGGGTCTATCAAAGAAGATTGGAAGATGATATTATCTATATGGGGAGGGGAGAGAAAAGTGGCGCTAGTTTCTCTGTTAATTATGACGGAGTGGTCTCTGTTAATGACTATTTAGCAAAAGATTTCGTGTTGGGGAATGCAAATAATGATAACTTCAGTGAGGACGTTGACAGGCGTTTAAGGTTTGACCCTCTTGTTGTTGCATTACGAGAAATTGGATTAAATACTGTTTTAGACATTACTTCTCGTTTGCGACCAAATATACGGAAAAAATCGATAGAAATGAACAATCAGTTTATTACAATATCCGATATTTTGGAAGACGAAGAATTGAGAGAAAATATCTATAAGGAATTAATTCAATTGATAGAAAAAAAAGAGAATCCTGCGTTAAAAGGATCAGCTAATAATGTGCAGTTCTTAAATACTGGTGTTGCTGACTTGACTAAAAAGGTATTTATCATTGGTGATGGCCATATTGAATTAGGTGGTTCAGTGACCGTAAAAGGCAATAGAAGCCAGATTAGATTCCAAGGAGAAAATCAAGAGAACTTAGTTATTCGGATGGGTAACGGCTTGGTAATGGAAGATTGCTTTATTTCTTTAAGAAGGAGCCAAGGGGAGGCTCGTGTGGAATGGCAGGGCGATACTTTGATAATAGAGGAAATGGATATTGGGGAAAATGTCAGAATCACTAAAGGTGGGGAAATCATGAATGTTCCATGGATAGGTGATGATGTAGAGATTGCAGGGTCATTTTTGATTGAGATGGATAATGCGGGCGTTGGCGACCGAACAAAAATTCTAAGTAATAGCGAAGCAAGAATGAGTACTATTGGTTCAGATGTTGTTATTGACCAGCAATCAAAGATATTTAAATCAATAGTATCTTCAGGAGCTAAAATCATAAATACGAGTTTAGTGGGGGGGCAGGATGAACTCGTTGGTGGATGGAGACAAAAAGATGACGGAGGAAAAGGGCGCGGTGTGGTTATTGGAAAGGGCGTGGAGTTTCGTAATGGGATTGCACAACATTTAGGTGTTAAAGAAGGCAAAATAAATCCAATAACTGTGGCTGATGGAGTAAATCTGGATGGAGTTTTTCTGATTTCCGAAAGGAACAAAGGCATACATGCAATCGTTGATTTAGAGCTCGAGGTAGGTCAACGTGTTTATATTTTTGATGGTGTTATTGTTGATGAAGTGGTTAAAAAACAAATTCTAGATAAGCTTGATACGTCGGACATTGTTAAAGTAAGTTTTGAAGAGGGGATTGCCAAAGTAGAAAGTGTTGCTGGATCAGTGGTAACGCCGGAATTATTAAATGTACCCCAGCTAAAAGAGGAATACGCAACTCAAAAGACTCGTGGAATACCAAAGGTATACTCAATAGATACCATACAAGAAGCTAAAGATTTAAACGATCTTTTGTTAAAGAGTGATATTTTTATTAGTCGAGCAGGGGAGATCCTGACTTCAAGAGGCGAGAGGGATGACATTGCGGTTCGGATTGGTCAGGGAGCATTTGTTTACCCTGGGGTAGAGATTTATGCGAATGAAGGACGAACAGTTAATATAAATGTTTGGGATTTAGGTAATAGGGGTGGAGCTCTAATAATTGCTGATGAACAAGATGTTCAACTTGGCCCCAAGAATCGGCTGGCAGGCCGTATAGTTGCGGCAGTTATCAGAGATGTAAATGTCGATGCAGAATTTAATAATTTTGGAGGTATTGCGGATACTATTACAGGAAATGCTAAGATTACTATTAGGAATCAAGGCATGCTTAAAAATGCTAATCTTTCATCTGATGGAAAAGGCAAAGGTGAGATCGTTTGGGGGTCGTATCAAGGTGAAAACGTTGATATCGAAGTAACTGGTGATGTTGTCGTGGGTTTATCATATGGTGGAATAATTCAAGGACAAAGTTTAAGTGATGGGAGAAACTCAATAAAATTAGTTTCAGGATTTAATTCTGGTTATAGGTCAGTAATTATAGATGAACGTCAAGAACCGGTTGAACAAATTATTTATGATAGTCTTTATAATGCAACGGATTTTATAATGAAGAGTTTTTCTTCGCATTCTCCTAAGTATGGTGGTATTGATATGACTGATATAAAGTTCAATCGTAGGGGGGCTGGTGTTGATATCCAAATTGATCCGGTGGTGTTGCAGAGCATGCTCGAACGGGGAATAAATGGATTTACTCCAGTGATTATCAATTTAACACCGATTAATAACATTATGCCTCTTTTAGGACTTGAACCGAAAAGCAGAGAAAAGGAGTATGAGTTGTCGAGTTTAAATTAAACTTGTAGTAGTAGAAATCATTTATTCCTACAGATGACAAAACGATTTACAGCGAAGACACAGCATCTCAAAACGTAGATATTATTGCTGAATTCAATTATTTGGAATTAAATCGCACTAAATAATCAATTGATTAATCGGTTTAACTCTCTCTCCTTGCTTTGTAATTAGAGAAGCTAATTTAGTGCTTTGCATTTACTCTAGATGGGTTTACGTGTGTTTGGAGATATTTCAGTTTTTAACAACCATAAACTAGATTCTATACTTATTGGCGATAAGCCATCACTACTGTCCCATTATAAGCTATAAGTTTTTCTTAGCATCTGCAACTTAAATACTTCTTATTACTTGCGGCATATAGTTTGCAGCATTCAGCCAGATTTTTTAACTTTTCTTCAAACGCTAATCGTTATACGCTAACATATGTATTCGCAATATGTTATGAGCTTGCAAAGCTTCTAATCCTATGGTATACTTTGCTGTAATTTTTACTTACTTTTTAAAGTCCTTTAATTTTAAAATGATCACACAGATTTTAGAAAAATGATTACACCGATTAATAATAAATCAACGCGGTAACGCGTTAACGCATATTTGCATATAGCTGATAGCTCATGGCAAAAGCAAAAAAAGAGTAAAAAGTTTATGGTCAATGAGAAAAGCAAAAAAGCTCTAAGCTTTTATAGCTGAGTGCTCCCCTTTTAATCTCCATAACCCTATTAAATTTGCTTTTATTTTTTTCTTTTGCTATACTTATAATTAAATTAGACACGAAGTTATTTAATGCTGATTGGATATATAATTTTAAAAAGGCAGAAAAATGAGTATATTATTAAAAGAAGACATAATCAGGAAAGCAACGGATTTCTTTTTAAAAAGGCCGGAAGTTAAATTTGCTTATTTGTTTGGGTCTGTCGCTCTTGGAAAGAGCAATAAATTGAGTGATGTGGATATTGCTGTGTTTATTGACAATGATTATTTAAAAGAAAATAAATTTACTTATGGATATAAAGCAGAGCTTATAACAGAGCTTATTAAAGTTCTAAGAACAAATAGCGTGGATTTAGTTATTTTAAACAGTGTCCCTGTTCTGCTTAAGCATAAGGTTTTGGTAGGAGGTAAATTGCTTGTTTGCCGTGATGATTCAGAAAGAATTAGATTCCAAGTGAAAAGCCTGAATGAATACAGTGATCTTAAATGTTTGTTTTTAACGCATAATTAGAAGAGGCCGCAATGGTTGACGCGCAAATATTGGTCGTAAAGCTTAAGGAATTAGAAAAATATATCGCTGAATTAGAAAAATTAAAAACAACTTCCCTTGAAACGCTGTCAAAGGATTTAAACAAAATATGGTCACTTGAACATGGTTTGCAGTTATCGATTCAAATAATTATTGATATTGGCAATCATATTTTAGCTGATATGAAAGAAAGCAATATAGAAACTTATACTGATGTTATTGATCTGTTAGGTGTGAAAAAAGTAATTCCCGTTGATTTCGCGAAACGTATACGCGCAATGGTTGGGCTTAGGAATATTCTTGTTCATGAATATGTAGAAGTGGATTTAAAACAGCTTTATTCAGTATTGCGGAATAATTTAGATGATTTTAAAGAATTCGTTAAATTAATTAGATGTTTTTTGAAGAAATAATTGTTGCGTTAAATGTTAATTAAGTTTTTAGCTGTCCTATGAGCCATGAGCTAGAATCTGTCATCTTTTTTCCAACCTCCAAATTACAAACCAAGTTTCTTATTTCCCCTTGTGACCTTTTGACTTGTGTCTGATGACTTTATTTCTGTTTTTTCCACCATCCCCAAACCAACCACTTTTTCATTGCTTGCGACATGCAGCTTGCAGCTTCAGCCCAAATCGTTCAATTTTTCTCTAAACGCTAATCCCTAGGCTCTAAACGCTGTATTTACAATATGTTATGAGCTTGCAAAGCTTCTAATCCTATGGTATACTTTGCTGTAATTTTTACATACTTTTTAAAGGCCTTTAATATTAAATAATAAAATTATTTTACGAAAACGTGCAAACTCGATAACGTGAAAGGAATATGTCATGAACAATTTACTTTCCAAATCCTGGTTTCGCTTTATTTCCATTATACTTATCCAGTCATTTTTAATATTAGATATTGCCTGGGCAGGAGGCACAGAACTTAATCTTAAGAAAAATTCCGATACGCTTTCCGCCCCGGTTGAAATCTCCCAGCAGATGTTTAATACAAGTTTTGGGAAACTTTATGAGATGAACGTTCCTAAGGCGGCTAAGAATTTATCTGTTGGAATAGAAGAAAAAAAATCAAAATGGTCATTATCACAAATATGGCAATCTTTTAAGAAAAGTTTAAAAAATAATCTGAGTTTGTTGCATCAGGCTTTTTCAATGGACAAAAAATCTGATGATGACAATGATTTTACGTCAGGCCTTAGATCTATCTTAATCCTGGCAATGCTAACCCCCGCTCTTATTGCTTTAAGCTCAAGTCTTGGCTGGACAGGAGATAAAAATTTAATAGAAAGTACAAATGGGCTTATTTCTTATATCCCATTTAAAGAAATAAAAGATAGCACATATGCTTTCTATTACAACCTTTCCATACAGGGGCAAGTGGTTTTGTTTTATACAATTCTGCCGGTAATGCTCGGTCTTGTTATTGCTGGAGTTAAGGGTGTATTCGATAGTATAAGTAATAGAAATATTAAAAAAGCTGATCGCTCAAAACTACAATCATTTATGATTCCTCTTATACTCTCTCCCGCACTTATTGCCTTAAGTTCCAGTCTTAGCTGGGCAGGGGAGGGCACATCAATAGATGGCTCAATAATAGGCGGGGTGTTGGGTACATTGGCCCTTGCTGTAGGTATCGGGGCGGTGAAGTTCAGGAAAAATATACGCCTTGGTTTAAAGAAGTCATCAAATAAAATTACAGATAAAACTGCCAATGTGTTGACGCCAATTTTACAGAAAGTTGTGAAGTCAAAATATTTCTGGGCGGGTCTTGTTGGGCTTTCGGTTTTTGTGAATGGGGGGGGTGTTCCAATGAATGTTGCTGTAATAGCAACTGTGATATCAGTTTCAGCAGCAATTTCGATTTTGTTTACAACTAAAATATCCCGTTCAACTAAAAAATTACTTACTCTATTATTGTCAGTGGTTATTTTTACTATTATGGGGTGTTCTCTTCATGAAACTAAAGTTACGAGCAGAAGCTTAACCGAATATCAAAATGTTGGTGATAATAAAGATACATTTTCAAAAATAAGTAAAGAAAAAATGAGCTTTAAACAATTGGTTGCTATTTTAGAAAACGAAAATGAGCAGGAAGAAAATAGAATTAAAGCAGCTTTAATGTTAAGTGACTTTAAACATAAAAAATTAGAGGATATACTCATAAAACAATTATATGCAACTAAAAAAGTTGATATAAACTTTGAATCAGGGCGAGAAATTGGTTATATCCGTAGTTTTCATTATGATAAACTAGATGCTAATAAATTGCAAGCAACAGCTGCTTGGATATTGGGGGAAAGGAAGAGTGAAAAAGCTGTTGAGAACCTGATACTTTTATCTGAATCAGGAGATAACTATGATCATTATCCTAAATTGAATAACTATATTTCTGCTTACTGGCCTCAATATACGGATTTGATTGATTCCCGCTTAAATCTTCAAATTAATAGTATTATTGCTTTGGGAAAGATAGGCAACAAAAAAGCAGAGAAGTATTTAAAAACAAGGATGCTAAATAATAATAATTGGCAAGTAGATTACGCGGTGTTATCTGCGCTATCTGAATTGGGAGATGAGAAAGCAATATTTTATGAGAAAATTTTTCGAAGTGATATTAGTTTTGTAGATAGAATAAGCAATGTTGCTAAACAAATAATCCGTGAATACCAGGAAAAGGGATTAGAAAGTCGTGTTAGAGAATATCTGATCGAAGTTTTTGTGGCAAATTCTAAATGGATAAATAATAGCTTGTATTCTAATCTTCGCTATCAAATGACGGCAGGTGTCTTGCTAAAGTTTTTAGGCGGAGATGATGTTGATAGAATCTTTGCTGAATTTTCGAATAACATAGGGTCGAGAAGTATTGGTTATGATTTAAAAGTATTCTATGATCGTCTATTATCAAAGCATGATGATTATTTCGTTGATTCTTTAGATGTAAGACAATTAATTGATAATTTAAGTTTTACAGATCGAGTAGTGCTATTAACTCGATTAGAGAAGTTATTTGCTCTTAATGAAGAAGTAAAGCGAACAAATCAATGGTTTCTATTACGAAGGAATGAAATGAAGCCTTCAATAAGGGATAGGGTGGGCAGAGAAATCCCAAAACTAAAAGAGTTTATTATTAAAGAAATTTCTTCTATTGATGGTTTCGAAGAAATTGTAAAAGAAATGTGCTTTCTTAGGGGGCAAGGTGCTCTTTTTAGAGAAATAAAAGAGAAACTAAAACAATTTGAATATAAAGATGATAATAGTTCAAAGGAAAGATCGAATATCAGCAAGATTATAATAGCAGTTTTAGCTTCTCCCGTTCTTGTTGCCTTAAACTCAGGTATTGGCTGGGCGGGGGACGGGGGGCAACAGACGGCAGCGGGATTTAGTAGCCTTTTGAATGGGCAAACGGCACTGGGGATTTTGTTGGCTGCAGCTGCGTTAATAAGTTTAGACTTTGTATTTTATCGTCACTTTTCAACTAAGATTAAACAATGGGTTTCAAATATTAAGAGCAAGCTAAAAGATGATAATACTTCAAGTTATAAAGTAATATCCCCCTCTGAACATGGAAAAAGCAGGCTTTCTGAAAGTCGTGATGAGGCTCAGAAGATCATTTCGTTTTTAGCCCCACAGGATCAACTGCCTGAAAAAGTAAACGCACTACTGGCGTTTGGTAATGAAGATCTCGAGACGCCTATCCGGGCGGCCAAAGTATATTTTGATACAAAGCCTGAGGTTGTTGTTTTTGCCGGTGGTATTGGTCATTCTACACAAAATCTTTGGGAAATAGGCAGCGAATATTTAGGCGTAGATCTGGAAACATTGAAAGGCTTAAGCGAGGCAGAAATTTTTGCCTGGATTTTTAAGGAAGAATTGAAAAAACTTGGCATGCCTGCCGAGGAAATAGGCAAAATAAAAATATTATTGGATACAACCTCACGCAATTCTCAGGAAAATGCCAGAAACAGCTTAAAACTGCTTTATAATAACGGATTTCTAGCAGGCCAGATGAGTATTATTCTTATGCAAAAGCCATTGCTGCAAATAAGAGCAGGCGCGAACTTAAGAAGAGAAATTAAGACCATGGAAACAGAGCTTGGGGAGAAATTTTCAATACAATGCTTTAATCATGCACCATATGTGCCGGATATAAGCTTGATGCAAGATGCAGAATTAGAAGAAATCACAAATGATGCCTTGGGTGAGATTGAAAGGCTGAAGATGTACCCTGCTCTGCGTTTTAATTTCATTGATACAATTGAAATTCCAGAAAATGTAAACAAAGCGTATTATGAACTTAAAAAAAATCTTTACCCGGACCGATCTATTGAATCTGAGGGAAAACTTGTTGCCGGGTTAATTAAGGAACAGGATAGAACAAGGACTGATATAGATAGGCCTATCCAGGTTGAGTCAGGAGAATATAAAGCAGGTTCGTCTTTTATTAACTTTGCGACTGAACGTTATCAGGGATCCTTATATTTGATTGAAGGAAGCGCTAATGCACAGATAAAAGGTGAAGAGGGAATTATTCAAACCATAGAATTGGGTAAAGGAGATATTATTAATCTGTTTGTTAACTCTGATATTGTTTTTACAGAGGATTCTAAATTTTATATTTTTAGGCAGACCGATGCTTCTCAAACTTCAGTAGATCATAAAGAAAAACTTGATGGTGAGGTAACCATTGATTCACGCAATGTTATCGAAAAAGATAGGAATATAATTGCTGACGTTTACAGAGATGCGCGAGGTGACTTAATAGCTACTGTTCATAGAATTGATATGGCTTCGCCGGCAAAAATGGTGATGACTACGCCGCGCAGCGCTGCTATTGGTATTGGTGTAAAAACAGCTATTGGAGATGAAGCTGCTCATCGTCATGAATTAGACGGAAAAAGCAAGATAGAGATTGCACTTTGCCGAATGGGGTCTCTGACTGCCTATGTTGGGAATAAAGAGGGTAAAGATGTTAATGAAGTCGATGTTAAACAGAATGAGCTGTTAATTCTTTATCCAGACAGTACTCATGGATTTGAATTCAATAACGCTAAAATGGCAATTATTATCCAGGATCCCGGACGCGGGATTGACAAGGTTGATGCTAAACTTGAAAAAACAACTGAAATAACGCTTGGTGCAGCGGAAAAACTTAAGACAGAGCCGGAATCGGTAATTACGGAAGCTATTAAACTTCAGGAACAGGATAAACAGGAAGAGGCAATGGCTCTTATCCTTAACTCTTTGCTGGACAAGAACCTTAATCCAGCGGATTATGCGTCTTTTTACCAGGTTTTTGATAAAGAAAGCGGCGATTTTATCGGATATATGCTTGACGGCAAAGTATATATCAGAGGGGTAGGGTATGAATATAAAGAGTTACTTAATGGCGGGTATAATCCTCTTAAACATGTGCTTCGTGCCATTTCTGATTTATCTTTTGAAGAAATTATTTCGCTGCCATATGCAGGCAGCTCTTTTAACAAGAATGGGAGGTTGATCGGCACGGTTATTAAAGCAGATGATTCGAGGGCACAGAACGGGCCGTATTTGTATACAGCCCAGGAAAATCCTTTAAGAGTCAGGAGTTTTCACGCCGCAAAAGGAACAAAAAGCGAAAAGTATCTGCTATCGCCGGTCTCTGAACCTAATCCGTTTGGCAACAGGCCGAGACAGGAAGTATGGCATGTGTTAAAGGGAAAAATCAGGTGTGTGTTCTATACCAAAGACAATGAGTATATAGGCGAACAGGTCATGTCTAAAGGCGACACTGCTTTGTTTTCAGAAGCTCATCAGGTGTTTTTTGAAGAAGATTCTATAGTCCTTGAAATAAGGCAAGGCCCGTGCTCTGCTGATGAGTCGGATAGGCAGATTCTGGATGATGTTGATAATGCTGTTTCAGGATATATAGAAAATGCCGCAGACCTTTCGTTCACCGCATTCAAAAAGGAAAACAGGTTAGTTGGAGCAGTAGTCAAAGCAAATCATGTGCCTTTTGACAAGCTGCAAAAATTCTCCGCAATGCCTGATCCTATCCAATTTAACAGCTTTTACAAGGATAAAGGCATGAGGGGAACAAAACTTTATCACCCTCCTGTACAGGGTGAAAGTCCCTTCAAGGACCAGCCGAGACAGGAAGTGTTATTTATCCTCAAAGGTAAGGTAAGGGTTAAATTTTCTACTGTGGAAAATATCGATGTGGCAGAGGAAATATTAGAGGCCGGGGATGCTGTTTTGTTTACAGAGGGACATGTGGTTGAGTTCCTGGAAGATACGGTTTTTTTAGAAGCTAAACAAGGACCGTATCCGTCTTCAGGCAATAAAGATGATGATCAGATTGTATTAAATGAAAACATTGCTCCGGAAAATACAAAATTCGGAAAGCTGGGAATTAATTTTGAACATATTACAAAAACAGCACAACTTAACCCTGAGCTGCCGCTTTTTGACTTGATTCTTCAAGATAGTAATTCTCTGGATCCAACCCTGAAGGGAAAAGTTGACCAGTTACAACAGATGGCAACAGCGTTCTTTATTAAAGGGGAATTTGATAAAGTAATAGAAACTATTCAAGAAATAATCAAGATATATCCAAATAGTTTTGAAGTGATGCGGCTAATAATGGACGGAGTGAAAGAACATAAAGCATTAGCTTCACGCGAACCTGAGATGAAGCTTTTTATTGAATCTAAAGGGACTGTTCTTGAACTGACCGGGGATGAAATGCCGTTAAAAGATGCTGTAGGAGCCATTGAAGCAGGTATGAGAGCCGGACAGTTTTTGATGCAGGCGATATAAAGACACAGATTGACACAGATAGACAAAAACCGTGCAGATGAACACTGATAACTACTGAGGGATGAGGGACGCAATAAAAATTATTAGCTATGAACGACTAGTTATGAGTTATTAGTTACGAATTATAAGTTATTTGTATTATTTGGGAGATATGTTTACAATGAAAGATGTTATCAGTTGGTGGCTGAAAAAACTATTTTTACTCATTCTCGACAGACATCCATGTCTGTCTGCGAGGGCAAAACCTGCTTTTACACATCCATGTATCAGCAGTCTTTGAATCCGCAAAAATAGTTATTTCCATCCAAATACTGTCAACACCAAGTTACAATAATACAAGTTATTTGTGAAAAATAAAAGCAAAGGAAGAGCTGGTCAATAGTCCATAGTCGATGGTTAATGGGAAAAGAAGTTTCCTGTTACCGGTTGCCGGTTATGCTGCGGAAAAGAATAGAGTCTAAAAGTGAAAAATAGTTGGAAAACACAAGGGAATAAATGGAAAAAAATTTGATTTTAAAGACGATATTGATTTTGCTGATGAATAGTTTTTTATTGCTTGATATCGCTTGGGCAGGGGGTGTTAATTTGTCTGTGTCTGAAAATTCGGATACCCTTGCTGCCCCTATACAGATAAATAAAACTTCATTTTTCAATACAGCCTATACCATCAATGTAAAACCCCAAATACTTACGAGTGAAAAAGGAGAGATGCCTGCTGAACTTGCCAAATTGCTTCCCAGAAGGAAGGTGGATAGATGGGTTTGGAATGATGAATTAAATATGTATATAGGTATTTATGCTAAAGACAATACGGAAGAAAAAAAGAAGAATTTGGAATTGTCCGGCCCAGAAGAACAAACATCTGCTCAACTAATTGAAAAACGCCGTATTCCTATATTTGAATCAAAAAGGGATGTAATTCTTTGCATAGGATTATTGGCGACGTTTTATGTCGCGGTTATGGTCCCGCTGATAGCGGGGGTTTGGAATCGTGTCTATGACATCTTCCCGAGAATGTTTATGTCGTATTCCATATGTATGGGTGGGGCTATTGCCATAGCTGCTATAGTTTCTGCGTTAATAATCCCTAATTTACTGCCTTGGCAAAAAATCGGGTTGGCTTTAAGTGAAATATTTAAATCTTCATCTACAGAGCCAGAACCGATAGTTAGCAACAAAAAAGATCAGTATTTGCTGAATAGTCAGAATTTAGACAGCTTGCCGGGAAATCTATATCAAGAGCCTGTACAGGCTGGAAAAACACCTGAGCCTATAGCCTTTAGCGAAGCGGTGAAAAGCCTTGATAAGGGGTTGTTAGAGAATAACCTTCTTTTATTTAATCTTAAACTTATTGCTGCTTCTTTATAAAAAATAAAAGAGTATGTATTAAAGCGATAGTTAATTTATTGATAGCCGATGGAATACCAGCCTATATAATAAGGAAACAAATATAGAAAATTAATGCTGGATCATGCTTTTGGGGATTAATCTTGACATATATTCTTATTTATGTTATAAAATTAACTTCTATAGATATCGGAAAGAGACTAGATCTTAACTACTTTTAATTAGGTTTTAACACTTTTAAAGAGGATGTTACTATTAAAATGACTGGTATTTGCGCCTGTTTTGGGCGCTTAACATATAGAATAATCGGGAAAAATTGGATAATATGCCCATACCTTATGGTATGGGTTTTTTTGTCTGTATAAACAGGACTTGATCAGACTTGTAGGGTTTAGTGATGCAGGGAAGAAGATAGCAGCTATCTACAAAAAAACTAGGAAGGAGCTCTAAATGAGTGAGGGGAAACATATCGCTACCGCACCCAAAGACCGTGTTAGTGTTTCGCAGAAATTAGTCTATGGGATAGGCGGGCTGGTTAATAATTTGCTGGGTGCAGCAGTAGGATGTATGGCGATCGTGCTTAATCTGGGCCTGGGCATGAATCCGGTAACAGTAGGCATGCTTATGTCTATTCCCCGTATTTGGGATGCTGTAACAGATCCTGTAATGGGCTATATTTCTGATAATACAAAATCCCGGTGGGGCCGACGCAGGCCGTATATATTCTGGGGCGCGATTTCTTCGGGAATTATATTTGCTCTGATGTGGCAACTTCGCTCCGGATGCACTCAGAATTTCTATTTCTGGTATTTTCTTATTGCGTCATTGGGTTTTTATGTTGCTTATACTGTTTATGCAACGCCCTGGGTAGCTCTTGGATACGAAATGACTCCGGATTATCATGAGCGCACACGCCTTATGGGTTTCAGTAACTGGATTGGCCAGTTTGCCTGGGTTATAGCGCCCTGGTTTTGGAAGATAATGAACTTTAAATATTTTAGCAGCAATGTTGAAGGAGCTCGTGCACTGGCGATCATGGTTGGAGCATTTGTTTGCGTAGCCGGGATATTACCTGCTATTTTCTGTCGTGAAAAGCAGGGTTATCAGAAAAAAGATAATGGAAAAAAATCCGTAGAAATCGTGGGTGTTTTGAAGCACACCGCAAAGTTTTTTAAAGGTTTTGCGATTACTCTGAGATCTATGTCATTTCTTAAACTTTGCGGAGCGACGTTACTTGTGTTTAATGGGTTTATGGCTGTATCCGCATTTTCTTCATATGTGATCATTTATTATATTTTTAAAGGAGACCAGAATGCAGGATCTACATATATGGGTTGGTTTGGCTCTGCTTCTTCTATTGCAACTTTTTGTGTTATTCCCTTTATTACCTGGGTCTCTACGAAAATAGGAAAAAAGAATGCTTTTATCCTTTCAACAACTATTTCTATTGTCGGATATGCGATGAAATGGTTTTGCTATGATCCGGATGCACCATGGAAACTGCTTATTCCGGCTCCTTTAATTGCGTTTGGGCTTGGCGGACTTTTTACTCTGATGGGAGCGATGATCGCTGACGTATGTGATGTCGATGAACTGGAAACAGGAGAACGCCGTGAAGGCGTTTTTGGCGGTATATACTGGTGGATGGTAAAGCTTGGAATGGCGTTGGCGTTTGCGATATCAGGATATCTTCTTAACGCGACAGGTTTTAATGTTGAGCTGGCGGGCAATCAAACAGTTAATACATTATTAATGTTAAGGGTATTTGATATTAGTGTTCCGGTTATAACATCTCTTCTGGCTGTAATTATAATTAGCACTTTCGACGTCACTGAAGAAAAGGCATATCAGGTTCGCTTAGAGCTTGAGAAGCGGCGGGGCTGCCTGTAATAAAAGTTACGATGGGATCAAAGAAAAACCTGATGCCTTTGTTAGGTCTGGTAATAAAGAATAAATTTTGACAAAATTAAAAAGGGTGATTTGAAGTGAATAAAAAACCGGTACTTTTAACTGTCCTGAGCATGAGCGTATTTTTTATGGTAGCCAATGTTTTTGCCGCTCCTGCGCCTGCTTTTGAGCTGGATGACAAGGGAACGGAACAGATCGTCGACTATGAGAAATACGGCGAGTTTCAAAACGTGGACAAAGCCGGTTATAAATATAAAATAAAAGACCAGCAAGGATTAGCAAATGCAGTAGGGGAAGGAATCTATCCTAATACAAAAAGCGTGCTGAAGTCCCCTCAGTTTAAAAAATATAAGGATGAAAAAAAACTCCTGGGCAGTCATTGGGCTTTTGTGAACACCTCGGATCATCAGGCAAATTTTTACCGCTGGGCAACAGCAGCGGAAAGTCCGGGTGTGAAATTGTTCTATACTGCCCAGGCCCTGGAAAATGCCATGCAGATCAGGCATGCGGTCAAGGCTTATTATGCCCTTGTGGTGAATTTTCCCAAAGAAGTCGGAACGACTTACTGGGGGACCCCTTGGTATGTGGGGCCGGCATCACTGGACAGGATACTTTATCTGACGAGAAAATATCCTGAGATGGGGATAAAACTTGTCGGTGCTAATATAACGGTTGAAAATCGTTACGATGATGATAGGAGTAATGATGTTTTTGTAGTCGATCCCGGTAAATTGGTTTTTTGCGATCCGAATGATGTTGTAGAAAAAAGAGCGGATCTAAGTAAACTATCAGTCATAGAAAACAAAGAATTCGGAGAGATCAGTTTTGTTAAATATGAAAACGGCCATTGGCAAATGCGTCTTAAAGACGAGCCTTTTATGGTCAAAGCAGTTGCTTATCAGCCGTCTAAAATCGGCCAGAGCCCGGATATCGGAACGCTTGAGGATTGGTCAAAGGCAGATGAAAACAAAAACGGTAAAATTGACAGCCCATATGATGCGTGGGTAGATAAGAATAAAAATAATATTCAGGAAGGCGATGAGCCGGCAGTCGGTGATTTTCAGCTGATGAAGGATATGGGTGTTAACGTCATCAGAGTTTATCATCATGCTTTTGTTAGTAATAAAAAGATATTTCAGGATTTGTATAAAAATTACGGGATCCGGATCGTAATCGGTGATTTTCTGGGAATGTACGCGGTAGGTTCCAAAGCCCCCTGGGATCCGGGCACTGATTATTCTGACCCCCAGCAGCAGCGCAATATGCTTGAATCGGTAATGAAGATGATAAATGAATATAAGGATGAGCCATGTGTTCTGATGTGGGTTTTAGGCAATGAAACTAATTACGGAACGGCTAACAACGCAGATGTAGAGCCGCAAGCCTACTATCATTTTGTAAATGAAGTCGCGAAAAAAATAAAAGAAATAGATCCGAATCATCCGGTAATGATTTGTAACGGCGATATCCAATTTCTTGATATCTTTGCCCAAAAGTGTCCGGATGTTGATGTGTTCGGGATCAATTCGTATAGAGGTAAACCTGGATTCGGATATTATAATTTCTGGCTGCCGGTAAAAGAACTTGCCGATAGACCGGTGTTTATAACAGAATACGGCTGCCCTGCTTATGGACACAAATATAGCCGTGAATATGCGGAAAATTTTCAAGCGGAATACCTTGTGGAAAACTGGATGGATATGGTAATTAACAGCGCGGGAGAGGGAGCAGGTGTTTCTATCGGCGGCTCTTTGTTTGAATTTGTTGATGAGTGGTGGAAGACAGGAGCTCCTCCCGGATATCCTGATATTATTCAGGATGTAGTGCCTAATGTGGGGGGGCCTTTTGTGGACGGATGGTATTACGAGGAATGGTTTGGAGTAGTCAGCCAGGGAGACGGTACGGATTCTCCTTTTATGCGTCAGCTGCGTAAGTCTTATTTCGAACTGCAAAAAATCTGGAAAGAGAAAGAATAAGCAATGAAAAGAAGCATTTTTTGGACAACTTTGTCAGGGTGGTTTATTATCCTGTTTTTGTTGGCTTTTGCTTGTTTTGCTCAAGATACAAAACAGATAAAGGAAGAAAAACCGCAGGAACTGCTGGTTTATTTTGATAAGGACAGTATTGATAATCATTACTTTGCTTCCCAAAGGATCGGAGATTGCGAGTCCTTAGAGTTTGATGATCAGTGGAAAGAAAATGTCCAGTCAGGTCAAACCTGCATAAGGATTAAATATAACGCGACCGGACCGTTTGGTTTTGCCGGTATTTACTGGGTTAATCCCAAGGATAATTGGGGGGATGAAAAAGGCGGTTATGACCTGCGTTTTGCCAAAAAACTCACTTTTTGGGTCAGAGGGGAAAGCGGTTCAGAACATGTTGCCGTGTTTAAATTTGGAGGACTTAAGGGAGTGTACCCTGATTCGGACAATCATGGAATCGGGCCTTTAGTGCTAAGTGATCAATGGCAGCAAATAACAGTTGATCTAAACGGCAGAGATATGCGGCGTATAAGTGCCGGATTCAGTTTTGCTATTACAAAAGCACATAATCGTAAGGGTTGTGTTTTTTATATAGATAATATAAAATATGAATAGAAACAATTTGATTTGGTTTAATTTGGTTATTAATGAAAGGAGGAAGTTTAAATGAAAAAGCTGAATTTATTGGTTGTGATGTTTTTTTTCTGCTTGATTTTGAGTTTTAATGTTCAGGCCCAGCAGATGCTCGATGATGATAAGTATATCGAGGAGGAAGAGCTGGTGGGCAAGGAAGTAAAATTTGATGATGACGGGATTTTCCATGTTTATGTTGACCGCGGGGATCGGGGGAATCATTATATACCGTCCGGCTGGATGGGAGATTACGGTGATATTAAGATGAATGACAACTTTAAAGATTTTGCGCATAACGGCAAAACATGCATAAAATTTACTTATACTGCTGAGGGTAAGCAGGGTGCAGGATGGACCGGAGTTATGTGGCAGAATCCGGCGAATAACTGGGGAGAAGTAAAAGGCGGGTTTGACTTAAGCGGCGCTAAAAAGCTGACATTCTGGGCCAAAGGTGAAAAGGGCAATGAGCGGATAATGGAGTTTAAAATGGGCGGTATCGGCGGCCCCTATCCGGATTCTGATTCTATCGGAATCGGGCCTATTGACCTGACTACTGAATGGAAACAATACACGATAGATCTGACTGATATTGATCTGAGTTATGTTAACGGGGGTTTTTGCTGGTCCTCTAATGCGGATTCAAATCCCGAAGGCATGGTTTTTTATCTGGATGACATCCAGTACCAATTATAAATCTTATTTTGTAAAATAAAGGGTAGGGGCTAGGTATGATGAGGCTTCTACCCTTTATTTCTATGCAATGCTGGATGAGGAGTTTTTATATGATCGCGCGTAAATTAGTAATAATTTTAATGATTCTCTTAGCTGCCGGTTGCGGGAAGGCAAAAGCGAAGAAAGACAGTGTTTCTATCAAGAAACTTGAAAATGGACATTATCAATTGCTTGTTAATAAAAAACCTTATGTTATAAAGGGTGTCTGCTATTCTCCCGTGCCTATCGGCAGGAGCCCCTTGTTTAATTTTATGTGCGATCCGGCTAAACCATGGATTGTAGACGGAAAACTTATGCAGGACATGGGCATTAATACGGTACGTTTGTATATGACAGGGGACGAGCTTGAATTTTGCAAAATTATGATTGAAGAGCTGTATACATTGTATGGCATAAGGACTATACTAGGGCATGATCTTGGATTCTGGGGATATCCGCCAGCCAATTACGCGGATCCAGAGTTTAGAGAAGAAATTACGAAGAACATGATGGAGGTAGTTGCCTATTTCAAAGACACCCCGGGATTGCTGATGTGGAATCTGGGTAATGAAAACAACTATAGTTTTGACGGGCGGTTAAACCCGTGGAGCTCCGATGAAATAGATGCAATGCAGAATTTTAATGACAAACGGGAAGCCCGTGCCAGGATTTATTATTCCTTTGTTAATGACCTTGCTAAAAAAATAAAAAAGATCGATAAGGCTCATCCTGTGGGTCTTGGCAACGGGGAGACAGTCGGCCTTAAGAGCGCTGCCAAGTATTGTCCTGATGTGGATTTTATCGGAGCGATTGTTTATCGCGGCAAGGTATTCGGCAGTTTCTTTAAGGAAATCAAGAGAATGTTTGATAAGCCTGTTATTTTGACAGAATTCGGCTGTGACGCGTATAATATGGAAAAACAGGAAGAAGATCAGAATAACCAGGCGAAATTTTTGAAAAGCCAGTGGCTGGATATGCAAAAGCACATGGTAAACGGAGAAGGCGAGGGCAACTGCCTGGGCGGAGCTATCTTTGAATGGAATGATGAGTGGTGGAAAACATCAGACAGTGACCGGGACAGCTGGAATGTGCATGATACAGTTGCCGGATGGGGGATGGGATCCTATGACTTTGATGCTAAAGCAGGCAAAAATATGAATGAAGAGTGGTTTGGTATTGTTGCGATATCCCCGGAACTAGAAAATGGGATCAATAAAAGAACTCCCAGAAAAGCCTATTATGTTTTGCGCCAGTTATGGAATGAAGCATATAAAAAAGAGGAAAGTAAATCCGCGAAATAATACCGAAGTCGATAACCTAAATAGGGTCTGCTGAAAAACTCATCAGACCCTGATTATAGAGATTAAAGACAAGATTACATAGATTAAATATAGACGGGAAAATTACTGTAATCATTTAAAAATCTGTGTAATCATGGTTCGCTGAAAAATGTATTTCTGTTAAAAAGTGCAAGGGTTGGAACACTTTTATTCAAAAATCATGCACTTTTGGATATATTTTTGCTGCTGGTTATGTTTAAAATACCGACAACATATGAGTTCACATTTGTATTTTCAGTGAACCCTAAATACTGGAAGAAATGGCGAGTAAGACCAAAAGGAAGTAGCGAGAAAAACTTATAAAAAAAGAAGTGGTGAGATATGAAATATTTACTCAAAAATGATCAATTTTGTTGCAGAGCGCTGTTAATAATTTGTTGTTTTGTTTTAATGATTTTTGTAAGTATACATGCAGTGGATACGGTTTTTGCTCTTGAGCTAAAAGCGCAGGTAGAGGATTTTATTAGGCAGGAGAGATTTACCGACCTGCTGGATTTTTTAGATATTCTAAAGCTGGAAAAGGGACAGAATATAACAGATCTGCAGATAGAATATTACTCTGTGCTCGCAAAATCAAAGTACCTCGATTATCTTGAGCAAAAAGAGGATTGGGAAAATTATTACAGTCATGTGGATCTTTTTAATGCTGAGATAATAAAAAGTGCCAGAGATTTTGTGGCAAAACATCCTGCCTCGCTTGAGACCATCGAAATACAGTATATGGCCTGGAAAGCTATTACCCGGGATGAGGAAACGGCATCCGCGGAAGAGACCTTTAGCAAACTTATTGATTTAGTTATCACTTATACAGAAAAAAGCGGTGATACAGCTGTTTTTAGGGAAATTGCCAGTAGAATGAGTGATGCAGGCAGAGTTCGTCAGCTGAACAAGCTGTTTGATTCTTATAAGGAGTTTTTGTCTACCAATGCCGGAAGCGATTCAATTGAACGTCTTGGAGGTATTGCCGAGGAATATTTGCAAAAAGAAAGAATAGAAACAGCAATAGTTATTTATGAACATTATATCGACTTGGTATTAAGGCAGTATCCTCAGGCCAAAGCCCAGCTTGTACTAAATGAGCTTGCCGATAAGTTTAGACATCATGGGTTTTCTCCTGCTAAAGACGCTGATTTTGCGGAAAAAATTTATAAGTTGATCACCCAAAAATTCGGCCAAGATGCTCTGCGAGAAGAGGATTTGTTCGGCCGCGGATATAATTTGGAATCGCTGAATATCTATGACAGGGCACAGGAGGAGTATAAATATTTCGTTAAAAAATTTCCCGAAAGCGTTTACTTACCGGAAGTTTATACGAGAATTGCTGTTATTAATTTGTATTCCCTGGGGCGTTTTGGCATAGCTTTGCAGTTTTTTCAAAAAGTATCGGATGATTTTCCGGATTCAGCATATGCAGAGTTCTGCGCTTATAAAGCGGCAATACTTTTGCAGTGGAAATCAGAAGATGAACAGGCTAGCCGTCTTTATTCCATGCTTGTTGCCTCCGGAGGACTTTTTTCCGAGCCGGCAAAGAATCGCCTTAATGAAATAAAAAACAAGGATAAAATGGATGAAGAGGTGCGAAATGTACTTGAGCATTTATCCGGCAGTGAAGAAAGTTCTGCTATTATGATGACGCTTAAAAGCATGCCGCAAAGGTCTTTTGTCGGTGAACAGGTTATATGGTCGGGCACTGCTCAGGATTTTTCATCAGGTACTGTGCAGCCGTTTTTTGTCTATGAATGGTTTGGGGATACGGGTATCAATGAAGACCCGGGAAATACCGCTGAATTTTCCACCGGTTATGATAATGCTATGCCTCAAATAGCGTGTTTTTCTGCAATGGTTGTCCAGACACAGGGAATAATATGTAAATCACTTTGGGTACATGAATTGAGAGTGAAAACACCAAATAATATTATGAGCTTTAAAACAGGCGAGCCGGTTGAACTTATTGCGGAAGTTTTTCCGAAGAGTATTGAAGATAAAGGTGTGCTCTGGCAATGGAAGATCGGCGCGGAGGCCGCTAGAGTCATAGGAAATAAGTTCCTGCATTCATATGATGCGCCGGGACGTTACGAAATAGAACTTGTTGCTGATGTGCAAGGTTCAAGAATATTTAAAAAAATTAATGTGGATATTGTAGAATAGGCTACAGCAGGTATAAAAACACATGTATATAGAAAAAAGAAAGTATATCCGTCTAAATAAGGTTTTTCCCGTCGAATTACAGGTTCAAAACTCTGAAAACGAAACTCTTGATGACTTAATCCAGGGGTTTACCCGGGATGTAAGCTTGGAAGGCCTATGTGTTCAGGTTAATGACTTTAGCAACGAAAACATAAAGGCGCTAAGAGAGAGAAAAGGCAAGGTTGTTGTCTTTTTAAACTTCCCTTTAAAGCGCTTTCCGATTAAGGCAGTTGCCAATGTTGCCTGGGTTAAAAAAGTGGCAAAGCCTTATCCGGAAAGCTGTCTGTTGGGACTGCACTACGAAGTGATCGATCCCAAGGAGCAAAAACGCATTATAAGTTTTGTGAAATACTGCAATGCTGTTCCCAGAATAGCCGGTTTGTTGATCTTGCTGCTGTTAGTTGTCTGTTCTGCTCTTGCACTTAAAAATCTCCAGCTCATTCATGATAATACAAAGCTTATTTACAATATTAGTAAATTCAGCAGAGAACAGTCGGATATAAACCAGGAACTCGACATGATCAAAACCGAAAAACAGGATTTGATCATGATGATGAAGAAAAGCGCAGCACAGGTAATTTTATTAAAAAAAGAACTTGCTGCTGTTGAGGCGGTAGCACAAAAGCAATGGAAGAAAAAAGACGGAGCGAACCTTGATATCTCCATGGAAGAGCGTAATAAACTTAATCTTGAATTAGTCCGGTTGATAGAAGAAAATGCAGTTATGGAAAAGCGTCTGCATGAGCATGCCAACAGCCAGGAAAAGTTGAGATATCAACTAGAAGAAATTAAAAGAAAAAGAACAATTATCGACGACAAAACACTTGAGCTAATGCGTCAGTGGCTAATCTCGTCCCAAAGCTCAAAGACAGGACTTGTCATCAGCTATGATGATGATTATGGATTCCAGGATGTAGGGTTTACTTATGATCAGGCTCTGAGCGCTTTCAATTTTATTAATTTTAAACAGTACAAAAACGCAAAAAGAATTTTTGAATTTTACAAATCCGAGGCCGTTAAAGTCAAAGAAGGATATGCAAATGCGTATGATGTGATAACCGGTAATGTCAGCGAATATATTGTTAACAGCGGTCCTTCAATTTACCTTGCTTTGGCAATGCTCAGGTTTGAAGAGTTAACAGGTGATGACAGCTATCACAAAGTGGTTGAGGAAATAGGACAGTGGCTAATAAATCTTCAAAACGAGAAAAGCGATGGATCTTTGCCGGGAGGACCGCAGATGCAGTGGTCTGGAACTGAGCAAAATATTGCCGCGTATAGGTTTTTCGTCAAGCTCTTTAGCAGAACAAAAGACGCGCAGTATGATTTGGCGGCAAAAAAGATCCGCAGATGGCTCGGGATGCATGCTTATAACAAAAATCTGAAACGATTTAACCGGGGCGCAGGGGATCCAATGATAGCAACAGATGCGATTGCTTTAAGTATTATGGGGTTGGGGCCGAAACTGCTTGAAGAGATGGGAGTTGATCTTGACCTTTTGGTCGCTTCTGTTGAAGAAAACTGTAAAACCAAAGTGCGGGTTGAGAATTTACTAGGAAAAAAAGCAGAAGTCAACGGATTTGATTTTTGTTCTCCCTCAAGTGTGGGCAGGAGCGGGGCGATTTCTGTAGAATGGACATCGCAAATGATAATTGCTTTTCAGATCCTAAGCAGGTTTTATCAAGAAGAGCAAATGATGCAAAAAGCAGATGATTATAGGCGGAAGGCGGATTATTATCTGGGAGAGCTGGAAAAGCTGCTTATAATTCGGGCAAATTTCGGTATGCGCAAAGCTCATGCTGGATTGCCTTATGCAAGCAGCGGCGGGATTGATACCGGACATGGCTGGCATACTCCAAGTGATAGCTCGATATCTGCCGCGGGAACTAACTTTGCAATTTTTGCCAAAGAGGAGTATAATATATTTTAGTGCTTTTAGATTTAAAACATTTACCAAGGACGGTTAAAATTAAAGTGTTAGAATTATTAAATGCAAAAAGCATAAAAGTCTTTGATTTCTTCAGGCTTTATTTTCAAAATAAAGCACTCCGGTTTTTATTTCTAAATACATTATCTTTTCTTTTACTTCCTAAAAATAGTAAATATTTTCTTAAGCTTCTTTTTATTGTCTTCACCGGATTTTTCTTTTTATGTCTGTTGCTGCCAAATGGCCTTTATGCCCAGAATTATTCTGCGCAGCGGTATCCTGGATATGTCGATGAAGAAGATGAGGAAGAGGTTGCGGAGGAAGATGAATATGAGCCAACAGAACTTAGGGAGACGGTTGTAAAGGGAAGTTATCGTTTTAATTTTGGCGTTGAAGACAATGATTTTATCTGGAAAGATGCGAATTATCTTTTACAGGAAGGTTCGTGGAGATATTTTTTCGGCGAAAAACGCTATAATACTTATGATCCGGCCATTTATAATAATCTCAAGCTGACCATAGATTCTCCTTTAAATGAGAAATTGTCGTTTTACACAAAAATAGCGGTTGATCCCTGGTCTTTTGTAGGGAAATCAAAATTAACGACAATCCCCAGCTGGTATGGTACGACCAATGGTGATGACCCGGTTGAAATACAGTTAAAATACTGGTCTAATTCTGGCCGGCTCTATCCGCAAATCGTGCGCTCGGAACAAGGAGACTCGTTTGCTTTGCCGGAGACAAAAGTTGTGGATGACTATACGCAGACGGATAGTGTGTTAAGTGACTGGGGAGGCGGGACGCACAGGCTCGATCTGCCAAGTTTAGAAATTGACCGCGAATTTAAACCGATAAGAGCTTTATGGTTTGATTTAAAAGAAGATGAATACCGGGCCATCCTTTTCCTGTATGCTGAGGAAAACATTTCTATGTGGACGGATGATCCGCTATCGCTGGTCAATAATCATATTGTATGGGAGCCAAGTCCCTGGCTGAATATGTGGCAGAAAGGGAAACTTTATGGGGCAACAGGCTGGGAGAACGGCACATGGACATTCGACAGCCAACTGCGTGACAGTGAAAGTAACTGGCTTACACTGCTGCGCGCGTTTCGCTACGAGGGTGAAATCGCTTCGATATATACGGATTTTATGATCGCAGCGCCTATGGACCCATGGGATGATTATGATCAGATTAATAATGTCCCAATGGCGGTGCGGTTTAAAAAGGGAATAACAGACTGGCTGACGCTTGGCTCAATCTATACCGCGCGCTGGGGATATGATCTGGGATCCTATGATGCCTTTGATCAGGCCATGGCCGTAGATAGCGTTGTTGCCGTGAACGAATACCATAATTTAAAACTTGAATATGCGGTTGCGATGACAAAGCATAATCTCAATGTTGAGGCCCAGAAGACCGCAGAGGATGACTCTGCCTATAAAATGGTAATAGAGAGTGATGTCAATCCATTTGACCTTGAAATAAAATCAGACCTTAGCTTTTCCCGCATGGGCAGGGAATTTGAAGCGCCTTTGTCAAACTATACATATACACGTGATGACCTGGCGTGGGGAAGACACCTTTCTTTTTATAAACGCAGTAAAGAGGAAGAGATGTATCGTGTAGGAAACGGTCTTGATAAGGATAGGCAGGTAGCGGCCTGGGATGTATTCTTTGGCGGATATGATGAGGCAGATGCTTATTTTAACTACCGCAATGTTAGAAACGCAACAGACAGCGGCTTTATTGAAAATGTTTTCCGCAATGAATTCTCTTATCAGTACAGTGATGAATTGTTTTATAAGTTATTGTTTTTGTATCACCAGAGAGATGAGACCGCAGATCATAAAAGCCAGGATACGTCAACAGTGTCTTTGGGATTTCAATATGATTTTTGCCAGTGGATAAGATGGGAGGAAATTTGGGAGAGAACTAATCAGTACCCGGATTATCCGGACAGGATTTATGACTGGCTGACGATCAACCCTGTGCCGCCTTATCCGAATTATTATATTGTTTCATCGCGACTGATACTTGTTCCCCGTGATTGGGTAGAGATATCTCTGGAAAACACCTACAATGAATTTGAGCACGCGACAACGCTGGATGATTTTATGAATTATTCAGGGACAACAATTCGTTTTTGGCCCAACCGCAAGTTATCTGCCAATGTGGTTTACCGCTACAGTAATGTCGCTGATTATCATAGAAATTATAAGAAAATCGGACATCATAATGTATACTTTGATTTTGCTTATGATATATTCAACGATGCCCGCGTCAAACTGCAATTCAGTGACCTCGGTACTTATATAGAGGGCAGCGGCTGGCAATCCTCAGTATTAGATACGCAGCATATTATACGTTTGATTTATGAAGGAAAATTTTAGTGAACAGACTTTTAAAGCGCTCCGCTGTAACGCTTATCGAGCTGCTGGTTACTATGGGTATTCTTGTGCTTCTTGTGACCATCCTGTATTCCGTCTTTAATGTAACTCTTCGCGGCTGGCAAAAGTCTGATAATCTACTGCAGGTTACTACGGCTGCCCGGGTTGCTCTTGATCAAATGTCCAAAGAGATAGCAAGCTCTATTATAAAAGCAGGCAGTAACTCCTATTATTGCCTGGGGTTTGATAAGAGTTCAGGCAGCGGTTGGAGAACCGACAGTATTGGGGATGAGTTTTACTTTATTGCGCCTTTAAAACCCGGCAACACTGACGGAGGATCTGACCTGTGTGAAGTCGGATACTGGCTTGACGGGCAAGGCACGGCAGATACAAACGATGATAGTCTGAGACGGTTTTATGTTACAGATACAAGGGACCAAGCAGGATCATTATTTGATTTTAATTTTTCCTCTCCATCCGGAAAGTCAAATTCGGATGAATTTGTATTTAATGTTATTGGACTTGAATTTGAATTTTATAAAGCCGGGGATCCTACCCCCCAGAATACTTGGGATTCTACAACAGAAGGCGGTCCCCCGGCAAAGATAAAAATCCGCATAACCGTAGCCTTTGGTAAAGGCAACTCTTCTACTAATCCTGAATTTGCCAGTAAAATTTTCAGCACAGTTGTTTCCTTACCTCAATAGGTTATATCCAGGAGTAGTTATCCCAACCAACTTGTTTTTATAAAAAATTCCTCAAAAAATGTGTATAGTGGGATGATTATCCAATCTTTTTATTGGAAACCTAACGTATTTATTTACAGCGAGTTAAAATTAAATACGCTGAGGGTCAAGAAGCAAAGCTTTTATGTTCTTTTTTATATAGCAGATACTAGGCGATTTGATTGACAATCATGACCTTTTTTGTTATATTATTTTCAAATCAAAATAATCTAACTATTTATATTTACAATCTATTGCGATAAATTTTATTTTTGCAATTATGCTAAATTCATATAATAAAGAGAGCTATTTTAGTGAATGTTCGCGGTGTTCCTAGGCGCTGATACCTATTGTAGCCACTCCTGAATATTTGATGGCACTGTTGAAAAACACACATCTGATGCGTTAAACGCTAGCTTACTTGTGCGGCGTACGACGAGTATGCCTCCGCGTTCGTTCCCGAATGCCTTGCCTGTGCCCAGAAGGGTACATCTGCACATTTTGTAACAGCGCCTTGATTGCCCCAGATGTAAACCAGGAAAGTTATCCCTATGTGTCTAATAGGGGGCTGTTGAAAAACACAGTTCTATACAGAACAGCGCAGATTAAAGATACGAGATAATCACAGATTATCGAAGAGCGATCTGCGATCATCAGTGAAACATCCGTGATCATCTGCGCGGCTGTGTTGTTTTGTAACAGAGCCAATATATAAGGGTTCAAGATAATGTACAAAGTTATTCTTACAGTTTTATCCAGCGCCTTCGTATTATGTTTATGGCTGCTGCCTGTTTTGGAAAAACTTGCCAAAAAAAAAGGTCTTATTACCCATGAATCTCCTGAAAAAATTGACAAAAGGAAAATCCCGTATATTGGCGGGGCAGGTATGTTTATGGTTTTTTTTGCGGTTTGTCTGGGTGCTTACCTTACGGCTTCTTTGGCTATAAATCCCCGCCAACTATATTTATTTCTGCTAGTATCGGCTATTATTTTCTTTTTTGGGTTTTATGACGACGTAAAAGAACTAAAACCGACTCAAAAGCTTATCGGACAAAGCATTGGGGCGGTTATTTTTATTACTTTTGCAATGAAAACTCAGATAATCTATTTTAATAGTTTTGTGAATATTGTTTTGAGCGTGTTCTGGATAGTTGTAATGATCAATGCTTTTAACCTGCTGGATATACTTGATGGATTGGCAGGAAGTATCTCAATTATAAATATTTTTGTTTTCTTTCTTTTCGGAATTTTTACTAATAATAATTTTGTTATCCTTATTGCCGCGTGTTTGTGCGGGGTTCTGTTTGCGTTTTTAAGATATAATTTACCTCCTGCCAGAATATTTATGGGGGATGCCGGCAGCCAGTTCCTCGGGTTTGCACAGGCAATGATGGCTATTTCTCTTAGTTTTGCACCTTCGGGCAGAGAAGTGGGGCTGGTTATTCCTCTGGTCATTCTGGCTATACCGCTTTTTGATCTGCTTTTTGTCATGTTTATGCGTTTTCGGCAAAAAAAGTCTATTTTTCTGAAAAGCAATGACCATTTTGTGTTTAAAATGCTTCAGTTCGGAATATCACGCCAGACAATTCTGCGAATAATGATAATCATGTCCGCTCTTACAAACAGTTGTGCATTGATCATATTTCTTGTTTCAAATATTTTCGGGGCAATTATTTTTTGCTTAGTTATAAGTGTTTTGGTATTATTCGGAGTGAGACTGAGTCGATTGGAAATCAGCCAATGAGTAAAAAAATTATAGTTTTAGGTGCAGGGCTTTCAGGTTTGAGCACTGCTTATCATCTGCAAAACGGATGTTGTGTTTACGAACAGGAGGACGAGGTTGGAGGACTGGCACGCAGTGATAAAATTGACGGCTTTACTTTTGACTACGACGGTCATCTTCTGCATTTTAAAACCGAGTATGTAAAAAAACTTATGCAGAAACTGCTTCCCGGATTATTTGCTGCCCATAACCGGGATTCCTGGGTTTTTTCACATAATGTATTTACCAAATATCCTTTTCAGGCAAATACTTACGGCCTGCCTTCGAATATAGTTAAAAAATGTATTCTAGGCATGTTCGATGCTGTATCAAAAAAGGAGCTGCCGGATGGAGTTAATCTTGCGCAATGGATGATGCATAATTTCGGCGAGGGGATAACGAAATATTTCATGTATCCGTATAATCATAAGTTCTGGACTCTTCCTCCGGAAGAGCTTATACCTGACTGGACTCAAAATTATGTGCCGCAGGTTAATTTAAAGACAGTTTTAGATGGAGCTTTCAGTTTGAAAACAAAGCCTCTGGGATACAATAGCGAGTTCTGGTATCCAAAAAAGGGAGGTATTAACCAGATCGCAAATACCCTGGCTGAAAACGTGAATAATGTAAAAACAGGCCATAAAATGAAGTCCCTTGATATAAGAAACAAGAAGGTAATCTTTAGCAATGGCCATAGTGCAAAATTCACAGATCTGGTTTTAACTATCCCGCTTAAACAGCTGCAAAACCTTATAAAAGATGAACTGCCTAAAGAAGTAGCCAAGGCTTTTTCAGGCCTAAAACATGTCTCTATTTTTAACCTTAATCTGGGTGTTCAAAGAGAGAATATAAGCGAAAAGCACTGGATATATTTTCCTGAAGATAAGTTTTGTTTTTTCCGTGTAGGATTTCCGACTAATTTTTCAAAGGACGTGGCACCTTGCGGGACGAGCTCACTTTACGCGGAGGTGTCCTATTCTGAGTTCAGGCAGATAGATAAGAAGAAAATAGTATCCTCAATCGAAACAGACCTGGTGAAAACAGGGATATTGAAACCGGAGGATAATATCCTTGCCAGGCATATAAATGACATCAAATACGGCTATGTTATATATGACAAAACGTACAGGCATAATGTAAAGATAATCAATGCCTATTTATTAAAGAATAATGTTTATCCGGCCGGCCGATTCGGCAGATGGCAATATATGTCCATGGAGGATGTAATCCTGGACGGGAAACTAATAAGTGATTTTATAAAGAAAAAATGAAAAATAATTATTTTACGCAAATTTATAGTTACAAAGAACTTATCAGAGCTTTGGCTGATAAGGAAGTGAAGATAAAATACAAATCTGCGGTCCTGGGAAGGCTCTGGTCACTGCTGAATCCTTTATTGCTGATGCTGGTTTTCTCGGTTGTTTTCAGTGTTATTATCCGGGTCCAGATTAATAATTTTCCGGTTTTTCTGCTTTGCGCCCTTCTGCCGTGGTTTTATTTAAGTTTTTCGCTGAATGCCGCGACAACATCGATCGTTGATAATGCAAGCCTGATAAAAAAAGCCTATTTCCCTCATGAAGTGATACCTCTTTCTATTGTAATAGCTAATCTTTTTAACTTTTTAATATCACTGGTTCTGCTTTTTGCTTTTCTGATTTATTACTCTATTTACCCTGTTTTATCCTGGGTTTACCTGCCTTTGGTTGTTTTACTGCAGAGTATATTAGTGCTTGGGCTTTGTCTGTTGAGTTCTGCTCTCCATGCCATGTTCCGGGATGTAAAGTATATATTGGAATTAATATTGCTGGTCTGGTTCTATGCGACGCCGATCTTCTATCCGCTTTCTTTTGTCCCGGATAATATCAGACCTTTTTTTCTCCTGAACCCGTTAACTGTTTTTATAAACCTTTATCGGGGAATTTTGCTTTATGGAAAAATTCCGGAGCCGGGATTATTATTATTGGCCTTTGCCGTAAGTATGGCTTTTTATGCCCTGGGCACGGTGGTTTTTATGAAGATAAAGAAGAATTTCGCGGATGTAACTTGAAATAAAAGTAGTGAGTAGCATGTAGCAAGTAGCAAGAAAACCGAAGGATGATGGACGACCGCTTCGCTAGGAGGAAGGAAGTAAAGTTATTAGTTACGAGTTATGAGTTACAAATTCAAGTAAAAAGTTAAAAGTAAAAATTAAAAAACAAAAACGAGGGAACAGTAGGAATATTAGAAAGTTATGGAAAGTATTGTTTTTATTAATTGAGATTGCTTTTTAAACTAACTCCTAGTAACCAATATTAACTATTGGTAACCGATAGTAACCGTGAAAAAGTGGTTTTTACGCAATACGCGCGACGCAATACGAGAATTAAAGGTAATCAAATGGCGGAAATAGTAGTAAGTTTAAAAAACATAAATAAGCAGTATTGGCTGAGCTTGGCCAAGCAGTCATTGATAGGCAGTTTTCTTTCAATATTCAAAGCAAAAAATGGCCTTGAGTTGAAAAAGAAAGTCGGTGCTTTAAAAGATATTGAATTGTATATAAAAAAGGGCGAGGCTGTGGGAATTATCGGAGAGAATGGCTCGGGTAAGACGACCTTGCTGCGAATAATCAGCAGGATAACTGTGCCGAATGATGGGGAATTGTTTGTAAAAGGCAAAGTGGCCGGCCTTCTGGACTTAGGCTCCGGTTTTCACAGCGAGCTGACCGGAAAAGAGAATATTTATCTTGATGCTGCTCTGTACGGAATGAATAGACAGGAAATCAATGCTGTATATGAAAAAATCGTTGAATTCTCCGGACTGGGGGATTTTATTAATGCTCAGGTCAAGACATATTCTCAAGGTATGCTAGTGCGGCTTGGGTTTGCTATTGCTATACATATTGATCCGGATATATTTCTGATAGATGACAGTCTAGCTGTAGGCGATGAGGAGTTTCAGCGCAAATGCCTGAATAAGGTCTTAGAGTTAAAAGAACAGGGCAAAACAATAATTGTTGTATCGCATGACCTTGATTCTATAAGCCGGATTTGCGAAAGGGGAATTCTGCTTAAATCAGGACGGATAGTTAAAGATGATTCCATGCATAAGGTTATAATGCGCTATGTCGAAGCTGTGGGAGATAAGAACTCTATAGCTTCTATCGATAAAGGCAGAATAAGTGTGATTTTTAACAGCGGTAAAATTATACTTCTATGGGACGGCAAGCCGGTCACAAAAAATTTCGGCGGTTACGTAAGCCTTCAGATAATAGATAAATGGATCATGTCCTGGCAGGCAAAATGGCAGGTTATAAACAATAGTGAAAATTCCTGGGAGACAGAAGGGATATTAGCCAGATATCAAGTTAGATTTATATTTAAATGTACTTTAAATGGTGAATCTCTGCTTAAGTTTAATGCAAGGATAGAATCATTTGGTTCATCAGAATTAAAAAAGACTGCTTTTGGATTTATGATAAGTGAAAAATACGGTCGGTTTTTAAAGGAAGACAGAATTGAAAATATAGATGTTGTTCAAAATTCAGGTGGTGTTTGGACAGATATTTATAGAACGGATGAAGTTAATGCTTCTTTAGCTCTTATTTGCCAGGAAAGCCTGCCTGTGGTTAAGATGAATTTCATGCAAAATGTTTTTCCTAGTTTTAGTCTGCTGCAAAATGCTGGCAGGGATATTGATGCACGGATAATGCTGATGCAGACAAGTATCCCAGATAATAAAAAAAGTGTTTCTCATTCAGAGCCGCTTATTATTGATTACTCTCTTAGACTGGAATTGCTTGAGGCAAAGGCATGGAACGATTTTATCCAAGAGCGCAGACTTTCCGGGTGTATAGAATTGGATGGCCTTAAATTGCAGATCAAGCAGAAGTGCATTAGACTATTTTATAAAAATACTCAATTGACGAAAAATAAAGGCCTTTGCTTTGGATTTTTTTATAACCAGCGTTTTTTTGATTTATTTGAAGGAACATGGCAAATAAAGAGAGAAACCTCTGAAAAGCTTGAGGTTTTCTCTGAATTTAAAGAGCTGAATTTTTCCCTGCTGGTTGTTTTGCAGCTGGAACAAAAGCAGCTGAAATGGCAAGTTTTATTGCAGGGAGATGATGTTTTTGCTGAAAAGGGAAGTTTGTCGGTTCAGGCTAACTTTACAGAGCAATATGATAGTTATTTTGATGTCGCACAGGAGAGAGGGTTTTGTGCTGCCTCGGAACATGCGGAAAAGATAAGTTTTAAAAATGGAGAGTTTATGGGGTTAAGCGCAGCTGAAAATGCGATCCCTCATATCGCTTTTGAATCAGATATGAATAGCCTGCTTGAACTTCAGAATGCAAGTTTTGATCGAACATCCCGCATGATTGCAAACAGCTGCTTAAACAAGAATAGTTTAAGCGGCAGAATAGTATTATTTGAAAAAGGAGAGCAAAAGAGTAAATTTCTTGCAGAAAAACAAAAGGAGTACGGGTTTAATAGTATCTGCTCAGAAGCTGGTTTGCGTATGGAATTTGAAGAAAACAAAATTTATCTTTATAAAGACGATCTGTTGATTACCAGAGGAGAAGGTTTTAATAGTGGAATATTTTTTAACGGAAGATGGAATGAGTCGAAACAGTTGGCAAAGAAGTTTGCAAAAGAAGGCCAAACTCTTAAGGTTATTATTCCCAGGAGGTTACCTGAGGTCAATGAAATCTGGACAATCTTTTTTGAGGATGAAAGATTGTGCTGGAGGGTGGAATTAGAATTAGCTGATTCTGTGGCAGATCTTGTCTGTAAAGCCGGCATATCATTGAGAGATGAATTCACACAATGGACGCATTCTTTTAATGCCGGAAATTTTTCTGATAATGAACAAGGACAGACTGTGGAGTTAAATGATAAAAACAATGTATTGCTTGGAGCAAAAGCAGCAGATGTTAATATCCCGGCACTTTTTTTCCAGGCGAAGCATGTTTTGTATCCGGCCGGTGTGATCATTAATAATGTTGATGGAGAATGCTCACTTGCGTTTAAATTTAAAAGCGGTAAAAAAATAAATAATGAAGCAAGACAAGAAGTTTTTTGCGGGGAAATTGAATTGTCCTGCAGTGATTCCTGGGGGAAAAGCATAGTGCAATATCAGGAGCAAAATTTATCCCTGATGATGGATAATAGATCCCAATTGTTAGTTACTCCGCAAAAAGCCGAATTGCTTTCTAATGGGTGTAGATTAACCAAGAAGGACGGCTTAAGGGTTTCTCTTCTGACTGAGCACGGAGATTTAGATTCAAATCAAGGAAATTGGGATTTTAGGAAAATCGATAGTGATAAAATTGAAATAAAATTGACATGGGATAATTCGCCTATTGAACAAAGATGGAGTTTTGTGCTCAATGGTGAAATAATTGATTGGACGGTATTATTGATCGCAAAGCAGCGTATTCTTTTGAAAGAGATATATATAAACTTATTTGCTGATTTAAAATTTAATCGTCTGAGGACCGAAGAAGCGGAGGGTGAGATCAACTTTACAGAATATAGAAGCAGGACTATCCCCATTTTTGATAATCGGAGCGATTTTATCTGTCTTTTCCATAATGAGATATCTGCTTTAAATCCGGCGATTTTATTCAGGCCTTTAGTTGATATGAATAAATGGTTTTTGCATACTTTTAAGTATGAGCAGGAAGATGTGATTGTTTGCGGTGTTCATGGTGTTATTGATCCAAAGGGGTATTATCTTGCCGTTGGCGAGCATGAAATATTTAAGGGGCAAATATCTTTGCCGGATCATCAAGGTTCGATCCCAGTCATTAAGCCAGATCATGCGACAAAGGCTGTTCCGCAAATTCAATCCGGAAAACTTGCACTAGAGATTTGTAAGGCAAAGATTAAATTATTTTGGCAGGGACAGGAGTTGACAGCTGCCCTTGGGCTGCATACTGCTTTTTTTAAACAAAATACTTGGATTGATTCGACTCTCGCTGCCTGGAAAACGGACATCTCTTCCAATAAGGCAGTAGTATCTTTGTATTGGAGTAAATTATTTGCTTTACAAAGGTGGCAGCTGCATTTTGTGAATGAGCAGGAAATTTTATGGCAAATACATACAGAGATCCAGGAAGAAGGAATAAATGCATTCTCCGCAAGATTAATGCTCAAACCTGAGTATAACTATTATCAGACAGATGAAATAGATTCGCGAAAATTTCCAGATTATTTTAATAAAAATTGCTGGGAGGAATTGATATCAAGTAACAAGTCTGTCAATGCTATTGCGAAAGATAGTGCTTTGCCGCATATATTCCTAGAAGGTCATATTTCCGGAAATTCCTTTAGCAATATAGTAGAGAATTCTGATATTTTGCACTCTGCTCGAGTAATAAAATGCGAAACCATTGAGTTTAAACACAATAGCAAAAAGCAATATTCGTTTTCTTCTGAAATCAGGATTGTTTTAAAAGGAGCCGATAGTGGTAGAGAATAAAATAGAACAGCTTGAAAAAATAGAAATATGTGATCTTGGTATCGCAACAGACTGCAATTTTAAGTGTAAGATGTGCTGCTTTTGGAAGTATGAGCATCATGATAATAATCTGTTGGATAATGAACATTGGAAAAAGGTAATTGATCAGATCGGTCGGTTGCCGAATAAAAACATTAAGCTTATATTTTCCGGGGGAGGTGAAGCATTGTTGCGTCCGGGGATTGAAGATCTCTTGAATTACGGCAGTCAGAAATTTCCGCTAATTCTTAATACTAATGGATATCTGATTGACAAAAAAAGGGCAAAATTACTGGCCCGGACAGTTGAAATTATCAATATTTCTTTGGATGGGAATTCGTCTTCGACGCATGATTATTTGCGAGGGGTTGATGGCGCATTTGATCAAGTGGTTAAAACAATAGAGTATTTGCGTGAAGAGTCACAGGAAATGATCATCAACATTAATACGGTGATCCTTAGTCAAAATCTTGGTGAGATGGTCAGTTTACTGCGCTGGGTTGACGAAAAAGCGGTCAATGGAATTATTTTTCAGGCTGTTTCATCTCCAAATACTGTCTCTTATGACAAAAATTGGTATAAAGATGAATTTAAATATCTTTGGCCGCAGGAAACAAAAAAAGTCCAAAGCGTGCTTGATGAATTGATAGAGTGCAAGAAAAAGGGAAGCAAGATAGTTAATTCCTTTAAACAGCTGGATTGTTTTAAGAACTATTTTTTAAATCCGGAAAGCTCTATCGAAGCATTAAAGTGTGAGGTTGACAGGGTGATAAAGATAGATGGCAGCGGAAATATAAAAATGTGTGACTTTTCTCAGCCGATCGGCAATTTGAAGACAACACCTTTGATTGAAGTGATTACTTCTGCACGGGCAGAAGAGGAGAGAATAAAAGCATATCAATGCAAATCTCCCTGTCATCTTTTGGTGAACTGTTTTCACGATAATGGAGGCGAGTAAGTGAAATATACTGAAGAACAAAAAATAAGTGAAGATCACAGCATTTGCCCGGTGCCGACCTTTTCCTGTTTTACTCTATGCGATAACTGCATATTACATTGCCGTATGTGCGAAAAATGGAAGCCGGATATTCATATTAAACCGGAGAGAAAGCGGTTTGAGCTTGATGACTGGAAGAAATGCGCTGTTTCACTTAGAAAAATTGTTCCGGAGAACTTTGTGATAAATTTCGGCGGCGGAGAAGTGACAATGGTTCCATGGTTATTTGAAATCATTGCTTTTTGTCATGAATTGGGATTCAAGACAAATATCGCAACAAACGGATTTCTAATAGATGAGGAAAAGGCATGGAAAATGGCTGCAGCAGGTCTGGATTATGTAAATATTTCTCTGGATAGCCTTGATCAGGCTTTGCATGATGAACTGCGCGGGGTAAAAGGTGCATACGCTAAGGCGATGAATGCCATAGATCTTATTAATAAATATGCGCCAAATACACAAATAAGTCTTTGCTCAATAATGATGGCCCAGACGATAGACGGAATGGTCGCGCTGGTAAACTGGGCCCAGAAAAATGAGTTAGTTGCCATGATCTACCTGATGGCTATTATGCAGCCTAATAATACGATAGCAGGTCCGTTGTGGCACAAAAATGAGTTCAGACATTTATGGCCCGCGGATTATAAAAAAGTAGAAATAATGATCAATGAACTTATAGAACTTAAGAAAAAAGGCTTCAAGATATCCAATCCTGTAGAACATCTTCAGGCTTATAAGACCTATTTCTTTGATCCGGAAACTTACGTGAAAAAATCAAGTTGTAACATAGACCATGCCTTGCATATTAGTTCTGTAGGTGATGTTTTTATGTGTTACAGTTATGAAAAAATAGGTGACGCCAGAGAGAACTGTATTGAAGATCTCTGGGAATCAAGTAAAGCTGCGGATATCCGCAGGCAGATAAAGAACTGTAAGGAAAATTGTCATTTTCTGCTGAATTGTAATTTCAAGGATTGAATAATGCCGGATGATCTAGAAAAAAGTACTGAATTAGGGCCTTCGTATTGCTGTATTGCGATAATAGAAAGCTGTTTTATGCATTGTAAAATGTGCTATAAATGGCAGGAAGATGTGAATATCCGTAAACCGGACGAGCCGGCGTTGGAGGAGTGGAAACGGGCGATATCAGATCTTGCCGAACTTTGCAAGGATAATAAGCCTCAGATCAATTTTGCCGGAGGAGAGCCGTTGGTCAGAGAGGAAGCTCTTCTGCTTATTGAGCATGCACAGAGACTTGGCTTTGATGCTCTTTTGGCTACCAATGCTTTTATAATTGATGAGAAAAAAGCTCAGGAAATCGGCCGCTCGGGCCTGGGGAATATTTCCATATCTCTTGACGGGGTCACACCTAAAATACATGATCTTATGAGAGGAGTGCCCGGTGCGCATACAAAAGTTCTAGGTGCCATTGATTCTATCAAAAGGTTTTCACCTCAAACCAATATTTATCTTAATTGTGTAATTTGTGATCTTAATATGCATGAAAT